>PBOD01000042.1 GCA_002724215.1 Gemmatimonadota bacterium | reverse complement strand
CCAGCCGATGGTGGTGCGGGGTTTTTCGCAGTAACCCCGCATGACCAAGCAGATCTGACCAGCCAATTCGCGCCGCAGGTTCACGAGGCGGCGCGCGTATTCGCGGGCGATCTCCGGATCGTGTATCGAGCACGGACCGGCGATGACCAGCAACCGCGCATCTTCCCGGGCCAGAATCCGCCGGATCTCCCGGCGCCCCTCAACCACGGTGCGATTGGCCGCCTCGCTCATCGGCAATTCCTCTTTTAAAACACTCGGCGCCACCAACGGCATCGTTTCTCGCACATTTAAATCCTGCGTTTGCTCCATGTTTACTGCTCCTTTGGCATAAAAAAAGCCCCTGAGAAATCCTCAGGGGCTCGCGTTAGTTATCGAATCAGACGAATCGACGGGCACTAACCCCCTTGGCCAGAGGCGTAAAACCAATAATAATAAAAGTAGCGCGTCGAAGTCGTCATTTGACCCTCTAGTTCAATGGGTGCGAATATAGGAGGACCGCCGCAGGGGGTCAAACCGTTTTTGGCCTCGCTCGCTTTATCCTATCGGGGCAAAGCCCTATATTATCCGACCGTTTCACCGCGCTACCCCGAGAAAGGATCCGCATGCAGAACCCGATAAAAGACAAACTCGCCGCCGGCCAGCCCTCCATCGGCTCCTGGCTCAATCTCGCCTCGCCGCTAGCCGCCGAGGTCATGGCCGCCGCCGGCTTCGAGTGGCTCGTCGTCGATGCCGAACACTCGCCCTTCGACCTCGGTCATATAGCCCATACTTTTCGCGCCATCGAGGCCCGGGGCGCCATTCCCATGGCCCGCGCCTGGGATCACGATCCGGTCACCGCTGCCCGCCTGCTCGACGCGGGCGCCTGGGGTTTGGTCTTCCCCCACGTCAGCACCCCCGAACAGGCCGAAAAACTCGCGGCCGCCGTGCGCTATCCGCCCCGCGGCCAGCGTTCAGTGGGCACCGGCCGCTGCGTTACGATCTCCGCCGACTACCGCGCGACCTTTGACGACGCGGTGTTGTTGATCCCGCAAATCGAAGATATGGAAGGCGTTGAAAACGCCGAAGCCATTTGCGCAGTCGAAGGCGTCGATATCGGCTTTTTGGGGCCGGGCGATCTGGCGATGGCCATGGGCCTAGAAGCCGGCCATCCCGATCACGAAGCCGCACTACAGACCTTTCGCGAGGGGTGTGCCCGGGCCGGAAAACCCTGCGGGATTCCAGTCAAGGATACCGACTCGGCCAAACAGCGCATCGGCGAAGGATTCCAACTCATCGATGTCAACAATGATCTACGTTTTTTGGAAATGACCGCCCAGAAGATGTACAACGAAGTCATTTCATAGGCATATCTTACTGCNGNAAAACAATTTAGCAATGTTGTAAAATGAGGATTCTCAATTTCGGCTCGCTCAATATCGACCTNGTCTACCAGGTNGANCACATCGCCCGGCCCGGCGAGACCATCGCCAGTAGCGACCATCACACCTTTGCCGGCGGCAAGGGCGCCAATCAGTCCGCCGCTCTCGCTGCCGCCGGTGCCGAAGTCTATCACGCCGGACAGGTTGGCCCAGAGGGTAGATGGCTGATCGACAAGCTGGTAGCCCTCGGGGTCGATATGGCGCACACCCAAATCGGCGAAGTGCCCACAGGACACGCCATTATCCAGGTCGATAGCGCGGGCGAGAATAGCATCGTCNTCTATTCCGGCGCCAATAGCCAGATTTCGCAAACGGCCATCGACTCGACCCTCTCCCATTTCACTAAAGGCGATATCTTACTCTTGCAGAATGAGATAAGCNANATCCCCTATCTCGTGANTGCGGCGACTAAACGCGGTTTGCNCACGTGCTTCAACCCCGCCCCCTTTGGCCCCGAAATACTCGATTACCCCCTCGAGGCGGTCGATATGCTCGTCGTCAATCAAACCGAAGCCGCCGGCCTCACCGGTTTGTCTGCCCCGGATCAATTACTCGCGGCCCTAGCCGAGCGCTGTCCCCGGGCCCGTATCGTCCTCACCCTAGGGGCAGAGGGTGCCCATTATCTCTCTGCCGAAGAATCCTTCCACCTGGCCGCAGAACCCGTCCAGGCAGTAGATACCACCGGGGCGGGCGACACCTTCATCGGCTATCTGCTGCATGGGCTCACGGCACAAATGGCGCCGCGCGATGCCATGGCTCGCGCCGGCAAAGCCGCTGCTTTGTGCGTTATGCGCCCGGGAGCGATGGATTCAATTCCCCTTGCAAGTGAAANACCTTAATACATTGTAGNAGAAAGGATTAACGATGCCTAAAATCATGCTCACTACGGCTTTCGCCAACGACGACTACGCCTCGGACGAACGCGAGCAGGGCCTGGCTCATCTGCGCACCCTGGGCGAACTCGTCGACGAACCGGCGATCCTCGGCCCCGAACACGCACCCGACCTGATCGCCTCAATCGCCAGTTCTTCGCTGTATACCGATGAATTTTACGAAGCCGCCAGCGATCTGCGCATCGTCGCCCGCTGGGGCGTGGGCTTCGACAAGGTCAATGTCGCCGCCGCCACCCGCCATGGGGTCATTATAACCGTCACCCCGGTGCATATGGACGCCGTGGCCGAATATGCCATCGCCCAGTGGATGGCCACCCTCAAACGGGTATATACNCTCAATCACCTGTCACATCAAGGCGACTTTTCGATCATCAAGACCTACGAAGCGCAGNATANCACNCTCGGTCTCTACGGCTGNGGCCGCATCGGCCAAGAGGTCGCCCAGCGCGCCGTGCCCCTGCTCGGCGAAAATGGCCGCCTCATCGTCTACGACACCCGGCCGGATATCNAGGATATCGCCGCCCAATACGGGGCCGAAGTCGCCGATTCACCCGCACAACTCTTCCGCGAGTGCGACACGGTCTCGCTGCACGTGGCCGGCGACGACACCATCGTCGATTACGATCTGCTCAGTTTGATGCAGCCCCACGCCTCGCTNATCAACCCCTCACGCGGCAATCTGGTCAACGACGACGATGTCAACCGGGCGATCAAAGAGGAAAAACTCTACTACTACGTGGTGGATGACCCGGTCAACGATACCCGCGCCNTCCACCAAGGCCATCCGCGCATCATCTGCACCAACCACAACGCCGGCATCACGGTCGAATCGACCATGCGCCTCGACGGCAAAGGCATCGAACAGGTCAGCGCGGCCATCGGCGGCCGCCGGCCCGAGCACATTTTAAATCCCGATGTACTCGACCACCCGCGCGTCAGAGCGTGGCTAACGGACTAATCGCATGAAAATACGCGACTTCGAAGTTACGCCGCTGACAAACCGCGGCCTGCTGCTGCAGGTGCATACCGACGAGGGGATCACCGGCATTGGAGCGCCGATGAATTACGAACACGGGCGCACGGTGGAGCGGGCGATCTTCGATATGTCGGAATATTTAATCGGCCGTGATCCGCTGCAGATCGAGGATCACTGGCAGACGCTGTATCGTTCGAGTTACTCGCGGCAGATGCCGATACTGGTCGCCGCGCTCAGCGGGATCGAAATGGCCTGTCTCGATATCCTGGGCAAGAGCGTCGGCCTACCGCTGTGGAAATTGCTCGGCGGGTCGGTGCGCGAGCGCATTCGGGTCTACGGCGCCGCTGGCGGCCAATCCCCCACCGAGGTCGCCGCCAGCGCCCGCGAGAAAGTGGCCGCGGGCTTTACCGCGATCAAGGCCGGCCCCTTCCCCCGTGCGGTGCGCCACATCGAGCCTCCAGCGGGTATCGACGCNGTATTGGACCGCGTATCTGCCATCCGTGAAGCCGTTGGGCCAGANGTAGATATCGCCCTCGACTTTCATCGNGCNACTAGCCCGGCATTTGCCAAAATNCTCCTGCGCGAACTCGAGCCGCTGCGCCCCCTGTTCGTCGAAGAGCCCACGCGCTCCACCGACAATATCGGCCCCCTNTTNGAACTGGCCCGCGCGACCTCGATACCCATCGCCACCGGCGAGCGCTGTACCACCCGNTGGGGTTTTCGCGAAATATGCGAGCGCAAAGCCGCNGCCATACTCCAGCCCGATATCCGCCACTGCGGCGGCGTGCTCGAGATGAAGAAAATCGCGGCTCTGGCCGAGATTCACGAGATCAGCATCGCCCCGCACAACGCCGCCGATCCGCTGGGAGTCGTCGCCTCGATCCACGCCATGGCTGGCACATCCAACTTCCTGATCATGGAATACGGCGGCGGCGGCGGCGAGGGCTTTTTTACCGAACCGCTGCAGATACAGGACGGCTTTGTGGCCTTGCCACAGGGACCGGGCCTGGGCGTGGCAATCGACCCGGAAGGTCTAGCGGCCTTTACCCACCAGGGCGAATGGCGCCAGCGCTCGATGCGGCGCCACCCGGAAGACGGCTCGTTCGCAGATATTTAGGCAGCTAGCGCAGGACCCACTGAATGGCCTCACCCAATTCTTCCATGGTGTAGGGCTTGGCAATCAGATACGCAAACCCATAGCTGCGGAAATCATCGAGTACCGGCGTGCGCGAATAGCCGGTCGAAATAATCAATCGGGCATCCNGATCCAATTGCAAGAGGATCNGCGCNGCTTCTACCGCCCCCATCCCACCCGGCACGGTCAAATCCAGAATTACCACATCCACCGGCGTGCCCGCCTCCAATTCCCGCCGGTACAGGCGGATCGCCTCCTGCCCGTGGCGGGCGAAAAGCATACCGTAACCCAGATGCCCCAGGGCCCGTCCGGCCGCTTGCCGCAGATGGTCGTCGTCGTCCATCAGCAGTACTCGCCCCCCTCCGATGCGCAGTACTTGATCGGAGGGAGCATCCTCTTCGGTGTCAACCTGGTCGGTGGCAGCGCGCAAATAAAGTGAAAATGTCGTGCCCGCCCCCGGCGTCGAATCGGCGGTGATCCACCCTTGGTGGTTGTGGACAATCGACAGAGCCGATGCCAGACCCAATCCCGTCCCCTCCTCCTTGGTGGTGAAATAGGGATCGAAAATCCGGTGCAGGTCGTCCGGATCGATACCAGAACCGGTGTCGGCGACGCTGCAGCACACATAGGCTCCTGGCGTCAGCGGCACCGAGTCGCCCACCTGGATGGCGGCATTTTCGATTTGTATGTGAATCACGCCACCATCGGGCATCGCTTGGTCTGCATTGATGATCAGATTTTGCAATACCTGGCTGATCTGGGTCGTATCGATTTCGACGGGCCACAGGTTGGGGGCAATGTCGAATTCGCAGTGCACGTTGGAGCCGCGCAACACGAAGGTCGCCCATTCCCTGGCCAAGTCACCAACCGAGGCGGACTTGAACTCGGGTTTGTTCTCGCGCGTAAAGGTGATGATCTGCTGGGTCAGATCGCGCGCCTGCCCCATGGAGATTTCGATATCGCGAATGATGTCGATACCAAGTTGCTGCGCGCCCAACTGCAATTTTAATACCGACACATTGACCAGCACCGAAGCCAAGATATTGTTGAAATCGTGGGCGATCCCGCCCGCCAGCAAGCCCAGCGATTCGATCCGCCGTGCCCGATGCATGGCGTCTTCCATGCGCTGCTGCTGGGTTATGTCGTGCAGCACGAAGACCGCGCCTACCGCTTGCTGCCCTTCGTCGCGAATCGGGGCGCTGCTGCAGTGGATGACGCGCGCGACCCCATCTCTGGAGACCAAATCCATCTCGCGGACCAACTCGGGCNCAGCTTCGCCCGCCAGCGCAGTGGCCAGAACCGCCTCGCCTTCCCCACCGGCCTGGCCCAAAACCGCACCGAGTCGGCAGCCGAAGGCTTCCTGCTGGGTCCAGCCGCTATAGGTTTCAGCTACCTTGTTGAGCAGGACGACTCGCCCCTCAGGATCCGTAGCGATCACCCCGTCGCCGATGCTGGCCAGGGTCACCGCCAGCCGCTCGCGCTCCGCTTCGAGCGAGCGGTAGAGCCGCGCGTGATCCAGTGCGAGCGCCACCTGGTCGATCAGCGGTTGTAGTGCTTCAATCCGCTCCAGATGCTGATCTTGTTCATCGACATCGCTACCCGTTGCCAGCACCGCTATGACATTGTCGGCGTAGATCACGGGAATGAAATAAGCCATTTTNACGTAACGCTCGTGCACATTTTCGATGATATAGCCCCGNACTTGCAGAGACCGCCGCGCCACGGTCAGCGCCATCATATCATCCGGTTGAGTGAGCGGGATCTTGCGACCGACNATGGGTTTCGAATACACGACCTGATCGTCGATGACTTCGTGGGTACTGCTGACGATCCTGGAACTGGGGGCGATGGCCCCTTCGGGCGTGTGACAGAGCAAGTTGCGCACCAGATCGATGTGCTCGGACTTCTCATCGACCACCCCAATCGTCAGGCTGCGAAAAATCCCGACCTTGAGCACCTGGGTAGCCATGTGGTCGAGGATCTCCTCCATATCGAAACTGCCGTGTATCACCCCTACGACCTGCTGGAAAGCGGCGAGGAGGCGGTTTTGCTCCTCGAGCATCTCCATGCGCTCGACGCCTGACACGCCGGTCTCTAACCGCACCAGACGCTGCCGTAGCAGGCGGTTTTCCCGTTCCAGCCCATCGATTACCGCGCGGGGATTGTGTTCCGACTCATGTACCATCCTGAAAGTCCTGGGGATTAATTCCGTATTGCTTGAGGCGATAGGTGAAACGCGAGCGATTAAGCCCTAGCCAACGACTGGCCTCGGCCTGGTTGCCCCTGCTCCGCACCAGCGACTCCTCAAGCAGAAGGCGTATGACACCGTCGAAGACCTCGCCGTGCCCCAGCGAATCCACTAGCATACCGACGTCGGCGCCCGGCGCTGCGGCGGGCGCGGCGGACATATTGGCGAAGGTGAACACCAATTGCTCGGGGCCGATACATTCGCCATCACCCAGCAGCGCGATGCGCTCGACCATATTGCGTAGTTCGCGGACATTGCCCGGCCAGGTGTGCTGCAACAACAGATCCCGCGCCGCGGAATCGAGACGATAGTTCTTGGCCGAGCCGAGGAATTCGCGCAGGAATTCCTCGAACAGCGGGAGTATGTCCTCGGGCCGTTCGCGCAAGGGCGGCAGGCGCAGGCTCACCTGGTTGAGCCGGTGGAACAAGTCGCCGCGCAGCCGCCCGGATACCATCGCCTCGTCGAGTTCCATGCTCATGGTGGCAATCACCCGGACGTCGATGGCGAAGGCGGCCTTGCGGTTTCGGTGCGGCACGACCCCGTCTTCGAGCACGCGCAGCAATTTGGCCTGTCCCTCAGCGTCGATGGTGCCGATCTCGTCGAGCAACAGGGTGCCGCCGTCGGCCAGTTGGAATTTGCCCATCTCATCGTCGCGACCGAACAACTCGGACGCAACCCGGTCGGCGGATAAAGAAGCGCACTCGACCACGACAAAGGGGCACTGGTTGCGCGGACTCTCTTTGTGTATAAAGCGCGCCAGCAGGTCCTTGCCACTGCCGCTTTCGCCACAGAGAAGAACCGAGGCCGAACTCTGCGCGGCTTTGCGAGCAATATCAAGTACCTCGCGCATCGCCCGACTCACGGCTACCGGCGGCTCCTTGCGCACCATTTCGGCCTGGACCTGGCGCAAATACCCTACTTCCTGCCGTAGACTGGCCACATCGAGGACGTGCTCGACCGCCAGTAGTGCCTCTTCAATGCCAAAGGGCTTTTGAATAAAATCGCTGGCACCCCGCTTCATCGCCTCGACCGCGTTATCTACGGTGCCATAGCCGGTCATGATGATGACGGGCAATTGCGGATGCAAATCGCGAATCCGCGCCAGTACTTCAAGGCCGTTTAGCCCCCCTTCCTTGAGTAGCAAATCCAGCAGCACCACATCGGGGCGCACCCGGACCAATTGCTCTAAACCATAGAGGCCCTCATCGGCGATTATGGGATCGTGCCCCACCATTTCCAAGCCGCGGCAGAGGACTTTTTGGAACATTAAATCGTCTTCGATAATCAAAACTTGAGCCATGGCGGGGAAATATAAGCCATACCATATATTTACCCAATCATTCCACTGCCTGAATCAACGCGATCTTATTGCTGGAAAACTTACCCCCACCGTCTTATTTTTTCTCCCATGCACGAAGATCGCCTGCGCGCCATATTGCCCTTTCTCCGCCCGCGGACCGAAGAGCCGACCGGCCTCATGCTACTGCTTGTCGCCATCCTCTGCCTCGGCATCGCCAGCCTAGTCGCGCTACATATCTGGCGCAGGCGGATTCAGCACCTGCGGATGCAGGCCCGCTTCGCCAAATTGGCGACGGAAAAAAACCTCGATCCGGCGCAAGCGACCTACCTGGCGCAATTGGCCCGGCAGAGTCGCATGAACAATCCGCTGCTCTTACTCAATTCCATATACGCCTTCGACCGGATCGTCGGCCGTCGCGCTGCCGCACTGACCGGAGCGGCGCACGAATCCGAACTGCACCGCATCGGCGCCGTGCGCAGCGCGCTCGAATTCGACCACATGCCCCCAGACCAACCACTACGCACGACGCGGCAATTGGAAAGCGGACTGACGGTTATGGTCTGGCACGAAGATGCAGAACGCTATTTTCCCTGGCTGCTGGTTGCCCGCGACGAGCGGGGCTTGACCATCGCGCCGCTGTTCAGGGAGGACTACGAACATTTTACAGAGCTATCTCACGGCGACCTGTTGGCGGCCCGCTTCTGGCGCGAGCAAGACACCGAGTACCGTTTTTGCGGTGAAGTGCTGACACTCGACCGCGACAGCTTCGTTGCAACGCTGCGCCACGACGAAGCGATAGAACGCTTGCAACATCGCGACTTCTACCGGCTCGACATACAGTTCGCAATAGATTTCGCAGTCGTAGATATAGAGAGATGCAGAGGAAGAGGAAGACGGAGAGGGAAGCGCAGAGTTATTGGGGCAAACGCTCAAGGGACAGGTACTCAATCTCAGTGCCGGCGGGCTCAGCGCACTGGTCGACCGGCCCGTGCCCGGCGGCAAAAAATTGCGCGTCGATCCCAGCTGTAACCAGCCCTTTGCTTTGGGCGGACTGGTTGGCGAAGTGCTCGGCGACCCGATCCCGACCGACGATATCCAAGTGCAATTCGCTGCGCTGCCGCCCGAGCGCGAGCGCGTATTGGTGCGCCAGATCTACCAGTAACAACTGGGGCGCTTACCAACCAACGACTGAGCCGTCATTGGACCAGCGTCACCTTGCGCACCGCGGTAAAACCCACTGCCCGCGCCCGTACAAAACACACGGGCCCTATGCCAGCGCCTGCCCGTTCGCATCGCGCCCGTCCCACNGCAATTNCATCCCCCCGCCGCGATGCCGTCGTGCAAAACGCGCCCCGCTTATNCAAGCGCATTGTAAACTATGACCGCGATCCGNTCCACCGGCACCATGTAACGGCGCAGCCCCGGCGACCCGCCCCCCTTAGCGACAGCGACAGNGCCAATAGCCNGATCATAGCGGCATGTACTCCAGATCGAATACCCTTTCGACGAACCAGCCCAGACCGAAGAGCCCGATCAGCGCCGACACCGCCAGTAGCACCGGTCGCTGAAAGCTTTGCCGATTGAGCCAGGCGATCAGAGGATAGGCGACGGCGACGATGGCGACCTGGCCGATCTCAACCCCGATGTTAAACGAAAACAGCGAGGCGACCAGCCCGCGCGTTGGCAGCCCCAGATCGCGCAGGACATTGGCAAAACCGAAACCGTGCACCAGCCCGAAGGCAAAGGTCAGCATCCAGCGACGATCCGTGCGCTGAATCCAGAAATTCTCCACTGCNACATANGCGATGCTGAGGGCTATGCCGGCCTCGATCCACTTGCCCGGCAGGCTGACCCATTCNANCGCTGCNAGGCACAGGGTGATGCTGTGGGCGACGGTAAAGGCGGTGACAATCTTGATCAGATTCATTAATCGACCNCCCACCGCGATCAGCGCCAGNANGAACATCACGTGATCGTAGCCGATGAGTATGTGTTCGACCCCAAGGACGATAAACTCGTAAACTTGCGCGGCCAGACTCGGCTGATCGGCGGCGCCAAAGCTCTGCTCGGGCTTTTCCGCCGAAAACACCGCCTGGACCAGTGGCTGGCCGGGCATGAGAATTTTGACCAGGTTTTTGTGATCATCGCCGAAGATTTCCGGCCACTCGACGCGCACGTGCAGCGTATGCGCCTGAGTGGTNAGCGGCGCCCCCCAGTAGAGATTGGCGAACATATTGCCCTTGTTGTCNGGGCTGATGTCCCCCTTGTCCGCTTGCAGGGTTACCGGCTCACCGTTGATATGCAGTGTGAGGTGNTNTTGNGCAAAGGCGAAAGNCTGCTCCAGCCCGGCCTCCATCTCCTCGTAAAACAGCAANCCNTCGCCGTCCTTATCGAGGCCAATTTTCATCATGTCGAAGTCGTCAAAGCGGACGCGCACTTTGAGCGTATCGGNGCTGACCACCAGGTTGGTATAGCTGGTATTTATCTTGTGAGCTGATGCCTCGCGCGGAATGCCCGTGGCNAGAAGCGTNAGGATGGCGAAGATGNATCTCATGATATCTCCGGTTGGAAATCTACAGCACATAGCGGAAATGCGGTGCGGGGAGTTTACTCGGAGCCGCTACCTACACCCCGTACCAAATGGCAGGTGTCGATGCCGCAGTCAATCGCAGGCCAAGGACCACCGGGTTACACTACTTAAATTAAGACTTTGGTTAATCTATGCTACCTCCCGGCCCCGCGCATCCCCCNACCCGCAGGTGACAGTAGACAGTGGGTACAGGCGCAACTTCTGCGGCACCAATACGGCTACGATAACCCGCAGCAGTTACTTCTGACCGGCCTGGATGTTGCCTGAATACGTCTAATGGCCAGCAAACACCAAAGGCCGGCCAATGGCAACCTGCCTCGACCGCACAAATTGATGCGCCGGTACCCCTGTTGAAATAATGAACCGCTTGTTCACCGCCCGAGTATGGAGCAACGGCGGGAACACGGATCTAAGGTTTTGCCCCCGCCTCATCCCCCATCGGCGTTTTGCTGTTGCAGGGATCGGATGTATATGGCGATCTCGCGGCGATCCGCCGCCGCTACGTGCGCGTAGCCCGGCATCGTACTACCGGGGATGCCCCGCTCGATCGTCCGCGCGATCTCCTCCACGCTGTGGCCATTCTTGTAGGCCCTGAGGTCGCGAAAATCGCGCGGCGGCGGTTTGAGCGACGACGCAACTTGACCATCGCCGCGGCCGTCTGCCCCATGGCAAACGGCGCAGCCATTGCGTTTAAAAAGCGCCTTNCCGCTCTCCACCACGCTCTTTTCCNGCTCCGCNGGGGTGCCGCAAGCGCAGAGCAGGGCGATCAGGCTTAGCCGCACAACGATGCCCATAGCCGGTGCAACTCCCTCTAGCCTATATCACAAAAAGAATAAAAACTAAGGAAAAATACGGAGATACGACAGTAGAGTCAGTTGGCTACGCGAAGCTCGAGGCTGAAGGTGGTTCCCTTGCCCAATGCGCTCTCGACCGATACCCGTTCGCCGTGGGCTTCGGCGATATGGCGCACAATCGCCAACCCCAATCCCGTGCCCCCCATATCCCGCGATCGCCCCTTATCTACCCGGTAGAAACGCTCGAATACGCGCCCCAGGTCATCGGATGGGATGCCAATCCCGGTGTCCTCGACATAGACGGCGATCCGCTCGCCGCCAATCGGGCGCGTACCGACCCTGACCTCCCCGTCGTCTGGCGTGTACTTAACCGCATTATCGAGCAAGTTGATCAACGCTTGCTCAATCAATTTTGCGTCGCAGACCACCTGGATCTCGGACGGGATATCGGCCGCTACGGCGATGCGCTTTTGTACCGCGATCTGGCCGACCGATCCGATGCAGGTATCGACGATCTTTTTCAACTCGCACGCCCCTAGCTCAACCTCCATCTGCTCCGACTCGAGCCGCGACAGGTCGAGCAGGTCATCGAGCAGGCGGTTGAGGCGTTCGGCGTGGCTGGAGATAATGCCGATAAAGCGCGCGGCGGCTTCGCGATCGTCGAGGGCGCCGTCGGTGAGCGTCTCGGCGTAGCCCTTGATCGCGGTCAGCGGGGTGCGCAATTCGTGCGAGACATTGGCCACGAAGTCGCGGCGCATCCGCTCGAGCTGGCGCAGACGGGTGATGTCGTAGAATACGGTCACCACGCCTTTGCACTCTTCGCCCTCGCGAATCGGGGCCACCTGCATGTCGAGATGCCGCTCTGGTCCCCCCGTCAGCGATATCTCGACCTCTCCACCCCGTCCCGAGGCCAGACACGCGGCGATCGTGTCCTGTACCACGGTCTGGCGCACGATTTCGATGGCCCGCCGCCCGACGAGGGGCCGCTCCAGATCGAATAGCCGGGCCAGCGATGCGTTGGCCATCACCACCTGACCGTCGTGGTCTATGACCAGAATCGCCTCGGGAACGCTTTCGAGGATGCCTTCGAGTTGTTGNTTTTCGCCTTTGAGCTGTCCGATATTCTGCCGGGTTCTNGCGATCAGGTCCTCCAGCGCCAGGCCCAATTCGGCATGGGGGCGACCCGGCAATCCACCCGACCAGCTCTGGTTGCCAATCTCGGCTGCACCCAGCCGCCTGAGCCCGTCACCGAGTTGCCGGTAGGACCGACCGGCAAGCCAGGATTGGGCGACGGTCCAGACCCCGGCGAACACCAGCGCGATAAGGAGGTCGTCGACCCAGCCGTCCCAGGGCATCACAAGCCAATAGGCGGCGATCACCAGCGACGCGTTGGCAATGAAGAGTTGCCACCTGCGGTTCATATCACCGACCTTCCCGCCGGAAGCGATANCCCATGCCGCGCACGGTCTCGACCCATTCCGCGGCGGNGCCGAGCTTTTCGCGCAGCCGGCGGATGTGGGTATCGACGGTGCGGCGATAACCGCTGTGTTCGTAGCCCAGGACCACGTTGAGCAATTCCTCGCGCGACTGCACCCGGCCGCGGCGCTGGGCTAAGATCGTCAGGAGTTTGAATTCCGTCGCGGTCAATTCGAGCGGGTCCCCGTCGACCTCGACCCGACCGCCGACGGGGTCTATGGCCAGGGGGCCGACGGTGATCTGTCCGTCCTCGGACTCGCCACGACTTTGGGCCCGGCGCAAAATTGCCCGAATGCGCAATACCAGTTCGCGCGGTGAAAAGGGTTTTACCAGATAGTCGTCGGCCCCGAGTTCGAGCCCGACGATGCGATCGACCTCCTCGGTCCTGGCCGTCAGCATCAAAACCGGCACTTCCTTGGTGCGGGCGCCCTGCTTGAGCGTGCGGCAGACTTCGAGCCCGTCGATACCGGGCAACATCAGATCGAGAACGACCAGGCTGATCGACCCGCCTTCGCTCAAATCGAGGGCTTTTTCGCCGTCCTCGGCCCGCAACACCGCAAAGCCCGCCTGTTCGAGATTGTACGAAACCAGGTCGAGGATATCGGGTTCGTCCTCGACCACCAGGATAGTGTCTCTCATTGCCTACTCCCCTGAAACTTGTGCACTCGATTCCCCATCACCCTCTACAGGTTCTGCGCCTTGCGCCTTGCCCCCCTCCCACCATTCTTCCTTCTGGTGGCGCACGATGCTACCCTCGACCAGGTAGGCCACGTTTTCGGCGATATTCGAAGCGTGGTCCCCCACGCGCTCGAGGTGGCGCGATACCAGGATTAAGTAGATACCGCGATCGATAGTATCCGGACCGGTGGATGGAGCGTGCATATAGGTCAGGAGCTCGCGGAAAATCTGGTCGCGCAAAAGATCGAGATCTTCGTCGCGCCGGCCCACGTTGCGGGCTAAGTCCACGTCGCGCCGCACGAAAGCGTCCAGCGCGTCTTTGACCATGCCCTGGGCCAGCTCCGACATCCGCGGGATGTCGATCAGCGGTTTTAACAGCGGCATGTTGTTGAGCACTTCGGCCCGCTGGGCGATATTGACGGCCTGGTCGTTGATCCTCTCCAGATCGTCGTTGACTTTCATCATACAGGCCAAAAGCCGCAGGTCGCTGGCCACCGGCCCCTGCGTCGCCAGCAACCGCAGACAGGTCTCCTCGATCGTGATCTCCCAATCGTCGATCTTCTTGCCGCCCGCGATGACCTCTTTGACAAGCTCATCATCGCGCTCCACCAAAGACCGTACCGCCTGGGTGATCGATTCCTCAACGGCCCCGCCCATCTTGAGCAGATCCTGCTTGAGATCGTCCAGCTGCTGGTCGAATCTGCGTTCCATAAAACCCTCCCAACTGCTAGCCGAAACGGCCGGTGACATAGTCCTCGGTCTGCTTGACCCGCGGATTGGTGAACATGCTCTCGGTTTCGTTGAATTCGATCAGCTTGCCCAAGTAGTAAAAGGCCGTATGGCTCGATACGCGGGCCGCCTGCTGCAAGTTGTGGGTGACGATGACGATGGTGTAGTCCTTCTTCAACTCGCTGATCGTCTCCTCGATGCGGGCGGTGGCGATCGGATCGAGTGCCGAGCAGGGCTCGTCCATCAAAACCACCCGCGGCTCAACCGCCAGGGTGCGGGCGATGCACAAGCGCTGCTGCTGACCGCCGGACAACCCCATCGCGCTGTCTTTGAGCCGGTCCTTGGCCTCCTCCCACAGCGCGGCGGATCGGAGGCTCTTTTCCACCGCCTCGTCCAATACCGAGCGCCTGTTCTCACCGGCGATCCGCAGACCGTAGGCGACATTCTCGTAGATCGACTTGGGAAAGGGGTTGGATTTCTGGAAGACCATACCGACGCGGCGCCTCAAGTCGATCACGTCGTATCCGGGCGCGTAGACATTCTCGCCCTCGACCCGCACTTCCCCCTCGACCCGCGCCGACTCTATGAGGTCGTTGAGTCGATTGATACAGCGCAACAACGTCGATTTGCCGCAGCCAGAGGGACCGATAAAGGCGGTAACTTCGCGCTCGGGGATTTGCAGGTCGACGTCGAAAAGCGCCTGGGTTTCGCCGTAGTATATGTTGAGCTTTTCGACCTCGACGATGGGTTTTTCTATGGCCACCTCAAAGGATGTGGCCCCTTCCGCGGATATAGGTTCGGTCATTTTCGATTCCTAAAAAGCCGACGTCGCGTATTTCTTGCGCAACTGGTTGCGGACTACTATCGCGGTCAGGTTGAGGACCAGCACGATGGCCAATAACAACAGGGCAGTAGTGTAGACCATGGGCCGGGCGGCTTCGACATTGGGCGACTGGAAGCCCACGTCGTAGATATGGAAGCCCAGGTGCATGAATTTCCGCTCTAAATGAAAGAAGGGAGCGAAGGCGTCTAAAGGCAAATCTGGGGCGAGCTTTACTACGCCGGTGATCATCAGCGGCGCCACTTCACCGGCCCCGCGCGCGGTGGCCAGGATTACCCCGGTGAGGATGCCCGGCAGCGCGCTGGGCAGCACCACCGTCCAGATCATCTGGAATTTTGTCGAGCCCAGGGCCAGCGCCCCCTCGCGCATCTCGCGGGGCACCGCGGCCAGGGCTTCCTCGGTCGCCACTATCACCACCGGCACGGTTAAAAGCGCCAGGGTCAGTGAAGCCCAGAGGATGCCTCCCGTGCCGTAGGTTGGCGTCGGCAGGTCATCGACATAGAACAACTGATCGATAGTGCCGCCGACCCCGTAAACGAAAAAGCCCAGGCCGAACATCCCGAAGACGATCGAGGGCACCCCGGCGAGATTATTGACGGCGATGCGCACTAGTCGCACCAGAAAGCCCTGCCGCGCATATTCACGCAAATAGAGTGCGGCGAGTACGCCGAAGGGAACGGCGGCGAGGCTCATCAGCATGACCATCATTACCGTGCCGAAGAGCGCGGGGAATATCCCACCTTCGGTATTAGATTCGCGAGGCTCGCCGGCTACGAACTCCCAGGCTTTGGACATATACGCGCCCGTCTTCGCACTTATTCCCATGGCGTTGGGACGGTAGGCACGGACGATATCAGCGACTTGCACCGAGCGCTCCTGCCCATCGACAAGCACCAACGCCACCGACCAGCGCTCGCCCTGCCGGCGCAATTCATCCAACCGTGCCGACAGGGGCTCGTACTTGGCCCACAGCGCGTCGTTTGCGGCCTTGTTAGCGGCTATCGCGCCTGCGCCGGACCCCTGTCTTTCGAGGCGCCGACGCTCCAGGCGCAGCGCCTCCATCTCGCGGTTCAAGACGCCGATCTCGTCGCGCTCCAGGTCGTGGATCTGCCCGGCCAGGTCCGCGACCCGGTCCATCAGCGGCTGCAGCGCTTCCCAACCCCGCTCCTCACCCGCCGCGAGTTGCCGCTCCCCCTCGTAAACCCCGGCGATAAAACCGTAGGCGTCCCCCCATTCCACCCGCTCGAAAACCACCGCGTCGGGCGCGGTTTCACCCGCCTCGATCCGCGCCTCGTCCACCCAGCGGAAATCGAGGCCGTAGGCGTCGCGATTGCCGACTTTGAGTTGCAGGCGATAATGCCCTTCCTCCCCGGGGATCTCCTGGCGGTCGACCACGGTGCCCATCACCCGGCTGCCGTCCTCGAGGCGCAGTACGGTCAAATCCTGCGGCCAGAACACCCCGGCGCCATTGTAGAGGATGACCCCCACCAACCCGGTGATCATCGCCAGGCACAGTGCCAAAGCGCTGCCCGTAAGCCATATGAAGGGGTCGCCCCCGCGCCAGAATTTCATCATAGCCGGTTGTATTTATCCCGCAAGCGCTGGCGCACGACCTCGGCCAGCGAATTGATGCAGAAGGTCGCAACAAAGAGCAGCAAACCGCTGAGAAACAGCACCCGGTAGAGCGTGCCCTGGTGCGGCGCCTCGGGCAATTCGACCGCGATATTGGCCGATATAGTCCGCATACCGTTGAAAATATTCCAGTCCATGATCGGGGTATTGCCCGTGGCCATTAGCACGATCATGGTCTCGCCGATGGCGCGGCCGAAGCCGATCATCGCCGCCGAAAAAATCCCCGGCAGGGCCATCGGCAACACGACTTTGATCGCGGTCTGCCATGCCGTCGCGCCCAGCGCCAGCGAACCGGCGCGCAAGCTGCTCGGCACACTCGACAGCGAATCTTCGCATATAGTAAATACCAACGGGATCACCGCGAAGCCCATGGCGAAACCAACCACCAGGCAATTGCGCTGGTCGTAACTTATCGCCGCGTCCTGCCGCATCCACTGCAGGAACTGGCCCTCGAAACTCAATTGCTCAAAAGCCGGTCCCAGGACATAGGCCAACCAGGCGCCGATAAGGGTCACCGCACCCAGCATATAAATCTCGCCGACGCCTGTCACCCTGCGCACCATGGACCTCGGCGCGTATTGCCAGGCCCAGGCGCCGCCGATGACCACTGCCCCGACCACCGGCACCAGCATCAGAGTACCGATCATATGCGATTCTAAGAGAGGCGCCAGCCACAATCCGGCCAGAAAGCCGAGAATAACGCTCGGCAGCGAGGCCATGACCTCGACCGTCGGCTTGACCAGGCCGCGGACCCTGGGCGTGGCAAATTCGGCGGTGTAAATTGCCGCCAATACGGCCAATGGCAGAGCGAAGAGCATGGCGTAGAGCGTGCCCTTGGCGGTGCCGAAGATGAGTGGGATCAGGCTGAGTTTTGATTCGAATTCGTCGGTGCCGCCGGTCGACTGCCAGACGTACTCGGGACCTGGATAGCCTTCATACCATATCTGGCCGAAAAGCACCGCACCGCTTATCTCGGGATGGGGATTGTCGAGCTTATAGCGGCGCAATTGGCCATCCGTCCCCAGCGTCAAAAAGCCATCGGCTTTGGGCGCGAAAGCCAGCGCGGCCAAGGGCCCTCCCGTCGCGATCTGCAGCGCCGTCTTCTCCGACGTCATGTGGTGCAGGGCGACCCTGCCCTCGGCGTCGGCGGCCAGGAACTGCTTGTCGCGTTGGGAGGCCGCCATATGGGTTATGGCGGCGCCGGCACCGGCAAAGCCATGTACCTTGCGGTAGGAACGCCGCCCGTCGGCCTCGATCTTGAACCAGGTGTGGATGCCGCCCGTGGCGTCTCCCACCGCCACCGAGACCTCGCCCAGTATATAGGCCAGGGCCGTCACCGCCCCGTCGGCGGCGGGTAACCGACCCACCAGCTCCGGTCGCTCGTCGACACCGTACAGGCGCCATTCGTACAATGACCCGGCGGCCGTGCCGACCAACATCTGCCGGATGCGGCCGTCGACCATCACCTGGGTCGGCCGCTCCCCGCCGAGGTCAGCGCTGAGTTCGTATTGTTCCTCCACCATTTCGCCCGGCCCCAGCAACCCCTGTTGCTGTTCGCGGACGACGACGACCAGGCGGCCCGATTCGGTAATCGCCGCCGCCGCGGACAAGCCATCGCCGTCTTCGCGGAAGGTCACCTGCTCCAGGGCTTCGCCCCGCGGATCGACCTCTATCCGCCCTGCGGCGGTGACCTGGGGCACGACCTGCCGCGTCCCGGTGGAATAATCTAGCTTGAAATCGACCCGCGCGACCTCGACCTCGCCTTCGGCGGTGCCCAAGGCCAGCAAATCGACGTTTTGCGTTGCTGAGGAGAGGGATAGGCCGGCCAATTCGTCCGCCCATTCGCCGGGGAGGATTGTCCCGTCTTCCAACCGCACCAAATCGACCCCGGCGGTTCCCGCCACATAGGCGATTTGATGGTAGGGATCGACGCCGATGGCGAAGCGGCCGGGGCTCGGATACTGCTGGGCCGGGGTGAGTACCGGATCGCGGAATAGCGGCCAGGCCTCGGAGAGGATGAATACGAAAATCCCCATCACGGCGGCAATGATGCCGATGCCGCCGGTGGAGATGAGGTGACGACCGAGCCAGTCGAGCGCCCTGGCCCGGTTCGTCACACCGCGTATGGTCGGACCTTCAGCCAATGCCGTCCTTTAATCGTCCAGCTTGGCCAGCTCGGCCTCGGCGACCTCGAAGGGCACGGGCATATAGCCGTCTTTGATGACGATTTCCTGCCCTTCCTTCGAGAAGATGAACTTGCAGAATTCGCGCACCAGCGGATCCATCGGCTTGCCGGGCGCTTTGTTTATATAATTGTAGAGGAAGCGGCCCAGCGGGTAGTCGCCGGTCAGCACATTTTCCAACGACCCCTCCATGAAGGGCTGTCCCGGCTTCTTGGCCAGGGGCACCACGCGCACGCCGGAAGTCAGGTAGCCGATGCCGCTATAGCCGATGCCGAAGCGGTCCTCGGTAATGCCCTGGACCACCGAAGCCGAACCCGGCTGCTCCTTGACCTGGTCCTTGTAATCGCCCTTGAACAGCGCCTGCTTCTTGAAGAAGCCGTAGGTGCCCGATGCCGAGTTGCGGCCGTAGAGGCTGATCTGAGCTTTAGACCAATTGCCGTTGAGCCCCAACTCGCCCCAGGAGGTGATGTCCTGGGCGAACTCGCTGCGGCGGGTCTTGGAGAAAATTGCGTCGACCTGCGGCAGACTCAAGCCCTCGATGGGATTGTCCTTGTTGACGAAGACCGCCAGCGCGTCCAGCGAGGTGCGAAGGGGGGTCGGCTTGTAACCGAAGGCCTGTTCGAACTTGTCCTCCTCGCTCGACTTCATCGCTCGCGACATCGGACCGAATTGCGCGGTCCCCTCGATCAGCGCCGGCGGCGCCGTCGACGAGCCCTTGCCCTCGATCTGGATCCTGACGTTGGGATAGTACTTGCGGAAGGCCTCCAGCCACAGCGCCATCATATTGTTCATGGTATCCGAGCCGATACTGCTGGCGTTGCCGGATATGCCGCTGACTTTCTGGTAGGACGGAATCCGCTCGTCCACTTCGATGGTCTGGGCCTGTGCCACGCCCGCGAGCGTCGCGCTCAACAGGGCGGCGGAGATCCATTTCTTACTCATTGTGCATCCTCCATACAATTGGGGTGTATTTGTTCTGTAACAATTTCCAGACGCGGTGTTACAACCGCGTGTCACCCCGATGAAGCGTTTGTTACATTCCAGATTAAAACTTGTAGTAGAAGGTCAAACGCCCCTGAATAGTGGGATCGGGGCCGTCGGGCAGCGCGACGACCACATTGGGCATCAGGTGGACATTCTTGGCCGGCATGTGATCGAGCCCGGCGATCACCAGCAGGTCGGTGGTGTCCGTGGCGTCGTTGGAAACCGCATCGACGCGACCGAAGCCCTTGAGCGAAGCGCCCAGCGGCAGTGAGCCGAAGGCCGACAGACCGCTAATCGTCACATCCTCGCCGGCGGCGGCCTTGGCGTTGGTGCGCGAAAAGACCTCGACGCCGGCGTTGAGCCCCTCGCCCTGCAGACCGGCGAAGACCTTGACCGTCAATTCGTTCTGCTCGGCGGGCTTCATATTGAAATCGGCGTAGCCCTCGAGAACCAGGCTGTCAGAGGCTTTAAAGCTCAGCGAGCCGTAGATCTTCTTGCCGTGGTCGTCCTCGGGGCCCTGTCCGGGGCCATTGCCGAGCATGACGTGGTAGCCGATCTTGCCCGACTTGCCTTTGAGGGCCGCGCCGATATCGGCGGAGGAACCGATTTTATTCCAGTCTAGGACCGTTTTGGCGATGGAGCGATAACCCCAGACCTTCTCTGCTACAGCCCAGGTCGGCGTGCCCTGCAAGCCGAAATAGAAATCGCTTGCGCCCAGGGCGCCCTTCCATTTCAAATAGCCGTGCTTGACGAAGGGCTCCATCTTCGATCCCTTGCCGAAGCCGGCGTCTTTTACCTCTAGGCGGTAGCGCACCGAGAAATCGTCATTGAGCCCCTTCTCGTAGGTGAAGTAGATGCGGCGGAACTGGAAGGCATTGCGCTTCTCGGGCAACTTGGTCTCGCCGTCGTCGGCGGCCAATACGGCATAGTAATCGCCGAACATATAGCCCTTGATCTTGCCCTCTGCGGCGTCGACCGCGGAAGCGGCCGCAAAAATCAATGCGGCGCTGAGTAACGATCCGATCTTTTTCATATGTGTTACAAGCCTCCCTTAGGTGGTGGATTAAACGCCAAATTCCGGGGATTTGGCGCGTCTATATGACCGATGAAACCAATATGTCACAATATTACAATTTTGATGTGCCGCGCTCGTTACGGCATTGTTACGGAATTGTTACGATTCACTATCCCGTCTGGTGATTTCCACCCCATTTTCGCGGTTGATTTTACCCCATACCTGTATTACACCGGATTGTAATCTCGCCGTAACCCCTTCTCAACACGGCATTTCAATCATACCTCCAGCGAAAATCCCCTTTGCGTCATTTGTGACATCGACCCTACCCAATGGAGGTTCTAAAACCCATGTCGCGCAGTTGCATATTCGCCACTATCGCCCTTTTCGCCCTTGCCGGCTCCGCCGTGGCCCAGGGCACCATATCGGGATCCGTCCTCGACCGCCAGACCGGCGATCCGCTCATCGGCGCCACGATCTTTCTCGCAGGCACCAACTACGGCACGATCTGTGACTTTGAAGGAAATTTTCAGCTCTTCGACGTGCCCGCCGGCACCTATGTGCTGTTCAGTTCGATGATCGGCTACCAGAAGGCTTCGATTATCGGCGTCGAGGTCAAAGAAGGCGCCGTGGCCAAACTCGATATCGCGCTGGCGCCAGAGGCCATCGAACTCGAAGACGAGGTCATCGTCGAGGCCAAGGCCCTGCGCAATACCGGGGCGGCCTTGCTCAAGGAGCGTCAGAAAGCCTCCGCGGTCAGCGACGCGATCAGCGCCGAGGAAATCTCGCGCGCCGGCTTCGGCGACGNCGCCGAAGCCATGTCCCACATCACCGGCGCCTCGGTCGTCGGGGGCAAATACGTCTATATCCGCGGTCTGGGTGACCGCTACAGCTCGGTCCAGCTCAACGGGGCCTCGCTGCCCAGCGCCGATCCCAACAAACGAGCGGTGCCGATNGACCTCTTCCCCTCCAGCCTGCTCGACAATATCGTCACCACCAAGAGCTTTACCCCCAACAAACCCGGGGATTTCACCGGCGGCGCNGTCAATATCGGCACCAAGGCCTTCCCCGATAATTTCACTTTTTCCGTCACCTCGTCGACCACATACAACACCCAGAGTTCGTTCAACGACGAATTCCTGACCTACGAAGGCGGCGACCTCGACTGGTTGGGGGTCGACGACGGCACGCGCGATATTCCCGACGACCTGGCCCGGGGCAATGTGGACATCCCTGATGTCGGCGCCGCCTACAACGANGGGGACAAGGCCCAACAGCTCGATCTCTACTCCAAAGCTTTCTCCCCGGTTATGGCTCCGACCACCAAGGCCTCCACGGTCAACCAGAGCTATTCGGTCGCCCTGGGCAACCAGGTCAAGTTCTTGGGTCGGCCTTTCGGTTTTCTCGGCACGCTGACCTACAGCAATAGTTCTTCCTTCTACGACAACGGCTCGTCGGCGCGCTGGCAGCTGACCAGCCGCCAGGCCTCGACCCTGACCAACAACTTCCAGCTCGCCGACACCCGCGGCTCCCAGGAGATCGGCTGGGGCAGCCTGTTGACCCTGTCCTACAAGCCAACCCCGACCCACGAGCTGTCCATTACCAATATGTACAACCGCAACAGCGAGGACGTCGCCCGCTACCTGGCCGGCGCCTTCCCGCGCGACCTGGATGAAGAAGCCATTTACGAGACCCGCGTATTGCAATTCACCGAGCGGCAGATCCAGTCTTTGCAACTGTCGGGCAAGCACCACTTCGGCGCCCTGCGCGACCTCAAGGCCGAGTGGTCGGGCGCGCTGTCGTCTTCGACCCAGAACGAGCCGGACTTGCGCTTCTTCACCTCTAACTTCGTCACCAAGATCCGCCCCCTGCGCGACGAGAACGGCGAGGTCATGCGCGACGCCGAAGGCAAGGTGGTCCGCGGTCCGGTGACCGACTACTCCATTTCGCCCTCGATCTACCCGCTGCCGACCCGCTACTTCCGCGACCTCGACGAAAACAACCGCGAATTCCAGCTCAACCTCACCCTGCCCTTCAAACAGTGGCAGGGAATCAATAGCAACTTCAAAACCGGCTTCCTGGCCCTCGACAAGGAGCGCACCTTCCGCGAGCGCCGCTACGAGTTCGACCAGGACGACATAGACTACGACGGCGACCCCGAATCCTTTTTCACTCCCGACAAGGTCGGCCTGACCAGCAATGGCGAACATTACCGCTTCGGCTCCTACGTCCAGGACGCCACCCAGCTGTCGAGCAATTTCGACGGCGACCAGCAGATCTACGCCGGCTACGCCATGGTCGAGCTGCCAATCGACACCAAGCTGCGCCTGGTCAGCGGCGCCCGGCTCGAGTCGACCCGCATCGACGTAGCGAGCCAGGACCCGGCCAAGGCGCGGGGCCACCTCTCCGAGAACGACCTGCTGCCCTCGCTCAACGCCGTCTACGAACTCCGACCGGGGCTGAACCTGCGGACATCTTATGGCCGCACCCTAGCCCGGCCGACCTTCCGCGAACTGGCGCCCTTCGCCTCGTTCAGGTTCGTCGGGGATTTCATCTTCATCGGCAATGCCGAACTCGAACGGACCCTGGTCGACAACTTCGATCTGCGCTGGGAACACTTCGGCAAGCCCGGCGAAATCTACGCAGTTAGTCTGTTCTACAAGGATTTCCAGAACCCGATCGAGCGCGTCATCCTCACCGTCAACGGCGAGGTGCAGTTCCAAAACGTCGAGCAGGCGCGGGTCGCCGGCATAGAATTCGAGGCGCGATGCGGCCTGCCCTTCGTCAACCCTGCCCTGGAACACTTCAACGCCGGCGGCAATCTCTCGCTGGTCAGCTCCGAGGTCAGCATCGCGCCCGAAGAGCTGCAATTGCGCCGCGCGCCCAACCCCGAGGCGTCGAACAAACGCTCGCTGCAAGGCCAGTCGCCCTTCCTGCTCAACCTCGACCTCAGCTACGAAAACTTCAACACCGGTACCGCCGCCGGCGTCTACTACAATATCTTCGGGCGCCGCCTGGCCGAAGTCAGCTTGGGGGGCACGCCGGACGTCTACGAAAGCGCGAGAGCCACCCTGGATTTTACCTGCTCCAAGAAATGGCACGAATTCAAGATCAAGTTCAGCGCCAAAAACCTGCTCGATTCCTCCTTTGAAAAGGCCTATCGCTACCAGGGCATCGACTATATCGCCAACGAGTACACCAGAGGCCGCTCCTTTTCGCTATCGCTCGGCTATAACCGCTGAGCGGCCTGACATATTACACCTAAGGGGGCGGCCTAGGCCGCCCCTTTTTCGTTGCCCATATCCTTCGTTGTAACGCACTATTCACACAGCCGACATGGTCTCGTTACAACTCAGTTCTATCCTAATCGATGTAAAAGCTGAGACCCATGCCGACTCCTTCCAAATTACCATGGCAAGTTCAGCTATTAAGCGGACGAGCGGGCAGTAAGGTCCGCCGTCCACCACCCTTACTAGGAGGCATAAGATGCTCCGCAAGTCAATGCTCGCGGCCATCGTCGCGTTGCTGCCGGCCGCCGCTTCGGCAGCCACCGTCGACGTCGTTGACGCCGATATCTCCCCCAGTTCTAACGTGGTCTGGACCGCGGACAACGAGTACGTACTCAATGGCCTGGTCTTCGTCGACGAGGGCGCCACGCTGACCATCCAGCCCGGTACCATCATTAGGGGCATGCCGGGCCAGGGCGAGAACGCCAGCGCGCTGGTCGTCGCCCGCGGCGGCAAGATCTTCGCCAGCGGCACCCCCGACCAACCGATCGTTTTCACCGCCCAGGCCGATGACGTCAGCGATGCCGGCGACCTGCCGCTCGATGCCCGCGGCCTCTGGGGCGGCGTCATCATCCTCGGCCGTGCCACCCTCAACTCCGAGCCCGGCGAGACCCCGATCGAGGGCATCCCCACAACCGAACCCCGCGGCCTCTACGGCGGCAGCGACGACGGCGACAATTCCGGCGTCTTCCGCTATGTCTCGATCCGCCACGGCGGGACCGACATCGGCGCCGGCAACGAGATCAACGGCCTGACCATGGGCGGCGTCGGCTCGGGCACCCTGATCGAATTCGTCGAGGTCTACAACAACCAGGACGACGGCTTCGAGTGGTTCGGCGGCACCGTCAATACCAAGAATTTGGTCTCGGCCTTTAACGGCGACGACGCCTTCGACTACGACGAGGGCTTCCGCGGCAAGGGCCAGTTCTGGTTTGTGGTCCAGGACGACTAGACCGGCAACCGCGCCGGCGAACACGACGGCGGCACTACCCCCGAAGACGGCACGCCCTTCGCCATGCCGCAAATCTACAACGTCACTTATATCGGCTCGGGCGCCTTCTCGGCCAATGGCGACAACGACGTAGTCCTCAAGATCCGCGACAACGCCGGCGGCATGTATATCAACAGCATCTTCACCGACTTCGCCGGCGAGGCTGTCGACATCGAGGATCTGGAGTCCGGCGAAGACAGCCGCGCCCGCCTCGAAGCCGGCGATTTGCGCCTGGCCAACAACATTTGGTGGGGTTTCGGCGCTGGCGAGGATCTCGCGTCCATCGCCCCCGATCAGTTCGTCGCCGACTACCTTGCGGCCAACGACAACCGCATCGCCGATCCGCTGCTGATCGGCATCTCGCGCGACCGCGATCGCGGCCTGGACCCGCGGCCCCAGGCCGACAGCCCGGCGTGGACCGGCATGGCCACCACGCCCGAAGACGGCTTCTACAGCCAGGTCGACTACGTCGGCGCCTTCGGCCGCAGCCTGTGGACCTCCGGGTGGACCTTCCTCTCCGAGGCCGGCATCATGCCCACCTA
>PBOD01000041.1 GCA_002724215.1 Gemmatimonadota bacterium | reverse complement strand
TCCACCCGGACTTTGCTCAAGGTCTGGCTCTTGAGAGTGGTAATCCACAGGTAGCCCGCGTCAAAGGGATCACATTCCATCCCGTGCACCCCGCCACCGCCGGGCACCGGATAGCGATTGCGCGTAGCGCCGGTCTGCGGATCGATTTCCAGAATATCGCCCAAACCCTTCTCTGCATCGGTATCCCGCACCGGCCGCCACAGCGAGCCATTGCCATTAGCCGCCAACCACAGCGAATTGCCGTCCCAGGCCATGCCGCTGGTATTGGACGATTCGCTGGGAATGTCGCGGATCAGCTTGGTAACCCCGTATTCGGACGGCTCAGCGATCTCGACCAGCGCCACCCGGTCGGTGATCTGGTCGGTGATCCACAGGCCCTCCTCCACTTCCTGCAATGCATTGGGCACCCCGTAAGGGGCGCGGAATAGTTTCTCAATCGTGCGGCCCATCATAACCTCCTCATTAGTCGTCCCACGTCAGCAATACCGCCATCGTCTCGCCCAGTCTGTCGTAGAGCAAACCGAAGGCCTCGGCGGCCTCCTGATAGGGAAAGCGATGGGTTATCATTTTTTCAGCCTGTATCGCGCCCGATGCCAATAGCTCCAGCGCGCGTGCGGATCCCTCGGGCCGCAGCGAGGCGTCGAGATAGCTGCCCACCAGCCGCTTGCCCATGATCTTGCCCGAATAGAGCGGCAAAGGTTCCTCTTCGTACAGTCCCAATACCTGCAATAACCCGCCGCGCTTGAGCATGTCCTGCGCCTGCTCGAAGGCCGCCGCGCCCGCGCGTCCGCCCACCGCCTCGACGACGATCTCCGCCCCCTGCCCATCGGTCAATTCCAGGACTTTCGCAATGGGATCCTCAGCGCTGGCATCGATGATCGCGTCAATGCCCAACTCGCGCGCCAACTCGCAGCGCAGGGGCAGCGCGTCGATACCGATCACCCGGTCCACGCCCTGTGCCTTGGCCGCCTGCATGCACAAACTGCCAACCAGGCCCTGCCCCTGGATGACCATCGTATCGTCGGCCCCGGCTGCGGTCTGCCACATCCACAGTACCGAGCTGGTGCTCAACGGCCAGAAGGTGCCAGCCTCGGCCGAAACCGCCTCTGGCAAGCGCACCACGGAGGGCCGGTGCCGGGGATTGACCACTTCCATCGCTACATACTCGGCGTGCGGCGCCACCACCGCTACCTGGTCGCCAACAGCAAAATCCTCGACCTGCTCTCCCACCTCGGCGATCCGTCCCACCAGCGAATAGCCCATCGAGCGGTGGTCGATCGCCTCCTCGCGCACGTAGCGACGCCAGATCTCCGAGCCCCGGCTTATCAGCGAGCGCTCGGCGCGGACCAGCACTTCGGTCGCGGCAATTTTGGGTACGTCTACTTCTTCAAGTATGATATTATAAGCCCCGGCGGGCTTGGCCACTCTTTTCATGATCGAATCTCCCCGCGCACAATATGGCAAAAACGCCCACCGCCCATCAACCCGCAAAGCGCATAAAAAACGGGCGCATCCCACGTGGGATGCGCCCGGATGTACTCTCAGGAGCTGCGACCGCATGAGCGACCGGGTGCTCCTGACCAGGTGGTTGATCACCTGGAGTTGATCAGGTGATCAACCTCCCTGCGGTACAAGTACTACTCAATGGACCACCTCCTTTCATAGAGCGCGCCTCATGGTATTACTCCAACTCTGCGCGACGTTATAGCCAATGGACAAAGCCGGGTAGACCCGTTCGCGTAGCCCCGAGCCTCAGCATTGCGGTAACAGAGGTTTCAGGCCCCCGCCCCCNACTTACTAGCAAATATACAAGGGCCGATAAGCAGGGTCAATTAGAAAAGATTATTATGCACATAAGTTAAATTTAAATATATACTTATGCACANNAATNACATCGATCAAACGCCGGCAAACNATACACAGTTCACCACACGCCCTAAGGTATAGACCATAGCCAATCGCATTCGCGCCCATTTAAGCGGGAAATCGCCGCCATCGTCACCGACCAGGGCGGCCAGCTCTGCCACGCCGCCATCCTGGCCCGCGAATACAGCCTGCCCTGCGTCGTCGGCACCGTCAACGCCACCCACCTCGTCCACCCAAAAGCCTGCTGCGCGTCGANGGTAACCAGGGTGCGGTCTACCAAGTGCGTTAGCGCCTGCCCCCCTTGCGGCGCTTGACTTTGACCGGTCGCCGGCTCTCCGCCGACGCCCATGCCGCCTCGGTCAATTCGATGACCCGCAATCCGCAAACGGGCGGCACCTGTACTTCGTCACGTCCCTGTATGGCGTCGATGAAATTCTGGTCGGGTACAGTCGAGCCCGGTAGATTCTCGACTGCGTAGACCTCGTTGCTGTGCTGAGTTTTATAGAGCACCTCGCCNCGGCGGATGTACACCACGGCCTTCGTGCCCCAAATTGTAATATCTTCCCACATGCCGCCGGTCGGCGAATTGCCCACCACCGAAATATTGCCCATCGCCCCGTTGCGGAAGCGCAGCGANAGCGCCGANTTGATATCGACCTCNGAGTCNAANTTTTCCATATAGGCCTGNANTTCGGCCACCTCCAATCCCGTCATCCACAGCACGATATCGAGCAGATGGCTGCCCGAGTCGTTGAGCTGCCCGCCGCCCGACAGCGACAACTTCTGCCGCCACAGCCCGATTGTCCCCTGGTACCACTTCTGGTCCTGCAGCGCCGAGATAAACTGGATCTCGCCCAATTCNCCGGCCATGATCTGGTTGCGCACNTAGCGGTACTGCGCNCCNANATGCCGCTGATAGGAGACCATCAGAATCTTCCCCACCTCTTCCGCTCTGGCGATAACCTGATGTGCGTGCTCGACCGTGCAGACCATCGGCTTCTCNGTCAGCACGTGCAGCCCCTTGTCGAGCGCCGCCATGATCTGCTCGAAGTGCAAAGTNTGCGGCGTGGAAATTTCCACCGCGTCCATCTCGACCTTATCCAGCATCTCGCGATAATCCGCAAAGACTGNTACGTCGGCGATGTGCGGATACTGCTCCCGGTGGCGCTCCCGCACCCGCNCAATACTGGTTTCGCTCACATCGCACAAGCCTACCACCTCGCACTCCCCCATCGCCAGGATACGACCCACGTGCCCGCTGGCATTGCCGCCGCAGCCGATAAACCCCACGCGTATTGTGCTCATTGTCTCTCCCTTCTATTTCGAGTATAACCCTTTCGGCCGACCAATATATCCATCCCCCCGATCCCCTTCAAACTCAGTTGCTCCCCCTATCCCGACAAAGTATCTTATGCCCTCAGGACCGTGGCGGAAAATTTACCACCGGCCTTCCTCCGAGCACCGACGCAACCACCCGAGATAGCACATGCCCAAAGCCAACAAACAGCAAATAACCGCAATGGCCGAAAAAGGCCTGCACGCCTTGCAAACCCTCTCCGTCCAATTTGTCTCCCACCTGATCGAAGAGGGCTTCAAAGGCGTCGCCATCGACAAAATCGTCAACTCCTTCGTCCGCAACCGCGCCAAAATCGTCAGCGGCGTACTCGGCAGTGCCGGCCTGGCCACCGGCGCCTGGGCCGCGATTTCGCTGTGGACCAGTTCGCTGGGCCTGTGGGGTACTTTTGGCTACGCGCTCGGGCTGGTGTCGATGCCAATGTGGGTACCGGTCGTCGGCGGCGCGGCCGGTCTGACCGCGGCCGGCGGCGCGATCTACGGCGTGCTCAACCTCTCCAAAAACCGCCAGCAGCGCCGCAAGCTGCGCGGCATCATCGGCTTCAGCAAGGTCTTGTTGGATCGCGAGGAATTGGAGCCACAGGACGAGCGGATACTCAGCCGCTTTCTACAGGCGCGCGATGTGAANGACGGCGAAATCGAGGAATTGCTCGCCACCACTGCCGACACTGCCCAGCAACTGGCCCTGCGCTATTTATCGATAGAAGAGCGCTTCGAGATCGCCCGCTATATCTTCCCGCTGGTCTACAACCGCGACGGCGCAATTTCGCACGCCGACCGCCGGCGCTTCGCCCGCGTCTGTACGCGCCTCGAGTTGGGCGATGAAACCGCACGCGAGATCTCGCAGGCCTACCGCGATCGCCTCGACGGCCAGTGGACCTACATGCAGCGATTGGTGGATTTGATAAACTACTTCGCCGCGCGCCTGGCCTTCGACGGCCGCGAGATGGAACTGGTGCGCGAACAGTTGGACCAGTTGCTGCACTTCGACCCNCGCCGCACCAGCAGCGGCCGCCGCGAGCGCTTGCTCGGCAANCTCGGCCGCAAACCGCCCAGTCCGCCGGTCGATCTCCAAACCACCGCCGCCGAGGCCGCGCTGATGGGCGCCTATGCCATGGCGCACACCGCGGTGCCCGACATCGATGATCGCTCAGTAATGGAAAGGGCCTTNGATGAACTACTGGCCGAGCAAGACCTCGACGCCGCGCTGGCCAAGACGCTGATCGCCACGCGCAAGAAAATCGACAAGCTCTACGCGGCGACCCGCGACCAGATCCTGGCNGCCGAGGCCGCCGACCGCGAGAGCCGGCGCCCCCAAAAAAAGTCGAATAAACGGNAGAATTAGCGCACCTCTGCTCCCACCGCTATATCTCCATCGGGTTTGACCAGCGTCAAATTNCCCTGCCCATCGTCCGCCGCCAGGATCATTCCCTCCGAGACGATCCCGCGCAACTTCGCCGGCTTGAGATTGGCNACCAGCACCACCTTATGCCCCGGCAAGTCCTCGGGCTGATACCACTGCGCGATGCCGCTGACCACCGTGCGCTGCTCGTCGCCCAAATCCAGACTCAGCTTGAGCAATTTGTCGGCGTTTTCCACCTTCTCCGCCGCCGTCACCAGCGCCACGCGCAACTTGACTTTAAAAAACTCGTCGATCGCGATCGCGCCGTCTTCTTCGCTCCCCGGGGCCTCTTTTTTCTTTGGCTGTTTCTGCTTCTTGGCCTGCTGTTGTTGCTCGGGCTTTTCGCGCTCCGATTTAGGAAAAAGTATTGCCGCCTCATCCGGCATCTTCGTCCCCGGCGCGGCGCCTCCCCATTGCTCTATATCCGCGAACTTAAAATCACCCAGGCCCAAATCGACCCGTANCTGCCGCGCCTTGCCCGGCATCGCCGGCTCCAAGAGCACCGAGACGATGCGCAAACCCTCGACGATATTGTAGAGCACCGTACCCAGCCGCTCTTGTTGCTCNGATTCTTTTGCNAACTTCCACGGCGCCGCGTCGTTGAAATAGCGATTGAGCTGCCGCACGAATTGCATCACCGTCTCCAGCGCGTCAAATACCCGTAACTCCGTGACCAGTGGCCGCACCTTGCCCGCCAATCCCGCGCCAGCGGCGATCACCGCTTCGTCGTCCGCCGTCTGTTCCGGCGNGGGCAAAACACCGGCCATATGCCGGCCGAGCAATGCCCGCGCGCGCGACAATAAATTGCCCAGATCGTTGGCCAGATCGGCATTGTAGCGCTCGACTAGGAATTGCTCGCCGACCGAAGAGTCCTGGCCATAGACCGTGTCCTTGAGCAGGTAGTAGCGCACCGCATCGGGGCCGTATTTCTCGGCCAGTTCGAAGGGATCGACCACATTGCCCAAACTCTTGCTCATCTTCTGGCCGTCGTGCCCCATCAGGAATCCGCCGACATTGAGGTGCTGGTAGACCGGCATGCCCGCGGCCTTGAGCATCGTCGGCCAGAACACCGCGTGGGCCTTGAGGATATCCTTGCCGATCATGTGCTGAGTCACCGGCCAGTACGCGGCGTATTTTTCTCCGTCGGGATAGCCCAACGCCGAGGTGTANTTGATCAGCGCGTCGAACCACACATAGGTCACGTGGTCTGAATCCCACGGCAGTTCGATCCCCCAGGGCACGCGGTCTTTGGGCCGCGAGATCGACAAATCGCCGATCGACTCCTTGAGCATCCCCAGCACTTCGTTCTTGTAGTTTTCGGGGCGAATAAAACNGGGGGTGGCCTCAATGTGCTCCACCAGCCACTCCCGATAGTTGTCCATGCGGAAGAAGTAATTGCCCTCGCGGCGTTTTTCCGGCTCGATTTGGTGGTCGGGGCACTTGCCGTCGACCAGCTCCTTGTCGGTGAGGAAGCGCTCGCAGCCAACACAGTAGATCCCCTCGTACTCGTCGTAGTAGATATCGCCGCTTTTGTGCACTATCTCCAGCACCTGACGCACGACCTCCTTGTGGCGCTCCTCGGTAGTGCGAATAAAATCGTCATTGGCAATGTCGAGCACTTGCCAGGCGTCGCGGAAGCGCTGGCTGATGCGGTCGCAAAAGCTCTGCGAATCGGTATCAGCCTCTTTGGCGGCCTGGTAAATTTTNTCACCGTGCTCGTCGGTGCCGGTCAAAAAGTAGCTGTCGTAGCCGTCGAGGCGGTAAAAGCGCGCGAGAAAGTCGGCCATCACNGTGGTGTAGGCGTGACCGATGTGCGGCTCGGCGTTGACGTAGTANATGGGGGTGGTGATATAAAATGCCTTGCTCATCNTTCCTCCGGGTTTAAATGCCCAGTAAATATAGGGCCAGTGGCGCTCAGGCCAATAAGACCACCTCATCCTGCAGCGGTGTCGTCACCTCGGGACCGGTCTCCGGATCGACATACATATTGATCTCCAATCGCACGCCGAACTCCGGCAAGTAGATCCCCGGCTCGACAGAAAAGCCCGTACCCGGCATAATCTGCCGCTCGTCATGGGTCTCGAGGTCGTCGAGGTTGACGCCCAGCGCGTGGACCGCCGGNCCCGGGCCGAGACTGTGGCCGGTGCGATGGACGTAGTACTCGCCATAACCGCGTCCGGCGATAATATCGCGCGCGACCCGGTCGAGCTGCCAACCCTGCAGCGCCTCGCCCTCANGCCAGGCTTGCCGCAAGCGCGCTACCACCGCGTCGCGCGCCTCTTTGACCACCGCGAAAACCGCCGCCTGCGATTCGGGCACCCGNCTGCCGGCATAACCAACCCAGGTGATATCGCCNAAGACGTGNTGCTCGCCCGGATGCCGCGCCCACAGATCGATCAAGATCCAATCGCCGTTGGCGATTACTGCCGAATCTGCGGCNCTCGGCGCGTAGTGCGGATTGCCGCTATTGGCGTTGACACCGACGATGGCCGGGTGGTCCTCGTCGAGGCCACGCCGGGCGAACTCACCNCTGATAAACTCCTGCAGTGCGTATTCGGTCAACGCGGTGTGGTTGGCCAGGCCGTAGCGGATGTGCTCGAAGGCCAAGTCCTTGACCTCGGCGACCTGGCGGCAGGCGTCGCGGTGCGACTCGAGCGCCGCCGCACTCCACACGGCCAGCGCCACCTGCGCCACATCCGCCGACGACACCACCTCCGGCCCCAGTCCGCGCACNAGGTCGAGCGTGCCGCCATCGACCCATGACANGATCGGCAGCGCACCNCCGGGCGAGTATTCCATCGCCACGCGNGCCAGCGACCCCACCTGCTCGCGCAGCATCCCCTCCATCTGCGCCCAACTGGCATAGTGGGCCAGTTCGAGGTCGAAACCCGCCAGCGCTTCCGGCTCGACCGCCGAGCCGATCAACTGCGGCGCGCCCCGGTCGGGAATGACCAGAAAGACGCGCCGGGTGGTCTTGCGACGCTCTCCCANNAGCTGCCAGAAAACCGGATTGGAGCCGCGGAAATCGTAGACCAACCAGGCGTCGATCCCGGTCGCCTGCATCTGGGCCTGGACCTTTGCCAAATCGAACATGCCGCATCCTTTTATTTTTTTGTCAAATCCAAATACTGGCGCAAATAGGCGCCCGTGTGCGATTCTGCCACCGCCGCCACGTCTTCGGGCCGTCCGCAGGCCACGATCCGCCCCCCCGCTTCGCCCCCCTCCGGCCCCAGATCAATAACCCAATCGGCAGCGGCGACCAACTCGATGTGGTGTTCGACGACAACAACGGTATTGCCCTCATCGACCAGCCGTTGTAAAAGCTCGAGCAAAAAGCGCACGTCCTCCATGTGCAACCCCGTGGTCGGCTCGTCGAGCAAATAGAGCGTGTGGTCGGTACGCGCCCGTCCCAATTCGGTGGCCAGCTTGACCCTTTGCGCCTCGCCGCCAGAAAAACTCGTCGCCGGCTGCCCCAATTGTAAGTAGCCCAGGCCGACCTCGACCATCGTCTGCAAGCGCCGGGCGACCTCGGGCACGGCGTCGAAGAAAGTCCGCGCCTCTGCCACATCCATCTCCAGCACTGCGGCGATATGGCGCTCGCGAAAGCGCACGTCGAGGACCTCGGCGCGAAAGCGCCGACCGCCGCAGGCACGGCAGGCGACTGTGAGATCGTCGAAGATGCCGCGCCGCACACTGTGCACGCCGCTGCCGTTGCAGACGTCGCAGGCCCCCTCGGGCGAGTTGAAGCTGAAGTGCCCGGGCTTGTAGGCGCGCATCCGCGCCTCGGGCAATTCGGCAAAGAGGCGGCGGATCGGCGCCAAAAGCCCGGTGTAGGTCGCGGCATTGGAACGCGAGGTGCGGCCGATCGGCCGCTGATCGACGGCGACGACCCGCTCGACCTGCTCGATACCGACGCAGTCGCCGTAGGGCAAGGGCCGCCGCTCAGCTCCCTGCAAGNGCGCCGCCAGCANGGGGTACAGCGTATCGCGAACCAGCGTACTCTTGCCCGATCCCGACACACCCGTCACGCAGACCAGTGTGCCCAGCGGCCACTCAACCCGCACGTCGCGCAGATTGTGACCGCTGGCACCGGTAAGTAGCAGTTGGCCCCGCGCCGCGCGACCCCGACTCTGTTCCAGTTCCAACCCACCCTGCAAATAGCGCCCCGTCAACGAAGATCCCGCCGCGACTTCCCGCGGAGTACCCTGCGCTACCACCGTGCCGCCCTCGACACCGGCCCCCGGCCCCATATCGACCAGCCAGTCGGCCCCGCGCAATAGGGCGACATCGTGCTCGACGTAGAGCACTGAATTGCCCGCAGCCACCAGCGCGCGCATCGCCCCCAGTAATTGTGCCGCGTCCCGCGCGTGCAAGCCCGCGCTCGGCTCGTCGAGCACATAGAGCATCTGCGTCATCCCCGACGATAGCGCCGAAGCCAGCCGCAGCCGCTGGAATTCGCCACTCGACAACGAGTCGGCGCGGCGCGAGAGTTGCAAATAGCCCAAACCCAATTCATNCAATAGCGCCAAACCGCGACCNAGCGGGGCGCGAATGGCCTCGCCGACAGGGNCGTCATCGGCATTGAATTCCAGGGCCTCCAGCCACGCGGCCNCNGCCGAGATCGAGCANGCNGCCACCGCCGAGATCGCCTGGCCGCCGAGATCGACCGCCAGGGCCTCGGGCCGCAATCTCGCCCCCTCGCAACTGGGGCACGGCGCATCGCCCAACCGCTCTTCCAACCACGCCAGTTCTTCGCCCTGNGCCTTGGCACCNATCCGCTCCAACCAGCGNGCCAACCCGATAAAACCACCCCGGCGCCCGGTTCCCATCCACAGCTTCTCCGCCGCCTGGCCCNGCCAATCTCCCACTGGCTGTTCGGCATCGACCTNCTGCTGCTGGCAAAAGCGCTCCANNCGCTCGCGCAAGTCGCNATGCNCAAAATCCTGCCACAACGCNCCGAGCGCCCCCTCNAGCGTNGCGCGCCCACCAGCGAAGACCTGCTCGTGGCTNAACCCNTTTTGCACCCCCAGTCCGCGACAGGCTTCGCAGGCGCCGGCGGAACTATTNAAGGAGAACAGCGTCGGCTCGATATTCCGAAANGGCGCGCCGCACNCCGAACAGGCCGGCCGCACCGAAAAGGCCAAGTCCTCGNCCTCGCCCTGACGCGACAGCGCNATCTGGCCCTCACCGACTTCGAGTGCCGCCTGGAGCGAGCCCTGGAGCCGGCGCTGCGCCTCNGCTTTGACCACCAGGCGATCGACGACCACCGCCAGGCGCTTGGCNGCGGTGATCTGTGCGGGACNGACTTCTTCCAGCAGGTGGTCCTCGCCATCGATCCGCAGCCGGCGGTAGCCCGAGCGATCGACCCAGGCCAGAAAGTCCTCGGGCGTCTCGTCCGCCGGCAGCCGCCGTGGCGCCAGAATCACCAGCCGGGTGCCCTCGGGCAACCCGGCCGCGGTCTCGCTGGCCTCCTCGAAGCGGTGCGACTGCACCCGCGCGCCGCAAACCAGGCACTGCGGCCGACCGACGCGAGCATAGAGCAGGCGCAACATATCGTAGAGCCCGGCCACCGTCGCCACCGTCGCGCGTGGATTTTGCCGACTCTGCCCCTGCGCCAGTGCCAGCGCCGGCGCCAGGCCATCAATGCGACTGGCGGCCGGCGCGCGCAGCGTGCACCAGTCGCCACCGTGGTCGAGCGCGGCGAGAAAGCGGCGGCGTGCCTCGGCGTAGATCGTGTCCAGTACCAGCGAAGTCTTGCCCGAACCCGATACGCCGCTAACCGCGGCCAAAGCCCCGTGCGGCAAATCGACATCAATAGCGCGCAAATTGTGCTCGCGGGCCCCGCGGACCGCGATGCTGTGCTGCATGTTTTTTCGTCCGCTTGCGAAAACGCTTGACAGAACGCCCAGAAGCTATTTACTAAGCGTTGAGGCAAACTCCTATGAATCGCTCACTGCTCATAACACTGGCCCTACTCGGCCTGCTCGGCGCCGGACCCACCCGAGGCCAGATGATGCTCAAGGGCACGTCCGAAGACGGGCGTCGACTCTTCCACTCGCCCTCAGTCAGCAACAACGGCCTGTCCTGCGCCCACTGTCACGCCGATTTCGATGAGACCAAGCGCTCCGATGGCCTGATCCGCGCCGCTCACTCGCTCTGGAATGCCTACTACCGCGAAACCTGGTGGGGCAAGAATCCAGAGGCGCCCGACGCCTACGCCACCATCGACGAGGCGGCGCTGGCCTGCGTGGTCCACTACATGCGCAACAAGAACAAACTCACCGCTCAGCAACTGCTCGACCTCAGGGCCTATTTGAAATCGCTGTCCTTCAAAGTCATCCGCATCGCCCAACCCATCGCCCCCGCCGCCGACAAGACCGGCCAATACCTCGGATTCGAGGGTGGCAACCGCTTCGAGGGCAAGGAACTCTTCTACGCCGCCTGTCACTCCTGCCATCCCAATGGCAATGCCGGCATCGCCCCCAAATCGCTACCGCGCGATCAGACGCCTTCTTATTACGCCAAATACATACGCGAGGGTGATGGCCTCGGCACGGTGCTCTCGGGGATCGATCCCAACGCCTATCAGTTTAAAGAAAAGCGCTTTATGCCCTTCTTCGGGGCCGACCGCCTCAGCGACGTGCAGATCCGCCACATCGTCGCCTATATCCAGAGCCTGCCCCCCGCGCCTTAGCCGCCCCCCCCATTTTTCCACCCGCCCGTAACACTTATGGGTCGGAAGCGTGTTAAATATATCCAATATCGCCGTTTACGACCAAGCGCCACGCCTGGCCAGCGCGTTGACGAAAAATGGCTTTGCACTTATATTAAATCGATTATTTTTAGCAATTTATAAAAATTCAATCACGCGCTTACCGCTCCTAATTTCACTATTTATAACAGGGGTCGGCCGCGGCTAATTTCTATGTCAATACACGGTCTGTACCCGCGGGCGAGAGCCCATTAGCGCCGCGATGCCCTCCCCAAACCCTTCTAGCGCCACGATTCTGTTTATCGCGACCCTGATCCTGTCCACCCCCCTGCCGACCCCGGGTGAAACCGCCGCCAAGCACTGGACACTGGCAGAGTTGATCGACCACGCCGAGCGCCACAATAGCGATATCGAGCGCTGGCAGTGGAAGGTCGAATCGGCCGATGCCAGGCGACGCAAAGTCAACTCCGCCAAAATTTTGCCCCGTTTGCGGATCAATAGCCAGAGCGGCATCGTGCCCGAGGCCCGGGGCGATGTTTTCAATCCGCCCTCCGATACCTCGGGCATCCGCCCTTTAGGGCCCTTCAACCGCACCGACATCGAATTCGTCCAACCGCTCTACCCCATCAGCCAAAGCCGCAATCTCAACGAGGCTGCGACGCGCGGCGTCGATGTCGAGCGCGCCGATCTGGCGCAAACTCGGCTCGACGTGGCCTACGAGATCAAGGAATTCTACTACGGGCTGCTATTGGCTCAGGATCTCAACGACCTGGCACGGCGTCTAAGCGACGAACTCGACGAGAGGAAGAAGGAACTGGCTGACGAGGACGGCCTCTCGCTATCCAACCGATACAAGCTCGAACTGGCTCTGTTAGAATTGACCAAACAACAGCGCGAAATCGACGACAAAGAAGACCTCGCCCGCGCGGCCCTAGCCTGGCAGGCTGGTCTCCCCCGCGAAGCGCCCCTCGCGCTGGCAGCCAAATGGCTGGACCCTGTCGCGGCTAGTGTCCCGCCTTTAGAGCAGCTGACAACGCGGGCGCTCGGTCTCCGGCCCGACTGGCGCAAACTCCAGGCCGGCCTCGCCGCCAAACAGGCGCTGACCCAAGCCGCGCAGGATGCCTACCAGCCGCAGATCTTTATCGGCGGCGGCCTGCGCTACGCCATCGCCCCCGGGCGCACCGACCAGCGCAATCCCTTCGTCAAGGACGATTTCAACTACTTCAACGGCGGCGTCTTCCTCGGCATCCGGCAGAACCTAGAATGGCACCTGCTCGCCGCCGATGTCGATAAGGCGCGGGCGGAATACCGCGAACTCAAGGCGCGCGAGGATGGTGCGGTCGCCGCCATCCGCCTCGATATCCGCCGCGCCTATCTCGACTACCGCCGTGCCGCCGCAGACCTCGACGGTGCACGCCGGGCCCGCAAACTGGCTCGGCAATGGCTGCAGGAGGCCCGCGACGAATACGAATTCGACCCGGATGCCATCGGCGACCTGATCGCCGCCTTCGAAGCCTGGGCCGGCCTCGAACAGGCCCATAGCGAAGCCATCCACGATTTCAACCTCAGCGTCGCCCATCTCGAAAAGATCACCGGCGGCCTCGACCTGAGTCTCGACGATGCGACTGCTCCTTAAGACGGCCATCGGGCTCTACCTCCTCGGCCCCGGCGCGGCGCGAGCCACCGGCATCGAAGCCGCCGTATCGCGCCTCGACGCGCTCTTGCAGGCGCCCGACCGCGGGCGCGCCGAGGCAGTCGCCGAGGACTTTGTGCAGCAGCACATCGCCGTCGGTCAGCTGACCCAGGCAACCTTCGGCAACTATCTCGAGGAAGCACTCGAAATCTATGAGGATCTGCTCGAGGACCAGAGATTCCAACAACTCGTCGCGCNCCACCGCGCGCGCCTGGTCGCGGCCTACCGCGCGCGCCTGGCCGCCGATCTCGCCGAATGGCTTGCAGCACCTGGACTGCGCGGCTTGCAGCTCGAGAGCTTCGCGACCGACAACCGCCGCGGCCAGGCCCAGCTCAGCGCCCTGTTTCCCGACGGACCCGTCCCGCTGCAGGCCCGACTGGCGCAAATCGACGGTCGCTGGAAAATCACCGAACTGGTCGTCGGCAAGAAGGAGAAGCGGGTCTCGGCTCGCTTCCGCCACCTGTTCCGCGACGCGCTCGACGAGAGCTATTCGCCCCCGGTGCTCGAGGCACAACTCGCCGAACGCGACTACGTGATACTGGACGACTTCACCGCCACCTGGGACGGCCGGCGCCCGATGGACTGGGGCCCCTTCAAGAAAAAAGACCGGCTCAAGCCCATGCTCTACCACATAGAGCACAGCGGCGACCGTCACTACATGACCGCCCGGGATTCCACCTATTCGGTCATCGTCGGCAAATTCGTACACTGGAATCCGCGCGAGTACCCAATTCTGAGCTGGTGCTGGCGCGCCAACGTGCTGCCGCCGGGCGGCAATGAATTCCTCGACGACATGAACGACAGTGCCGCGGGCATTTACGTTATCTTCTCGCGCTTCCTGGGTATTCCCAAACAACTCAAATACGTGTGGAGTACCACCCTGCCCGAAGGAACAGTGGGGCGCCGCGACAAAATATTCCGACCCTGGTTCTTCGTCGTCGAAAGCGGCGAGGCCAATCTCGGCAAATGGACCTTCGAGACCGTCGATCTCGTCCAACACCACCGAGCCAAACTCGGCGGCCGGCCGGCCGACCGCACCATCGGCCTGGGGCTGTTGACCGACGCCAACTCGACCCGTGCCTACGCCGAGGCTAACTACGCGGATTTACGAGTCTGGACGCGGGAGGCATTCGACGGCGGCCGCGTGATCAACCACTGCGGAGGGTTGCCGCAAAACTCGCCGCATAACGCGCGCGAAGCCGCGACCGGTAGCGCTTATGGCGCGGAGGAATAAAACGATGAAAATCTATTTTACCGTACTCTCCCTCTACTGTGCCACGGTCGCCACAGCCGAGACCGCAACCGGCCCCATCGCCTTCCTCAAAAGCCACGACGCCGTAGTGCAGAGCGTACTCGTCGCAGCGCCCGACACCCTGCCCGAGGCCGTGCGCGAGAAGATCAAGGGCCACATCAACGCCGCCTTCGACTTCCCGGAGTTGAGCCGCCTGGCATTGGGTGGGCATTGGGAGCAGCGCACCACTGGGGAGCGGGCGCACTTCACCAAAACTTTCAGCGGCATCATCCGCGAGCAAAACTTCGACAGCTTCCTGCGCTACTACCGCGAGGGCAAAATCACCTACCAGTCCGAAGAGGTCGAGAACGGCAACGCCGTGGTCACGGCCGCGGTACCCCTCGAGCGCGAGCAAGTCGAAATCGTTTACAAAATGCACCTGGTGGAAAAGGCCTGGCGCGTCTACGACCTAGTCATCGACGGCGTCAGCACCGCCGAGGGCAACCGCCGGCGCTACGCCCGCTATATCGAGAAGAAGGGCTACGAAAGATTGATCGCGCAGCTCGACAAGCAATTGGACAGGTTGCTGCAAACCCGAAAATAACCATCGCCCATGCACGTAAACTACCAACGGCTGGTCCAATATATTTACCACCACTACCTCGGCATCATCGCTCTGGCGCTGGTGCTGTCGGTGGCCTCCGGCCATTTCGCCATCAAGCTGGCCAAGAATATAAAGACCGATTTCGCCGACCTGCTGCCCGACGATTACGAGAGCGTACACGAGCTCAACCGCATCAAGGCCCGCGTCGGCGGCATCGGGCCGTTGATGGTCGTCATCACCGGCGAAGATATGGACCGGTCGGTAGACTTTATGCTGGCACTGGCCGACTCGCTCGAAAAAAGCCCGCTAATCACCTCGCTCAGCCGCCTCAACAACAAGCGCGAACTGATCGATCAGAACCGCCTGCTCTACATGGAGCTCGCGGACCTGCGCGAAATTCACGCCCGCCTCACAGACCACATCGAGCTACAGAAACTCAAACAGTCGCCGCTCTATTTCGCCCTCGACGACGAAGAGGAAGAAGATCTCGATTTCTCGGACATCGAGGCCAAATACCGCAACGGCCAGCCCACAGAGATCGAAAAGAAATACGGCCACTACGTCCTCACCAAAGAGCGCAACGGCGTCATCCTCCGACTCTATCCAGCCGGCGTTATCACCGATGTCGAATTCTCGCAAAAACTGCTCGAAAACATAGATCGCACCATCGCCGCCATCGACCCCAAGAGCTACCACCCCAGCATCAAATACGTCTACAAAGGCAGCTTCAAAAACAGCGCCAGGCAGTTCAATATCATCATGCACGATCTCAAGTCGACGGCGTCTTATAGCATCGTCGGCGTGCTGTTGCTGATCACTCTTTACTTCCGCCGGATACTTGGTCCGGTATTCATTACGCTGCCGCTGGTCATGAGCCTGGCCTGGACTTTCGGGGTCACCTACCTGGTGATCGGCAGCCTCAACATGATCACCGTCGGACTCTTCGCCATTCTCTTCGGCCTCGGCATCGACTTCGGCATCCACATCTTCGCCCGCTACCGCGAGGCGCGGCGCCGCGGCCTCGACATCGAACGGGCCCTGACCGAAACCGTCGTCCACACCGGCAGCGCTCTGACCACCACCGCGGTCACTACCTCAGTGGCCTTCTACTCATTGCTCTTGACCGACTTCAAGGGCTTTTCCGAATTTGGTTTTATCATCGGCACCGGCATCCTGTTTTCGCTAGTGGCCATGGTCGCCATCTGCCCGGCCTTCATCATCCTCGCCGAACGCCTGCGCCTGATCCGCCTGTCGCGCAGTCAGATCCCCCGTCACCTGCTGCGCAAGGGCCACTACCCACTGCCGAAACTCACCCTGACCTTCGGCGCGCTAGCCACTTTCTATTCCCTCTACCACATCGGCGAATTGGAATTCGAATACGACTTCAGCAAGCTCAAGCCAGTGCCGCTGCCGAGCGACAACGTGGGCAGCCTGCCGCAAGAACTGAAAGAGGGCCGCTCGCCGGCCATCGTGTTGACCGAGAGCTACGACGAAGCGATGGAGGTGGTCGAGACCGTCGAGGCCATTAAAGCCGCCGGCGGCGATACCACCACCATCCTCAACGTCAAGAGCGTCTATTCGGCACTACCACAACAACAACCGGCCAAACTCGCGGTCGTCGCCAAGATCAGCGCCCTACTCGACCGCGAGGAGGGCTTGCTCAGCAACCAAGAGCGAACTGAGGTCGATTCGCTGCGATCCTATCTCGACGTCGATGAACTGACGCTCTACGACCTACCCGCCGACCTGACCAACGAATACAAGAGCAAGGACGGCGAAATCCTCAACTTCGTCGCCATCAACTCCTCGGTACAACTCAAGGACGGCCGCAACGCCATCCGCTTTGCCGAGGAGATCCGCCGCATCGAGGCCCCATCGGGCAAGACCTACCTCGCGTCGAGTTCGCACGTGATCATCGCCGAGATGCTCAAGGTCATGCTCGATGACAGCGCCCTGGCGGTCATCCTCACGCTCACCGTCGTGAGCGTCGTCCTGCTGATCGACCTGCGCAACGCCATCGACACCCTCCTGGTGCTGACGCCGCTCTTGGCCGCACTGGCCTGGGTCACCGGCTTTATGTACGTCTTCAACATCAAGCTCAACCTCTACAATATGGTGGCCTTCCCAACGATAATCGGCATGGGTATCGACAATGGGGTACACATCTTCCACCGCTACCGCGAAACTGGCGCCGGCTCGCTGCGGTTGGTGCTGCGCACCACGGGCATGGCACTATTGGCGACCTCGCTGACGACGATGGTTGGTTTCTCCGGCCTCATCCCGGCCATCCACCCGGCGCTGACCTCAATCGGCGTGCTATCGTTAGTCGGCCTCGGCTCGTGTTTTATCGCCTCGGTGACCCTGTTACCGGCACTCTTGCAAATTCGCGAACGCCACGCATCTTCATAGGGTAAAGCGCAGAACGCGAGAAAGGCCGACCCGCGTTGGCGGATCGGCCTTTCTCAATGTCTTACTTACACTTAGACTAACGAACAGGCAAAAAATGGAGCGAGAGACGAGACTCGAACTCGCGACAACCACGTTGGCAACGTGGGGCTCTACCAACTGAGCTACTCTCGCTCGAAAAATCCATTCTGTGAGGAGAAAATATAATCATGCCCCGTAAAAGCGTCAAGGTGCACCACCGCCTTTTGCCCCTTGTTATCGCCGTCCTCTACTGCGCCTGCCAGCAGGCTCCCCCGGAGCAAAAACCGACGCTGCCGACCAAGGCCCGATGGCACAACAACCAGGGCGTGGTGTACATGGACCAGCACAACTATACCCGCGGCCGCGAGTCATTCGCTGCGGCCTTGTCCATTGCCCCCAGCTACGCCGGTGCCAACGCCAATCTCGGCATCGCCTACTACGCGCTCGGCAAATACGACAGCGCCGCCACCGCCCTGGTAACCGCTCTCGCTGCCGACCCCGAACTCCTCCACGCCAACTACACCCTCGGCCTGATCTACAACGCCCAGGGCAAGGAACACGACAAGGCGCTGGCCGCGCTGCAAAAGGTCGCCGACGCCGACGCCGACGATCCCCACGTGCGCTACTACATGGGACAGATCCGCACCAAGCTCGACCAGTCCGACGCGGCGATCGAGGATTTCCAGACGGCCATCCGCCTCGACCCCTTCAACGTATCGGCCTACTACGGCCTGGCCAATCTCTACCGGCGAATCGGCCGTCAGGAGGACTGGCGCGCGACACTCGAGCACTTCAACGAGCTCAGTCAGGCCGGCCACCAGGGCGTTAGCTCTTCGTACCAGGGCCAGGGCAAATACGCCGAAGCCGTCGCCGACGCCGGCGGCGCTAATCCCGAACTCGACGACCGCACCGGACCATTCGCCTTCACCGCTCCGACCATGGTGTACCGCGCGAGCTTCGCGGCCCTGGGCGATTGCGACGGCGATGCGCAGCCCGACGTGCTGGCCGCCGGGGCCGATCGCTTGGCCCTCTATGCGGCGGGCACAGGGCCCTTGCCGGACATCCCATTCGCTGTTCCGGCCAACTTCTCCGCCCTAGACGGCAGTTTCGGCGATATCGATAACGACGGCGACGCCGATCTAGTCCTGACAGGTGACGGCGGGACTCTGCTCTACACCAATGGCGGCGACGGTTCATGGTCAGCCCCCACGATCTTGCCCGGCGCCACTACCGGCGCCGTCTTCGGCGACGCCGACCACGACGGCGACCTGGACTTATTGACCCTGGGGCCGCAAGCCCGTCTGCAGTCCAATGACGGCACAGGAGGCTTCGCCGACATCAGCGCCGAAGCCGGTTTCGCCGTCGCGGCCGAACAGGCGGTCTTTACCGATTTCGATAACGACCGCGACGTTGATATCGTCCTGCTGTCCGCGGCCCGCGTTCAAGTCTACACCAACAATCGCGATGGCACCTTCTCACAAATCGCCGCCGATCTCGGTCTCGACAGGGCCGAGGGCACCGGCCTGGTTGTCGAGGATTTCGATCAGGACAGCTACATGGACCTGGCGCTGCTCAGCGCCAGCGACCACCTCAATACCTACCGCAACCGCGACGGCCGCACATTCGCCATCGACCGTGAAGCCCCCAACCTCAACGGCGGTCGCGACCTCCATGCGGCGGACCTGGACAACGACGGTGACATGGACCTCGTCACCGGCGGCGACCGGCTGCAAATCGTCGCCTATGGCGAGGGCCAATGGCATCTGCGGGACGAGCTAAGCGGCAACGGCGCGATGGCTACCGCTGATTTCGACAACGATGGCCGCGTCGATATTTGGACTGGCGGCGCGGTGCTGCACAACCAGAGCGAGGACGGCAACTGGATCAAAATCGCCGCAGCGGGCCTCAACAGCAATCGCGACGGCCTCGGCGCCAAAGTCGAAGTAAAGACCAGCAACCGCCTGCAAAAGCGGGAAGTCCGCAGCGGCGAGCAGGCCGGCGAGTTGATCTTCGGGCTGGCGCAGAGCGACTCGGTCGAATTTATCCGCATCCTCTGGCCGGGCGGGGTGCGCCAAACCGAATTGGCCACCGGCGCCGGTCAGCGGCTCGAACTGACCGAGCTCGATCGCAAGGGCACCTCGTGCCCGATCCTCTACGCCTGGGACGGCCGAAAATTCCGTTTCGTCACCGATATCCTCGGCGGCGCAATCATCGGCTATCTCACCAGACCGGGCCAGTACTACACCCCCGATACCGACGAATACGTGCGCCTGGGCGCGCTGGCCCCCAAAGACGGCCGCTACGTCCTGCAACTGGCCAACCAGCTCGAGGAGATCATCTATGTCGACGCCTTGGAGCTGGTCGCCGTAGACCACGCGCCCGGGCTGGATATCTTCCCCAACGAACGCTTGTTAGCGGCCCCGCCCTATCCCGAATTCAAACTCTATCCCATGCGAGACCTGCGTCCCCCCATCGCCGCCCACGACCATCGGGGCCGCGACGCCCTGGCCCCACTGTTGGAAATTGACGACGAGTGGTACGAGGGATTCGAGCGCCTCGATATCCACGGCTACGCCGAGGAGTATGCGCTCGAGCTGGATTTTGGCGACCTAGCAGACATGCAGCACCCGGTGCTGGTGGGTTACGGCTGGGTCGACTACGCGCATTCGACCTCCAACTGGAGTGCAGCCCAGCGCGGGCTCGCGCTCTACCCGCCGCGACTCGAAGTCGCCGATGGACGCGGCGGTTGGATCGAAGCCAGCGCCGACATGGGCAGGCCGGCCGGTCTACCCAAGCACATGGTATTCGATCTCCAGGGGCTCTTTCCCTCCGCCGACCACCGCCTGCGCATC
>PBOD01000040.1 GCA_002724215.1 Gemmatimonadota bacterium | reverse complement strand
ATCAATATCGGCCGCGGCTCCAACGTGGTGCTCGCCGACCTCGACCAGGCGCTGCGCGAAGGCCGCATCGCCGGTGCCGCGCTCGACGTCTTCGAAGTCGAGCCACTGCCCGAGGGCCATCCGTTGTGGACGGCGCCCAACTTCCTGATGACCCCGCACGTCGCCGCTGCGGGCCCCTATCTCGAAGACCGCCGGCGCGATTTGCTGGTGGAAAACTGCAAGCGTTTTGCTAACGGCGAGGAACTGGTTAATATCGTCGACAAGGTCAACTGGTTCTAAGCGCCGAGCGCATAAAGCGCCTGTTCGACGAAATACCGCCCGATAACGGCCAAGCGCGAAGCAAGTCGCCCTGCTCGACGATCCGTCGGGCCAATTGCTCAAAGGGCCGGGCTTGTCCAGGTTCGGTCATAGGTTACGCAATCGATTTTTCAAGCCGCTCGCGCTCCGCACGTCCGTTGACGGGGATAAAGCGAATCTCGATCCGCTGCTTTAGCGCGGAAGCTATGCGATGGAGCATCGAAAGCGAGTGTCCCTGATAATCAGCATCCTCCAACCGGGCGATTACGGGTTGTTGGGTGCCGACCATCCTCGCTAGTTCGGCCTGCGTCAAGCCCGCCGCCATTCGCGACTGGTAAATGAGCAGAGCGACTTCCGCATTAATTGTCTCCTCGTCGACGAGCTGCCGCAGCTCATTATCATCGCCTGTTAAATCGTCGATGACGCGATTGGCGTCTGTTTTCTTAGCCATCTCTATTTTCCTGCGTATGTGTGTATGTCGGGATCTTCTTCAAACGCCGCACCGCGCATTTGGCATAGGCTTTCTGATCCTATGCTCTTAACTCTTTCATCCAATCCACAACCGGAACGCCCCTCTCGTCCCGATAGAAATACACAGCAGTAGACGGCATTTCCCATACTCCAATTTATAGCAATTTTGCTATATAGCAAAATTGCTATAAAAGCATTGATGCTTGGAGTAGGCGAAACCCGTGCCAATGCGTATTTCTCTGGGAAAGCTCGTAAATCGAATTTCAGAGGGTGTTACTTATATAGGTCATTGAATGGGTAGCGCACGATACATAGGTAAATCTATTCGCGTTCTCTACACATTCAGCGCAACCACTCGTCCCGATGCCGCTCGACAAAGGCGTCGTCGGCCAAATGCGGATACGCCGCATAGACCCGGTCGATCTCCGCCGCCTGCCCCGGCGACAGGCACTCCGCCTCGTTCAGGCACCAGATCCCCTCCAGCAAGCCCTGCCGCCGCAATACCTCGTGGATACCGGCAATACAGCCCTTGAAGCCATTGGCCGCGTCGAAGAAGGCGGCGTTGGCGTCGGTGACCTCAATCGCCCGCGTCAGCATCGCGCGCGGGATCTCGCCGCCCTGCCGGGAAATCGCGTGGCACTCGGCGAGCAGATCCACCGCCGCCTTGGTCCACGCTGCCCAGTGACCCAGCAACCCCCCGACAAAGCGCAACTCGACCGTCTCGCCGCCGCGATCGAAAGTGTGCGGAGTCAGCAGGTCCATTACGATATTGTCGTCGTTACCGGTGTAGAGCGCGATTTCGCCGCCTCTGCCTGAACGCGCCAGCGCGCGCAACACGTCGATGGTCTGATAGCGATTGAAAGGGGCGACCTTGATCGCGACGACATTGTCGATTTCGGCGAAGCGCCGCCAGAAAGCGTAGCCCAACACCCGCCCGCCGACTGCCGGCTGCAAGTAGAAGCCCACTACCGGCATCACCGCCGCCACCGCGCGGCAATGATCGACCAGCGCGTCGTCGTCAGCCTCCCCCAGCGCCGCCAGACTCAACAACACCGCATGATAGCCCAACTCGCGCGCCAGCTCGGCCTCTTTGACCGCCTGTGCAGTTGGGCCGATAGCCCCGGCAATGCGCACGCAGTCGGCTGGTGCCTCCTCGCACATAACCGTCGCCGCCAGCTCCAATACCGGGCGGAACAATCCTACATCGCGTATTTCGAATTGGGTAGTGTGGACGCCAACCGCCAGGCCGCCGGCACCCGCCGCCAGGTAGTAGCGGCTCAGGGCGCGCTGGCGTCGCTCGTCGAGCTTGCGGTCGGCGGTCAGAGCCAGAGGGTGTGCCGGAATGACCTGGCCGCGGGTAAGGGCAACGCGCCAGTCGCACATGGCCAATTAGGGCAGGCTGCCGGCGATCAACAGGTAGGCCTCGGCCTTGATCTCTTCATCTACCTCCCACTCCTTGACCTCACCTCCGAATTTTTTGACGACCTTCTCACTCAGCGCGTGGAAGGGCGGACGGCCCGGATCGGCGACGATGACCTGGCCGACGCCGACCTTCATCGCCTTCTTGATCAGCTTGTAGACCGGGTCGACCATCTCGTCCCAGAAGCAGATATCGGCACCGAGAATGAGGTTGGTCCCTTTGAGGTCTTTCTTCTTGACCTTCTCGAACTTGCAGCGCCAGGTCCCAACCTCGACATCGTTGATTTCGGCGTGCAGCTTGAGATAGGGGAATACCGCCGAATCGGCATCCATCCCCAGCACGTTGGCACCGTGGTTTTTGGCGCAGTACATTCCGGCCAGGCCCCAACCGCAGCCAATCTCCAGTACATTGGCCTCCTGCGGCAAACCCTGGCGTGCCAAGAAGTCCATTACGCACCAACTCGAGTTCCAGAATTTATTGCCGTGGATAAAGGGCGTATAGTCCTTCTTGAGCTTGCGAATCCGGGGGTCGGNTGCTTTGAGTACGGTAATGCCATAGGCCTGGCGCGCAGTCTGTTTATCTTTTTTCTTTTTCTTCGCCATTGCGCTTCTGCTGCATAGGGGAATCGCCTCTATAACGCCTGCTAAACTAAGGAATCTACCTATGGACGCAACCGACCGCCGAGTCCGAATCGGCATCTACGGCACCGGTAATTTCGCCAACCGCACCCACCTGCCCAACCTCGACCGCATNGCCGNCGCCGAACTCGTCGCCGCNAGCGACCCCAATCCCGAAAACCTCGCCGCCACCGCCAAAGCCTTCGCCATCCCCCGCACCTACGCCGACCCCCACGAGATGCTGGCGGCGGAAGAGTTGGACGCACTCTACTCGATCGTGCCGGCCTTTGCCCGCGACGACATCGAAGCCACCGCCGCCGCCAGGGGCATCCATCTCTTCAGCGAAAAGCCGCAGTCGACCCGCATGGAAGTCGCCCGCCGCATCGCTGCTGCCGTCGCGGAGGGCGGCGTGATTTCAACGGTCTGCTTCCGCGAGCGCTACCGCCCGCTATTCCAGGAAGCCAAAAGGCTTTTGGCCGATAAGGCGATAACCCACATCCGCTTCCAGAGCGTCGGTGGCCTACCCCCGCTCCAGGCCGATATCGACGACCCCGACAACTGGCACAACCAAATGGACAAGGCCGGCGGCTCGGCCTTCGACTGGGGCGTGCACGCGGTCGATTACTCGCGCTATATGAGCGGGCTCGACATCGTCAAAGCCCAGGCTTTTTATCACCACCCGCCCACCTACAACAAAGCCCTGTCTTGCTCCTTCAACTTCCAGTTGGAAAACGGGGCTACCATGACCTCGACCTTCCTCGCCACCGGCACCACCGGCCCCGACGAGCCACGCTTCACCGTCTTTTACGAGGGGGGCTACCTGGCCCTGGCGATGTACGATTGGATCAAAGTCGATGGCAAAACCGTCTACGAGCCGGAGGATTTCGACCCGTGGTTCGAGCAGGACCGAGTCTTTGTCGAAGCGGTGCTAAGCGGCGACCGCTCGCTCATCCTCAACGACTACGCCGACGGGCTGCTGTCGCTGGCGCCGGTGCTGGCGGGCTGGGAATCGGCGCGGCGCGGGGGCGAGTTGATCGACGTGGGGGAATTCGCCGCCTAGCGCTGGACCTCCCCGAGACAGGTCCAGTAGCACTACACTCCCGGCGCTGGCCTCTGTAGCACCCGTTCGCCGTACTCCTCTGCAATGGCATAGATCCGCGCGCTATCGCCGCGCAGCCAGCCTGTAACCTCTGGCGCAATGTAGTGCGCAGAGTCGGACCCAGGCCGAATTGCGCCTTGGGCAGCGCCGGCTTGTTCCGGCGCCGTTTGTCGGTGCGGTCGCGGCAATAGAGGTTCGTATGGCCAGGCCGCAGCGGGTCTGGCAGGAACTGCTGCTTATGGCGAACTTCATAAAAAACGATGCAAGCTAAATGCTTTCACGCTCGCGAGGCAACTACATGGATTACCGCTCCGGCGGTCTGGTCGGCCGCTGGCGCGCCGAAGGGGGCTACCGCGAATTTCTCGGCATTGCGCTGCCGCTCATCCTCAGCACCGCCAGCTGGAGTATCCAGCACTTCGTCGACCGGGTTTTCCTCACCTGGCACTCGACCGAGGCGCTGGCCGCGGCGCTGCCGGCGGGGATGGCCAATTTCACCTTTATCGCGCTCTTTATGGGCACCGCCCAATACGTCAATACCTTCGTCGCCCAGTACATTGGTGCCCGCCGCCGCGAACGGGTTGGCCCGGCGATCTGGCAGGGAATATACCTGGCCCTGTTCAGCGGCCTGCTGGCCCTGCTGCCCGCTGCCTTTGCCGGACCGATATTCGATGTCGTCGGCCACGCCCCCGGCATCCGCGAAGCCGAAACCGAATATTTCCGCATTCTCTGCTACGGCACCGGTCCACAGGTACTGGCGACCGCCTGTTCGTGCTTTTTCAGCGGCCGCGGCCAGACCTGGGTGCTGCTGCTAGTCAATGTCGGCGCCATCCTCGTCAATATCGTCCTCGACTACGGCCTGATTTTCGGACATTGGGGCCTGCCGGCCATGGGTATCGCCGGCGCGGCCTGGGCCACCAATATCGGCCTGACCGTACAGGCGCTGGCCTTTGTGGCGCTGGTCTTGCGCCGGCCTTTCCGCGTCGAGTTCGCCACCCTGCGCGGCTGGCGTCTCGAGCCCGAACTCTTCGGCCGGCTATTGCGCTACGGCGGCCCCAGCGGCGTCACCTTTATGCTCGAAATCCTGGCCTTCACCTTCTTTATGCTCATCGTCGGCCGACTCGGCCCCGTACCCCTGGCCGCGACCAACCTGGCCTTCAATATCAACAGCCTGGCCTTTATGCCGCTAATCGGCTGCGGTATCGCCGTCTCGACCATGGTCGGCCAGCGGCTGGGGCGCGACGACCCACAAGCCGCCGAATACTGCACCTGGACCGGCCTGCACCTGGCCGGCCTCTACATGGGCGCGATGGCGCTGGGCTATACGGCCGTCCCCGAGCTCTTCCTCATGCCCTTCGGCCACCGTGCCCACGGTGCCGACTTCGCCGCAGCTCACGCGATCGCGGTGACCCTGCTGCGCGTCGTCGCCCTGTACTGCGTCTTCGACGCCGGCTATATGATCTTCACCGCTGCGCTGCGGGGCGCCGGCGACACCCGCTTCGTGATGTGGCTCTCGTTCGTGATGGCCTGGACCATCATGGTCTTGCCCTCGCTTATTGCCCTGGCCTATTTCGACAGCGGGCTCTATTTGCTCTGGAGCTTTTGCTGCGCCTATATATGCATCGCGGGCGTGGCGTTCTACTTCAGGTTCCGCACCGGCCGCTGGATGTCGATGCGGGTCATCGAATCCTCCGCGGTACTGGAGTCCGAACGCGGAGATACCTTATAGCCGAAAGGGAAAAGGCATGGCCGAACAATACTGGGGCATCGACCTCGGCGGTACCAAAATCGAAGGCGTGGTCCTCGGCGCCACCGATGCACCCGACCCGCTCTGCCGCATCCGCGTCCCTACCGAAGCAGATCGCGGCTACCGCCACGTCTTCGGGCGCATCGCCGAACTGGTGCGGGCGATGGAGGCAGAGGTCGGGACGGCGCCCGCACGGCTGGGCATCGGCACGCCTGGCGTACTCGACCCGCAAAACAGCACCATGAAAAACAGCAACACCACCTGCCTGATCGGCCAACCGCTGCAACGCGACCTCGAGGCCGAGCTGGGAGTGCCCGTCGCCCTGGCCAACGACGCCAATTGTTTCGCGCTGGCCGAGGCGCGCCTCGGTGCTGGACGCGGCGCCGCAACCGCCTTTGGGGTGATCCTCGGCACCGGGGTCGGCGGCGGCGTTGTCGTCGGGCAACGCGCGCTCTACGGGTGCCAGGGCATCGCCGGCGAGTGGGGCCACAATCTGCTCGAGCCCCAGGGACCCGAATGCTATTGCGGGCGCCGCGGTTGCGTCGAGACCATCCTCTCCGGCCCCTTCCTCGAGCGCTTCTACGCCGAGTGCAGTGGCGAGCGCCGACCGCTGCCCGAAATCGCCGCGCGCCGCGCCAACGACCCCCACGCCGCCGCGACCATGGAGCGCCTGACCGCCTATTTCGGCCGCGCCATCGCCAGCGTCATCAATATCCTCGACCCCGATGTGGTGGTCCTGGGCGGCGGCGTCAGCAATATCGATCTGCTATATGACGAGGGCGTGCGCGAGACAGCGCGGCACGTCTTCAACAACCGCCTCGAGACGCGGATCGTCAAAAACGAGCTCGGCGACTCGGCCGGAGTCTTCGGCGCAGCAATGCTGGTGGCATAAAAAAAACCGGCCCCCGCAGGAGCCGGTTGCAGCTACAATCACTATGCGCCGCCTAGCCGTCGATCAGCGCGTCGATATCGTCCTGACTGACGACCTCACCGCCCCCTTCGACCTCCTCTTCCTCTGCGGCGTGGCCATTGCCGCCGTTGGGTGCGATCTCGGCTTCGGCCCTCTCTTCGACTACCTCCCCCACCTCTCCTACGACCTCTTCCGCTTCTGCGACCGCCTCCTCGCCCCCTTCGATAATTTTGTCGATCGCCGCCTGCGAACTGGCAGACTTCTCGCGGTCGAAATGGGCCTTGGCATCGTAGGTGCCCTCGTTGACTTTGATCACCGCGTCCTCGACCGCGATTCCGAGGTGGCCGACTAGCGAGGCTAGGCCGCCACCCAACTCGGCGAGCACCGCATGGGTCGCTTCGATCTGCTGTGAAGTGATATCCTGAAACTGCAGCGCGCTCATGACCGTGGTCAGCTCCATGCTAACTTCGTCGAGTTTCGCTTCTACCTCTTCACCCACACCTGCAGCTTCGCGCGCTTCTTGCAATTTGTCTTCGCAGCCGTCGAGCGCTTCGAGGATCTCGGTTACCGCCATTTCGGCGGTATTGTCGATGTTGCGCAGATTCTGCGAGACATCACCCAGATGCGAAGAACCTTGCGCCGCCAGACCGATAGCGCGGTTGATCACCGGAACCATATCGGCGGAAAACTTGAGTACGTGGACCATATAGGGCAGGATCTCGCGCAGAATCACCAGGTGGGCATGGCTGTATTCCGGATCCTGCAGGACCTTGGGAAAGCTGCCCTGCAGGGCGCCAATGTGAAAAATCAGCGTGCGGATCTTCTTATTGACTTCTTTGACATTGAGCTTTTTCATAGCGCGGGTCCGGGGAGTGGAAAATTACCAACTAATGGCTGTATCGACCGCAAATAGCATACCAGCAGTAGTGCAAGGCGCTAAAAAACATAAGGCACTGTTAATAATATCCTTGCACGAGAAGAAAAAAGCAATACTACTGCCTTCGGGCCATATCGCCCCCAGTGAATCGCGCTATGGCGACCCGGTGGAAGGGCTTTGCTCAATTCAGAGGCTATTTCGCCTCCTTCCAGGCCCGGTATTCGGCCAGGGTCGCCTCGTCCGGGGGATAGGTCCCGACAATGCTCGCTCCGCTGCGGATTTTTTCCATGATAAAGCGCTCCTTCTGCTCCATTTCCTCCGCCTCCGCCGCCACCGCCGCGGCCAGATGCGCCGGTATTACCACCACCCCTTCCTGATCGCCGACGATCAGATCGCCGGGAAAGACCGCGACGCCGCCGCAGGCAATGGGCACCTGGATTTCGCTGGGATGATGCACGGTCTTGTTGGTGTGCGCATTCATCGCCGCCGCGTAGGCCGGCAGCCCCGAGGCGGCGATCGTCGGCGAGTCGCGGTAGGCGCCGTCAGTGACCACGCCCGTACAACCGCGCACCTGGATCCGCGCCGCCAGTATCGATCCCATGGTGCCGGCCCGGGTGTCGCCGCGCGCGTCAATCACCAGCACGTCGCCCGCGCCTATTTGCTCGATGCCGATCCGCTGCACATCCTTGAGGTTGTCCAACGGCACTTCGTCGAGATCCTCGCGCGCCGGGATATAGCGCAGTGTAAAAGCCCGGCCGACCATCCTGGCGTCGGATTCCAGCGGCACCACATTGTGCATGAAGGTGTTGTGCAGGCCCTTGTTGCGCAGCACCGAGGTCAGGGTCGCAGTGCTGGCCATTTTTAGTTTATCGCTCAATTCGGCAAAATCCATCCGCTCTTCCTTTCAGCGTATGCGCCCGCGCGCGTCCACCGGCCACACCGCCTCAACCCGGCCGCCGCGCACTGCGACGATTTCGTCGTGTTCGTTAAAACAAGGACAGGGATGCACCGGCAACACCTGCACCCTTTCGCCAATCTCGGGCTTTTTATCGCTCGCCGACAAATCGACGTGCCCGTGCTCCTCTGAAGCGCCGCTAAAGCGCGCGTCCGGGTATTCGACGATGTGCCCCATACTCGACCAGCCCGCCTCCTCGCGATAGACCGCCCCGCTCATCGACTTGCTACCGGCGTCGAGTATCGCGCGGTCCGCGGTCGGACGACTGACCACCGTCGCCAGCACCCGCCCGGCGTTCTGCTCCAGACTATGGGTACCGCGCCGGTAGTGGGCAACGCCGCCCACCGGGTACTCTCCGGCCCGGTATTCGGTCAGTTCGGAGATTTCATGCGCCGTAAAACACCCCGGCGTGCTGCCACCGCTGACGATCGGATGGGGCAATCCCTTCTGGTCGAAGAGCGCGATGGTTTCCGCGATAAGCTCGGGCATCGCCGGCATCGTCATAATCCCCCGCAATTCAACCCCCGGAGCCCGGTCGATTTTCTCGGCCAATACAGCCGCCGCCGCGGGCGGCCCGACCCCGGTGCGCCCGCAATCCAGCTCGACCACCACCCCCAACTCCACCCCCGCTGCCGCCACCGCAGCAGCAAGCCCCTGCACGGTGTACTCCGAATCCGCCGCCACCGTCAATCGCGCCCGCCGTGCCAGTGCCACCAGCCGCTCGAGCTTGTGCCGACCGACGATATTGAACGGAATCAGGATATCGCCGTCGATCCCCCCAGCCGCCATCACCTCGGCCTCGCCCAGTTTCTGGCAGGTGATCCCCATCGCCCCGCGCCGCATCTGCATATGCGCAATGGCCAGGCACTTGTGGGTCTTGATATGCGGTCGCAAACCTATGCCGTGTTCGTCGAAATACCGCTGGTAGCGGTCGAGATTGTCCTCCAGCCCGTCCAGATCGACGATCAGGGCGGGCGTGTCGATATCCTCAATGCGCATGTGGCGATCCTTTCAAAATCGGGACGCTGAAGTAGTGAATCCGCATCCCACCTGTCAAGTTTGCCCCCGCCATCTCCGCCCCTTACCCTATACTCCATGCCCGTCGACCTGCAACCCGCCCACCCCGTCGCCTTCATCTGCGCCGTCCTCGCCGACGGCGAACAAACCATCGCCACCGCGACGGACCACCTCGGCGATCGCTTCGGCCCGCTCCGCGCCGCCAGCGCGATCTATCCCTTCGACTACACCGCCTACTACGCAGGCGAGATGGGCGACGGCCTGATCAAACAATTGCTCTGCTTCGAAGCATTGGTCGATCCCTCCACCCTCGCCGCCGCCAAGACGCAAACCATCGAAATCGAGAAGGCCATGGCCAGAAACGGCGCCCGCCGCGCCAATATCGACCCCGGCTTGCTGTCGATCGAAGGCCTGGTCCTCGCCACCACTAAGTACTCCGGCCACCGCATCTGCATCGCCTCCAGCCTCTACGCCGAACTAACCCTGCTCTACCAGCGCGGCCAATACCAGCCCCTGGAGTGGACCTATCCCGACTACCGCAGCGAAGCAGTGCAGCGCTTTCTACTCACAGCGCGGTCGTGGCTGCTGCACGGGCGTTAGCCGGGGTCAATATCGATAAGTCGGCACGACGAGCCGCAACTCGACGTTGCCGCCGCCCGGGGCCACCAGCAGCTCCAACGCGGCGACCGTGCTCAGGGGCAGGTCGCCGGGGAATTGGCGCAAGGCCTCTTCGATCACAGGCCGCGGATCGACGCCCGCCTGCAGGAGCATTTCGACCAGCTTGTAATAGGCCCGGTCTTCCGCAACCACCCGCCCGTCGCCGGCCAGCGCCCGCTCCAACTGGGCAATCCCCTGCTCCAGGTACTCCAGCTCATAACTGTACAACGAGCGAAAATGGTTATTGTACCCTGCGGAACCGTAGGCATTGACCTCGGCCCGCCCCAACGCCTCGCGGCTGGATAGTAGAATCACCAACGAGACGACGGCCCCCGCAGCCAGCCCAATGCCACAGCCCCCAACACGCCCCACCGCCACCAGACCCCAGGCCAGTAGCAGCGACGAGCCAGAGCGCGGACAGCGCTAAGCCGTACGCCCCCCATATCTTGAGCCGTCGTACCATAAACCATCGTGCAAAAAGTAGTCCGGCGCGGGTGAGCCACCCAGCCGGACTCCGTTACTGCCGCAGTCGGTCCCCGTGCGACCGTTCAGTCCCGCTCCCCCAGCGGCACAAAAGCCCGCAGCTCCGGCCCCGTATAGATGTGATTCGGCCGGATCAGCCGATTCCCGTCGTGCTGTTCAATCACGTGCGCCGCCCAACCCACCACCCGGCTGGCGACGAAAATAGGCGTGTAGAGCGGAATCGGAATCCCCATCATGTAGTAGGTATAGGCGCAGGGAAAATCGACATTGGGGAAAATCCCTTTCTCGCGCATCATCGTCTCTTCGACCACATCGGCCAAATCCGGCCAGTGCGCATCGCCGACCGCCTGGGCGATCTGGCGTCCGACCTTCTTCATCGACGGCACCCGCGAGTCGCCATTTTTGTATTCGCGGTGGCCGAAGCCCATGATCTTCTTCTTCTGCGCCAGCGCGTCGAGCACCCACTGCTCGGCCGCCGCCCCGTCGCCAACCTCCAGCAACATCTCCATCGCCGCCTCGTTGGCACCGCCGTGCAACGGGCCGTGCAGCGCGGCGACCGCCGCCGTCACCGCGCCGTAGAGATCGGCCAGTGTCGAAGCCACTACCCGGCCCGTGAAGGCCGAGGCATTGTAGCCGTGCTCGGCGTAGAGGATCAGCGAGACGTTCATCGCCTCGACCTCGTACTCGGGCGGCTCCTCACCGCGCAGCATATAGAGCAGATTGGCGGCCTGGTCGAGCCCGGCGTCGGGCGCCACCGGCTCCAGGCCCTGTGCGAAGCGGTGGCCGTGCGCGATGGCCGTGGGAATCCTGGCCATCAGGCGCATGGCCTTGCGCACATTGGCGTCGTGGGAATTATCGCGGGTCTCAGCGTCGAAGAACGCCAGCGCCGACACCGCGGTCCGCACCAGATCCATCGGATGGGCGTCGGAGGGGGCCGCGCGCAATAGATCGACCACCGGGCCGGGCAGATCGCGCTGCGCGCGCAACTCGCCGTTGAAGGCATCGAGTTCAGCGACGGTGGGCAAATCGCCGTAGAGCAGCAGATAGGCGACTTCCTCGTAGCGAGTACTCTCGGTCAGTTCGACCAAATCGTAGCCGCGCAGGATTAGGCGATTGATCTCGACGTCGATACGCGATAGCGCCGACTCGCCGGCGATCACGCCCTCGAGCCCGGGGCTATAGGTCTGTTCGGTCATGGGGAGTCCCTTTCGGGGAAGCGCGCGGCGAGATCCGCGTCCAATTGGGTATAGGCGTCGTAGTCGAGAAGTTGGTAGAGATCTTCGCGCGTCTGCATGCGGTCCAGCGCGCCCGCCAGGGTGCCCTTTTCCCGGAGTTCGCAAAAGAGTCCCTCGACCGCCTTCATCATCGCGCGAAAGGCGCTCATCGGGAAGATCACCATGCGATAACCCAACTCGGCAAATTCATCAACGGTCAGATGGGGCGACTTGCCAAACTCGGTCATATTGGCCAGCAGCGCGCCACCGACCTCGTCGGCGTAGCGAGCAAACTCGTCGCGGCTCTGCATCGCCTCGGCGAAAATGGCATCGGCGCCGGCGTCGAGATAGCGGCGGCCACGCTCGACGCTCTCGGCGAAACCCGCTACCGCGCGGGCATCGCAGCGGGCGATGATCATGAAATCGGGGTCCTGCCGCGCCTCGCAGGCGGCGGCGATCTTGCGCTGCATTGCCTCGACGCCAATCAGCGACTTGCCGTCGAGGTGGCCGCAGCGCTTGGGCATCACCTGGTCCTCAAGGTGCAATCCGGCCAACCCCTCGCGCTCGTAGGCCCGCACCGTGCGCATAACCTGCCAGGCTTCGCCGAAGCCCGTGTCGGCGTCGCAAATGCAGGGCACCTTGACGGCATTGGCGATATAGCCGGCCTCGCGCGCCATCTCGTCCATCCCGAGCAGGCCGACATCTGGATAGCCGCCAGTGCCGTTGACCAGCCCGGCGCCCGATATGTAGACCGCCTCAAAGCCGGTGCGCTCGGCCATCATCGCCACCGGGGCGTTGAAGGCCCCGGGCATCGCCACGGTCTTTTCCGCGACCAGTCGCCGCAGCGCTGCCGCCCTAGACCCGGACGACCCCGTAAGCAGCATGACTAGTCGATGTCGATGGTGGATTCGCGCTCGGGACCAACCGAGATCAACGACACCGGCGCCCGGCTCAACTCGGAAACCCGCTCGACATAGGCCCTGGCCTGCGGCGGCAAATCGTCGAAGCGGCGCGCCCCGGTGGTGGGAGCCTTCCAGCCCTCCAGCTCCTCGTAGATCGGCTCGCACTGCTCGAGCACCTGCGGGTCGGCGGGAAATTCCTCGAGCACTTGATCGCCGCAGCGGTAGCCGACGCCGAGCTTGAGGCTGTCGAGCTCGTCGAGAATATCGAGCCGCGTCAGCGCGATACTGGTCAGACCGTTGATCCTGGAAGAAGCGCGCAGTATCGCCGCATCGAACCAACCGCAGCGGCGGGCGCGCCCGGTGGTCGCGCCAAACTCGTGGCCGAGGCTGCGCAACCTGTCGCCCTCTGCGCCCAGCAGTTCGGTCGGAAACGGCCCGTTGCCGACGCGAGTGGTGTAGGCCTTGGTCACGCCGATGACCGCATCGATCCGCGTCGGGCCGATGCCGGTGCCGGTGCAGGCGCCGCCGGCGGTGGTATTCGACGACGTGACATAGGGATAGGTGCCGTGATCGATGTCGAGCAGCGTGCCCTGCGCGCCCTCGAAGAGCACATTCTTGCCCTGGTCGATCGCCTGGTTGAGCAAAACCGAAGTATCGGTGACATAGGGTTTGAGTCGCTCGCCGTAGCCAACGTAGGCGTCGAGTATGGGACCGGCATCCAGCGGCTCCCGACCGTAGACCCTGGTGAGGATCTCATTCTTGGCAGTGATCGCGGCGCGCAGCTTGTCGCGCAGCCGGGCCGGGTCGAGCAAGTCCATCACCCGCACCCCGTAACTGCGCTCGACCTTGTCGCGGTAGGCCGGGCCGATACCGCGACCGGTGGTGCCGATCTTGACCCCGTCCTTGCTCTCCTCGCTGGCTTTTTCCAATGCCTTGTGGTAGGGCATGACCATATGGGCGATCTGGCTGACGAAGAAACGGCCGGCCACCGAAAAACCCCTGGCCTCGAGGTCCTCGATCTCGGCCAGCATCGCCTCAGGGTCGATGACCACGCCGTTGCCCACCACGCAGGCTTTGTCCTCGTGCATAATACCCGAGGGGATCATGTGGAAGACGAATTCGGTGTCCCCCACGATAACGGTATGGCCGGCGTTGGCCCCACCCTGATAGCGCACCACCACGTCGGCTTCGAGCGTGAGATAATCGACGACCTTGGCCTTGCCCTCGTCGCCCCACTGCGCGCCCAATACGATTTTCGTCGGCATAATGATCTTCCTAAAGACTGACTTGTTTGGCCCAGGAGATATAGTCCCGGGAGAGAATGTCGGAAACCACCTCGGCGGTGATCGGGTCGTCGACGTTGAGGATCGTCAACGCCTGGCCGCCCAGTTCGCGGCGTCCGCACGACATCTGCGCGATATTGACCTCGTGATCGCCCATCGCGGTGCCGATCTGGCCGATGATGCCCGGCACGTCGTCATTGACATAAAACAGCATGTGGCCCTCGGGCACGGCGTCGAAATGATACTCGTCGAGGCGCACCAGCCGCGGCTCGCTCTTGCCGAACAGGGTGCCCGATAGCAGCCGCTCGCCCTGGTCGGTCTGGTACGCCACCGTGATCAGACTGGCGTAGTCCTCGTGCTCACTGCTGCGCAACTCGTCAACCCGCACCCCGCGCTCCTGTGCAAATAGCGGCGCATTGACAAAATTGACCGCCGCGTTGGTCACCGTCTCCATGATGCCCTTGAGCACCGCTGAAGTCAGCGGCGAAGTCGGATAGGCGATATCGCCGTGGTATTCGACGGTAATGCGCTCTAGCTGTCCCTCGCTCAACTGGGCCTGCAGGCGTCCCAACCGCTCGGCCAACTCGAGATAGGGCTGCATTCTCTCGTACAATTCCGGCTCGACCGAAGGCGCGTTGACCGCGTTGCGGATAACGCGACCCATAAGCACATCGCCGACCTGCTCGGCCACCTGCAACGCGACATTGCTCTGCGCCTCCTTGGTCGAAGCCCCCAGGTGCGGGGTGCAAATCACGCGGTCGTGGACTACCAGATCGACCAGGGCTGGAGGCTCCTCCTCGAAGACATCGAGTGCCGCGCCAGCGACCTTGCCCGACTCCAGGCCACGCAATAGCGCGGCCTCGTCGATGAGGCCGCCGCGGGCGCAATTGACTAGGTAGACCCCGTCCTTGCACTGCGCGATCTCGCCGTCGGAGATCATGTGGTGCGTCTGGTCGTTGAGGTGCAAATGCACGGTGATAAAGTCGGCGACGGCGAATATTTCCTCCGGAGCCGCCAGCTGCGCGCCGCACGACATCGCCACGTCCTCGCCGATATAGGGATCGCGGCCCAGTACCTTCATTCCGAAAGCGCCGGCGCGGCGGGCCACCTCGCGGCCGACCTGGCCTAGGCCAAATATGCCTATGCTCTTGCCGGACAACTCCACGCCGGTGAACTTGCCGCGCTCCCACAACCCATTTTTGAGCGAGGATGTCGCCTGCGGGATGTGCCGAGCCAGCGCGGCCACCATCGCGAAGGTGTGCTCGGCCGTCGATAGCGAGTTGCCACCGGGGGTATTCATGACGATGGCACCGCAACGCGTGGCGGCCTCGACGTCGATATTGTCGAAGCCCGTGCCGGCGCGGCCGATAACCTTGAGCTTCGGCGCTGCGCTGAGCACCTCGGCCGTAACCTTGGTAGAGCTGCGCACGATCAAGCCATCGTAATCGCCGATGCGCTGCTGCAGCGCATCGGGGGACAGCCCGGTGTCTACTTCGGCCGTAATCCCCGCGTTGGCCTCTAGAATCTCGACGCAGCGGGAGTCCATCTTATCGCTGATCAGTACTTTCAAAACACCCTCGTGAGACATCAGGCCGCCTCGCCCTTGAGCGCGTCGGCGATCCAGCCCAAAATATCGTCCTTGCCGCGACCATCGACAGCCGAGAAGGGGACAAAAGAGATACCGGCAAGCGAACCCTGCGCGTCGAGTCGGTCGAATTGTTGCTTCAGTTTGTTGTGCGACAGCTTGTCGGCCTTGGTGAACACCAGCAGGAAAGGCTTGCCCGCGTCTTGGAGCCAGTCGATCATCTGGCGGTCGAGTGCGGTCGGGCCGTGGCGGGCGTCGATTAGCTGCAGGACTCCGCAGAGCTCCGCGCGGTCGGCGATATAGCCCTCGACGATCTTGGCCAGGGTCTGGCGCAGGCCGACGCCGCCGCGCACATAACCGTAGCCGGGCAGATCGACTAGGTAGAACTCGTCATTGGCAAGATAGTAGTTTAGCTGCTGCGTCTTGCCCGGCGTCGAGCTGGTGCGGGCCAGCTTCTTGCGCTGGACCAGGCGGTTGATCAGCGAGGACTTGCCAACATTAGAGCGCCCGGAAAAGGCGATCTCGGACCGGCCGCCTGCAGGCAGATCCGCCGGCCGCACCGCACCGATGGTGAATTCGATCGAGGAAAAGCGCATCGCCTCAAGACGGATGCTCAAGCGCGCTTGCGCCGCATCTCCTCTTCGTCTTCGCTATTGTACTGCTCGATCCCGCGCTCGACCATCTCGCCGGTAACCTCGAGGCGGGTCGTGCCTTCCTGCGAGGGAACATCGTACATAATGTCCATCATCGACTGTTCGATCACCGAGCGCAGGCCGCGGGCGCCGGTGCCCTTGCGCACCGTCAGCGCCACGATCTTGCGCAGTGCCGCGTCGGTGAACTCCGCCTCGACCCCGTCCATCGCGAACAAGCGCTGCGACTGCTTGATAAGCGCGTCGCGCGGCTCGGTGAGGACGCGCAACAGGTCGTCCTCGCTCAGCGCATCCAGGGTGGTCAGCACTGGCACTCGGCCGACGAACTCCGGAATCATGCCATAGGCGAGCAGATCCTCGGGCTGCACCAGCGGCAGCACGGCATCGCCCTCGGGATTGGCCTCGTCGCCGGCCTCGGCGCCAAAGCCCATGGTGCGCTTGCCCACGCGCTGGCTGACGACCTTGTCGAGACCCTCGAAAGCCCCGCCACAGACGAAGAGAATATTGCGGGTGTTCATCTGGATCATCGGCTGCTCGGGGTGCTTGCGGCCCCCCTTGGGAGGAATATTGGCAGTAGTACCTTCGAGAATCTTGAGCAATGCCTGCTGAACGCCCTCGCCCGATACGTCGCGGCTGACCGCGGGAGTAGCAGATTTGCGGGCGATCTTATCGACCTCGTCGAGGTAGAGAATGCCTTTCTCGGCGCGGGCGACATCGTAATCGGCCGCCTGCAATAGGCCGACCAGGATATTCTCGACATCCTCCCCGACATAGCCGGCCTCGGTGAGGATGGTGGCGTCGGCGATCGAGAAGGGCACCTGCAGGATCTTGGCCAGGGTCTTGGCCAGTTCGGTCTTGCCGACGCCGGTCGGGCCGATGAGCATGACATTGCTCTTCTCTAGCTCGACCTCGTCGAGAGCGACGCTGGTGCGAATCCGCTTGTAGTGGTTGTAGACGGCGACCGAGAGGATCTTCTTGGCCCGCTCCTGCGCGATCACGTACTCGTCGAGGAAAGCCTTGATCTCGGTCGGCTTGGGCATCTCGCCCGTCTCCCAGGGCAGCGTCTGCTGCTTCTCCTCGGCGAGTACCTCGTTGCACAACTTGACGCACTCGTTGCAGATGTGGACCTGGGGACCGGTGATGATCTTCTCGACCTGGCTGTGGCTGCGCCCGCAAAACGAGCAGCGCGGATCGCTTTTGGACGGCCGTCGGCGCAAAATGGGCTCCTGGGTTGGGCTAGCCGGCGATTTCGGCCGGCGCCGCAATCTGCGAAGGGGCGATGATCTCGTCGATGACGCCGTATTGCCTGGCTTCTTCGGCAGACATAAAGAAGTCGCGCTCGGTGTCGCGCTCAATGCGCTCCATCGGCTGCTCGGTGCACTCGACCAGCACTTCGTTGATCTGCTGGCGCATCTTGATGATCTCGCGGGCATGGATCTCCATGTCGGCGGCCTGGCCGCCGATCCCGCCCATCGGCTGGTGCAGGAGCACCCGGGCGTTGGGCAGCGCCTGGCGCTTGCCCTTCGCACCGCCGGCCAATAGCACCGCACCCATGCTCGAAGCCTGGCCGATGCAAATGGTGGAGATGTCGGAGGCGACGTAATGCATGGTGTCGTAGATCGCCATGCCGGCGGTAATCAGCCCGCCCGGCGTGTTCAGGTAAAGGGCGATATCCTTCTTGGGGTCCTCGGACGCCAAAAAGAGCATCTGCGCGATGATCAGGTTGGCGATCTGGTCATTTATCGGGGTGCCGACGAAAATGATGCGGTCCTTGAGCAGACGCGAATAGATATCGTAGGAGCGCTCACCCCGGCCCGTCTGTTCGATGACCATCGGAATCAACGACATCGCTATACCTTTTCCTCTTTGATATTAGCCTTCTCGCCAAGTACGTCGAAGACTTTCTTCTCCTCCAACTCGCGCCGCAGATCGTCTATCCGCCCCGAGCGCTTGAGATCGTCGAGCTTGACCCCAGCCTGTTCGGCGCGCTCGGCGGCGAAGANGTCGAACTCCTCGTCGCTGACACTAATCGCGGCCTTTTTGCGCACGCCCTCAACCAACAGGAACGTCTTGAGCCGCCGGACCGCTTGCTCGCGCTCCTCGTGATCGTGATCGTGNTCGTGATCNTGNTCGTGNTCGTGATCATGGTCGTGATCATGGTCATGGTCGTGATCATTCCCCTGCTGTTCGCGCTTCATCGAATTGATGTAGTTATCGACCATGCTCTCAGGCAGGTCGAATTCGTTCTTTTCGATGAGCTGGGAGACNAGCTCGCTGCGCAGGCGCTGCTCGGCCATATAGCTCCAGCGCTCCTGAATCTGATGGCTGATATGGCCGCGTAAGTCATCTAGNNTCGCGAACTGCTCGCCGACGTCTTTGGCAAATTCGTCGTCGAGCTCGGGCAGGGCGCGCTCGCGCACCTCGCGCGCGGAGACTTCGAAGTGCTCGGTTTTGCCGGCGAGTTCCTCGTTGGGCAAATCATCGCGGTAGGCNAAGCTGACCTTGCGCTCCTCGCCGGCGCTGATGCCNACCAGCGCCTCCTCGAATTCGGGGCTGGGGGCGTTTTCGTCGCCGATGAGAAAGTAACGCTCCTCGAATTTCTCGCCGATGACCGGTACGCCGCTCTCATCGAGCCGCTGCAAGTCGGCGATCAGCACGTCGCCCGACTCCAGCGGACGCTCCACTGCCTGCTCGGTGGCCTGGCGACGGCGCAACTCCTCCAGCTGCGCATCGATCTCGTCGTCCTGGACTTCGTGAACCATGCGGGTGGCATCGAGCTGCTCGTAGTTTTCGACCTCGATCTCGGGCCAGATGTCGAGCGCGGCGGTGAAGGTCAGGTCGCCGCCCGGCTCGTGGTCGAGCTGCGAAATCTGCGGCGGTGCAGCCGGGACCAGACCGGCTTCGCGGGTGGCTTCTTCGAGCAATGTGGGCAGCAGGTCGCCTAGCACTTCGCCGCGAATCGAGTCGCCGAAGCGCGATTTGACGATCTTGAGCGGCACTTTTCCCTTGCGAAAGCCGGGGATCTCCAGGCGCTTCTGGTATTTGCGCAGCGCCTTGTCGACCTCTTTATCNACCCGCGCGGCTTCGACCTCGACCTCAACCTCGCGACCCCACTGGCTNGTTTCTGTGATATTGGTTTTCACTNAATAAAACCTTACAACGGTAAAGGGCGCACCGCCCCCACTGAGAAAATAGGNGCGGTGCGCTCGTCGATATCTCTATGGTGCGAAAGGGGGGACTCGAACCCCCAAGCCCTTTCGGGCACTAGATCCTAAATCTAGCGCGTCTACCAATTTCGCCACTTTCGCAAACCCGAATACAGCAGCCTATAATATTATAGGTTTTCGGGTGAGGGTCAAGGGACCTGCCAGGCGTCCATCGCTCCTTCGAGATGGAGCCGCAAACCATCGATCGGCACCCTTTGCTGCTCCATCGAATCGCGCTCGCGCACGGTGACGGTTTGGTCCTCGAGGGTGTCGGAATCGACCGTTATGCAAAACGGCGTGCCGACCTCGTCCATGCGGCGGTAGCGGCGGCCGATGGCCCCGCCCTCGTCGTAAAAGACCCGCATATGTGGCCGCAGATCCTCGGCGATCTTGTGCGCGATATCGGGCATGCCGTCGCGTTTGACCAGCGGCAGGATCGCCGCCTTGATCGGCGCAACGCGGGGATGGAAGCGCATCACCACGCGCTTGTCACCCTTGACCTCCTCCTCGTGGTAGGCCTCGACTAGGCAGGCCATGCTGGTGCGCGTAGCCCCTATGGAGGTCTCAATCACATTGGGCACGAACTTGTCGCGGCTTTCCTCGTCGAAGTACTTGAGCTGCTTGCCCGAGAATTCTTCGTGGCGCGATAGGTCGTAATTGCCGCGATTGTGGATGCCCTCGATCTCGCCCGGCCCNAAGGGAAACTCGTACTGGATGTCGAAGGCGGCGCTGGCGTAATGCGCCAGTTCGTCGCCCTGGTGCTCGTGCCAGCTGAGCTTGCGCTCGGGCAGGCCAATGCGCTGGAACCAGTTCCAGCGCTGCTCGCGCCAATANTCGAACCACTGGTCCTGGCTGCCCGGNGCNACGAAGTANTGCATCTCCATCTGTTCGAACTCGCGCACCCGGAACAGGAAGTTCTTGGTGTTGATCTCGTTGCGGAAGGCCTTGCCGATCTGCGCGATGCCAAAGGGCAGCTTCTGGCGCATGGCCTGCTGCACGTTGAGATAGTTGACGAAAATGCCCTGCGCTGTCTCCGGGCGCAGGAATACCCGTGCGCTGTCTTCCTCGAGTGGACCGACGAAAGTCTTGAACATCAAATTGAACTGCCGCGGGTCGCTCAGTTCGTTGCCCCTAGGGCTCTTGATGTCCTTGTCGCGCAACAGCGCCGTCATCTCATCNACGCTCAGGCCCCCGATATCGAGGCCGTTGTCCTCGAGCAACTGATCGAGACGGAAGCGCTCGTTGGTCTTCTTGTCCTCGACCATCGGGTCGGTAAAGCCATCGACGTGGCCAGAGGCTTCCCACACCCGCGGGTGCATCAAAATACTGGCATCGACGCCCTCGATATCCTCNCGATNGGTCATCGCCGTCCACCAGNCGTCCTTGATATTGCGCAACAACTCGACCCCGAGTGGNCCGTAATCCCANCAGCCGTTGAGGCCACCGTATATTTCGGAACTCTGAAAAATAAACCCCTTGCGCTTGCACAGCGATACCAGTTTTTCCATCGTGTCTTCAGACATGAAAATCTCCTTACAGAATGTATCCACGGTGCGGGCAGCTTGGCCCGCGGCTGGTCAGTTGGCCAGTGCGGACTCGACCCGGTTAAGCGAGTCGAGAAAATCGAGTGAGCGCAAACGACCGCGCTCGTCTCCGTAGTACTCGAGGAAGCCGCGCAGCGCAGCGCGTATTTCGCCGCGCCGGGGCGGTGCGGGGGGCAGCGCATCGACGCTATAGGTCTTTAGACCCTGGAGATCGGCGAGAAAAGTCAGACTCTGGCCGGTCATGCGCACCCCGTTGTCCTGGCCGCAGGCCGCGCAGAGACCGCCGCCCAACGCCGCCGAAAACCACAGCCAGGGGCCGATCAGCTCGCTCTGGCAGGAAATGCACTGGCGCAACTCCGGGCGGTAGCCCAGCGCCTCGGCCGCGCGCAGTTGGTAGTACCAGAACAGCGACTCGACCTGCTCCGGCCCGACCTCGGCCAGGCCNTGCAGCACGCCGGCCAGACACTGGTAGAGGCGCTGATTGGGCTCGCCCTCGATGGTCAAACGGTCGATCAGTTCGCAGGCGGCGCTGCCGAAGGACAGCCTTTCGAGGCTGTGCGAGAGTTCGGGCGCCGGTTTGAGCAAGGTGCACTCNCTCAAGGTCTGCAAGTCGCGGGTCTCCTTGACGTAGCAGACGGCCTGGACCTCGGTCATCAGGTCGAGCGCAGCCCCGAACTTGCTCCTGGGCTTGCGCGCGCCCTTGGCGGTGGCTTTGAGCTTGCCGTGTTCCTCGGAATAGAAGGTGACGAGGCGGCTGGTCTCGCCCATGCGCATGGTGCGCAGCACGATGGCGCGGGTCTTGACAATATTCCGCGGCACGGGCTTCAGTCCCCTTCCTTAAGCGGGATCACCGCTTCGCCGGGCTTGGCCAGCCCCAGTTCCTCGCGCGCCAATTTTTCGATGTAGTCCATGTCGTTGTCCAATCGGTCCAGGACTCTGCGCAAGCTATCGTTCTCGGTTTGCAGACGGTCAACCTGCACCTCGAGTTTGGTCAATTCCCGCTCTTGCTCGCGGACATCCAAAAGCAGACCGTCGCCGGCGGCAATATAGACGACCAGCGCCAGGAAAGCCGCTAAAAAGAGCAGCCGCCAGCGCGTGCTCCGCGCCAATGGGACCGCTTTGTTAGGTGCCTTTTGGGCCATGGGGCTCTGCGAGCTTAGAACAATACCAGATCGTCCCGGTGGATGACCTCGAGGGCGGGACGGCCCAGGGCGCGTTNGACCTCGGGTGAGCTCATGCCGAATATGCGGCGCAATTCCGGGGCTGAATAGCGGCTCAAGCCGCGACCCAGTTCAACGCNGCACTCGCTGATTATGCGCACCACGTCGCCGGCGGCGAATTCGCCCTCGCAGTCTATGACACCCGCCGGCAACAGGCTCTTGTCNCGCTCGGTGATAGCGCGCTGGGCGCCGCGATCGACCACCGCGCTACCGCGGCACTCGCCGGCGAAGCCGATCCAGCGCCGCCGGCTGTTGAGCTTGCGGCCGCCGGGCACGAAAAGCGTGCCGACCTCGTCGCCAGCGACGATATCGCGCAGCCGGTGTTTGCGACCGTGCGCGATGACCGTCATCTCACCGCAGGCCATCAACAGCCGCGCCGCCTGTAGCTTGGTCGCCATGCCACCGCTGCCCTTGGCACTGAGCGTGCGGCCGATCATGGCTTCCAGATTGAGGCCGCCCTGGCGCACCTCGCGCACCAGTTCNCCCTCCGGCCCCTTGCGCCCGAAGCCTTCGTAGAGCCCATCGACATCGGATAGCACCACCAGCATGTCGGCGCGGATCAGGTTGCTGACATAGGCGGCGAGCATGTCGTTCTCGCCGAGCTTGCGCTTGAGCTCGACGACGGCGACGCTGTCGTTCTCGTTGATCAGCGGTACGGCACCGTAGGCGAAGAGGCTGCGGAACGTATTCTCGAGGTTGAGGTAGCGCCGCCGGTCGCCGAGGATATCNTCNGCCGTCAACAGCACCTGGCCGACCGGCACGCCGCGGCTGCGGAACTTGGCCTTGTAGGTGTCCATCAGCANCACCTGACCGATCGCCGCCAAAGCCTGCAATTCGCCGACGCCCTCCGGGCGCCTGGTCAGCTCCATCCGCCCCATGCCCGCCGCCACCGCGCCCGAGGTGACGATCGCCACCTCCAAACCGCAGGCGCGCAATTCGACCACGTCTTCGACCAGCCTTTTGACCACCGTCTCGCTGAGCTTGTGGCTGTTGGTGGTCAGCACATTGCTGCCGATCTTGACCACCAGCCGCTTGACCCGGTCCATCTGCGCCCTGCGCGGCGCTCTGCCGTTGGCGTTCACTGCCGTACCACTACGCCTTTTTCGCGTAAGAAGTCCTTGACCTCGGGGATCGAGTAGGTCTGGTAGTGGAAAATCGACGCCGCCAACGCAGCGCTCGCCTCACCCGCAGTCAGCACTTCGTGGATGTGGTCGAGGTTGCCGGCACCGCCCGACGCGACGATCGGCACATCGACGCGACGCGCAACCTCGCGGTTGAGTTCGAGGTCGTAGCCCTCGCGGGTACCGTCGGCGTCGATGCTGTTGAGCACCAGTTCACCAGCGCCGCGGTCGCAAAGCTCCTCCACCCACTCCAGCGCGTCGATGCCCGTAGCCGTGCGCCCGCCGTTGATGTAGATCTCCCACGCCGGATCCCCCNCCTCTGTCGCCGGCCGGCGCAGCGCGTCGATAGCGCCGACGATGCACTGCGAGCCGAAGCTCTCCATGCTCTGGTTGATAATCTCCGGCGTGTGGACATGGGCCGAGTTGATCGACACTTTGTCAGCCCCGGTCTTGAGGATATAGCGCACATCCTCGAAGGTCCGGATCCCGCCGCCGACTGTCAGCGGAATGAACACCTGCTCGGAGACCTCGCGCACCAGATCCATGACGATGGCGCGCCCGTCGGCCGAGGCGGTGATATCGTAGAAGACCAGTTCGTCAGCGCCCTCGGCGTCGTAGCGCGCGGCCAATTCTACCGGGTCGCCGGCATCCTTGTCGGCCGAGAAGCGCACCCCGCGCACGTTGCGGCCGTTTTTGACATCGAGGCAGGGAATGATCCGCTTGGCCAGCATCGCTAGTTCAACCGGGCGAAGTTGTCGAGCAGGCGCAGACCGTGGGTCTGACTCTTCTCGGGGTGGAATTGCACCCCGAAAACACGCCCGGCACCGGCGATAGAAGTGTAATCTAGGCCGTAGTCGGTAGTGGCGACGCAGTCGTCCGGATTGGCGGTCTCCACATAGTAAGAGTGCACGAAATAAAAGAAGCTCTCGTCGGGTACGCCGTCTAACAGCGGCACCTCGCGGCGGATGGCGATCTGGTTCCAGCCGATCTGCGGCACCCGCTCCTCGGCTGGGAAGCGCACGCACTTACCCGGCAAAATGCCCAGGCCCCGATGTTGGCCCATCTCCTCGCTCTCTTCGAACATCAGCTGCAACCCCACGCAAATGCCCAAGAAGGGCTTCTCCGCCGCAATCCCGTCGGCGATGGCCTGGTCCCAANCGGCAGCGCGCAAATTGCGCATCGCGTCGCCAAAGGCCGCGTCGCCGGGCAGCACCAGGTGCGTAGCGGCAGCGGCCTGCTCGGGCTCATCGACTATTTTCGCGGCGAAGCCGAGAAATTCGAAGGCCTTCTCCACGCTGCGCAGATTGCCCATCCCGTAGTCGATAACCGCGATCACGCCTGCCCCAATTCGGCCGAGCGCCGAGCAGCAGCCTGCACTGCGCTAATCAGCGCATCGCGCAGACCCTTTTCCTCGAGCACGTGCAATCCGGCAATGGTGGTCCCCCCCGGCGAAGTGACCTGGTCCTTNAGCACGGCGGGGTGCTCACCACTTTCCAGCACCAGCCGCGCCGCCCCGCTCAGCGTCTGCGCCGCCAGTTTGGTAGCCACCTCGCGCGGCAGACCCGAGCGCACGCCGCCGTCGATCAGCGCCTCGATCACCGTGTAGGCCCAGGCCGGACCGCTACCCGATAGGCCCGTCACCGCGTCCATCTGGCTTTCGGCCACCTCGACCGTGGTGCCGACCANGTCGAAGAGCGAGCGCACCAGCGCCANTTGCTCGCCGCTGGCGGCGCGACCGGCGCTCAATGCGCAGGCGGCGGCGCGCAACCGCACCAAAGTCTGCGGCATGACCCGCACCACCGGCGTGCCCTCCGGCAGCAGTTCCTCAATGCGCGCAGTGGGCACGCCCGCCATCATCGAGACGACGATCTGGCCCGCGCCCAAAAGAGGCGCCAATTCGGCCAGGACGGGAGTGGCCACCTGGGGCTTGAGCCCCAATATCACCAGGTCCTGACCGCGCACCGCATCTACGGCCTGCGTGCTGGTATTGACCTCCAGCGCTGCCAGGGACTCCAGCGCCTCGGGGATGAGATCGGCCGCCGTAATCTGACCGGGGGCGATCTGGCCGACCAGGCCCTCAATCAACGCCTTGCCCATATTGCCAGCGCCGACAAAGCCCAATTTGCTCTTTTCGATCATCTAATGCTCAACGCCCGTTAAATAGCCTGACTATAAAAGCCCTAAGTTCATCTAAATTAGACTACTTATTGAATTATGTCAACTCTCTCCAAGCCGTGGCAAATACCCTGATTTTGGGCCTTTTTCCCCTCGAAAACAGCGGTATTTTCGCTTGACGGATTCGTCGCCTCTGTGCTATCTTTGGGNCAATTGTGTAGTGCAATCTAGTATCTATAGAGCCTTGCCCATCTTTTGAGTCCTGAAAAATAGCGCTAATCCACGCAAGGGATCAGGGCGGGACTGAGGAATAAAACTTTAAAGCGCCCGTACTTAGGTTTTCTTACCACCCCACAAAGGAGTAATCCAGATGGCTAAGAAGAAAGCCGCCAAGAAGGCACCGGCCAAAAAGAAAGCCGCCAAGAAGGCACCGGCTAAAAAGAAAGCCGCCAAGAAGGCACCGGCTAAAAAGAAAGCCGCCAAGAAGGCACCGGCCAAAAAGAAAGCCGCCGCCAAGAAGGCGCCGGCCAAGAAGGCTCCAGCTAAAAAGAAAGCCGCCAAGAAAAAGGCCAAGCGCAAGCCCAATCCCTCTTTTATGAAGCCCGTGCAGCCCAACGCCACGCTGGGCGCCATCGTCGGCAACAAGCCGCTGCCGCGCACGCAGGTTACCAAAAAAATGTGGGCCTATATCAAGAAGAACANCCTGCAGGACACGCAGAACAGGAGCATGATCAACGCCGACGACAAGCTCAAGGCGATCTTCGGCGGCAAGAAGCAGGTCAGCATGTTCGAGATGACCAAACTGGTCAACAAGCACATGAAGTAAAGGGCCTTTTCCGCCACCCAGCGCGATTGGAGAGGGATTCCCAGCGGGGGATCCCTCTCTTTGTAAATCCCCCTTCCACCCATGACTCCCTATACCGCACTGATTCTGGCCACCGGCACCGTCCTCGTGGTCTCCTGTATCTGCTCGCTTTTGGANGCCGCGCTCTATTCGCTATCGGCCAGCCAGATTGAGATGCTGGCCGCCCAGGGCCGCACCTCGGGCAAGATCCTCAAGCGCCTGCACGAAGATATCCAACGCCCCATATCGGCCATCCTCACCCTCAATACCCTCGCCAATACCGGTGGGGCGGCCATCGCCGGGGCGGCCTTCGTCGGCGTGTTCGGGACCGACAAGGAGGTCTACTTCACCGTCGCCATCTCCCTAGGCGTACTGATCTTCTCCGAGATCATCCCCAAGACAGCGGGNGTGGTCTACGCCCGTTCGCTGGCCCGGGTTATCGCCCGACCGATCCAGTGGCTGGTATGGATCTTCACGCCCTTTATCTGGCTCAACCAGTTTATCACCCGGCTGATCACCCAGGGCGCCCCCGATGTGCCCGAAGTAGCGCCGGAAGAAATTGAGATCACCGCGCAGATGAGCCGCCGCTCCGGCGCGATTTCGCCCGAGCAGGAGCNCGTGATCCAGAACATCCTCAANCTCGATGAGTTACGCGCCCGCGATGTCATGACGCCCCGCACCGTCGTCCACTGCCTCGACCGCGACCTGACCCTGACCGAGGCCCGTCAGTTGTCGGGCAGTTGGGTGCACAGCCGGGTGCCTCTCTACGAAGGCGANCGCGAAAATATCGTCGGCCTGGTCTTGCGACGCGACGCCTTCAACGCCCTGGCCGACGGCCGCGACCAGGCCCNCCTCTCCGAGGTCGAGCGCCCGATCCACTCGGTCCCGGAATCGGCGCGGGCCAGCCAACTGCTCGAAGAATATATCCAGCGGCGCGAACACCTGTTCTCNGTGGTCGACGAATACGGCGGTTTCGCCGGCATCGTCACCCTNGAAGACGTGATTGAGGAGATCGTCGGNCGCGAAATCGTCGGTGAATTCGACCCGGCCATCGATATGCAGGAGCAGGCGCGACAGGAGCGCCAGGACCTGACCGATTCGGCCCCGGAATAGTCCGCCTGTTCAGCCACGGATTTTTTTGCTACATTCTATGCTGTTCTAATCATCCCACAAAAGGAGTACCTCCGTACGATGAAAGCCCTCGTCGCGCTCGCGGACGGCACCGTCTTCGAAGGCCGAGCTCTGGGCAGCGGCGGTGAGTGCCTGGGCGAAATGGTCTTCAACACCAGTATGACCGGCTACCAGGAAATCCTCACCGACCCCTCCTACGCCGGCCAGATCGTCACCATGACCTACCCCCTCATCGGCAACTACGGCGTCACGCCCGAGGACGACGAGTCCTCCAGGCCGCAAGTCCGCGGTTTCGTGATGAAGGAGTGCTGCCGCCAGCCCAGCAACTGGCGATCGACCCACAGCCTGCCCGCCTATCTCGAAGAGCACGGCATCCTCGCCATCGAGGGCATCGATACCCGCGAACTGACCCGCCGGGTGCGCATCGAGGGCGTAATGGATGCCGCGATGTCCACCACAGATCTCGACCCCGACAGCCTGGTAGAAAAAGCCCGGAACTGGGCCGGTCTCGAAGGNGTCGATATGGCCGCCGAGGTCAGCTGCGACACACCCTATGTCGCCGAACCCGATGGGAAGCCGCGCTTCCACGTCGTCGCCCTCGACTACGGCATCAAGCGCAATATCGTCCGCTGTCTAACCCGGGTCGGCTGCAAAGTCACGGTGATGCCGGCCAGGACCACCGCCGCCGAAGTCCTAGCACTGGAGCCCGACGGCGTTTTCCTCTCCAACGGCCCCGGCGACCCGCGTCCGCTCGACTACGCGATNGAGACCTGCAAGGGCCTGATCGGTAAAAAGCCNATATTCGGCATCTGCCTGGGCCACGAGATCCTCGGCCTGGCCTTCGGCGCCGAAATCATCCGCCTCAAGTTCGGCCACCGCGGCGCCAACCAGCCGATCAAAGAATANTCGACCGACCGCATCCTCATCACCTCGGAAAACCACGGCTGGGGCGTCTCTGCCGACTCGCTGCCGGTCGAACTGGAGGTCACCCGCCGCAATCTCAACGACGACTGCCTCGAGGGCTTCCACCACAAGGAACTGCCGATCTTCTCGATCCAGTGCCATCCGGAAGCCTCGCCGGGGCCGCACGACAGCTATCACTTGTTCGAGTACTTCACCAGATTGATGGCCAAGCACAACTAAGACGCATACCGTACAACCAAGCCCAACCCACTCCAGGGGATGCCGCGGCCACCTTGACCGCAGCATCCCCCCATCTTTTCTTCCCCCCGCAAGGACCGTCACGGCAGCATAACCACCCACAGGGAGCCCCTGCACATGCCCGTAATCCAACACGACGCCCTCAACGACCTCTGCTACCGCCTNTTCACCGCCACCGGCATCCCCGAAGCCGACGCCCGCACCGTCGCTGACCACGTNGTCGAAAGCCACCTCAACGGCCACGACTCGCACGGCACCTGGCTCGTCCCCGGTTACGCCCGNGCAATGCAAAAGAGTTACGTCCGCTGGGAAGACACCGAGACCGTTCGCGATACCCCCACCTTGCGCGTCGTCAACGGCAAGGGCGCCAATGGCATCGTCGCCTGCAACCGCGCCATCGACATCGCCGTCGAGAAAGCCAGACAATCGACCTTCGGCTTCGTCGGTCTCAACGGCGTCACCCACATCTGCCGCCTCGGCGACTATCCTCCGCGCATCGCCGAACAGGGCATGATCGGCATGGTCTGGCTCAACGGCGGCGGCTTGTTCCTCTCGCCCTTCGGATCGGCCGACCGCAGACTTCGGCCCGAGCCGATCGCCTTTTCGGCACCGCGGCAGAACGGCCCGCCCTTCATGCTCGACATGACGATGACCGTAGTGGCCGGTGGCAAGATCATCCAGAAGAACCTCCGCGACGAGGCCATGCCCGAGGGCTGGGTCATCGATCAGGAGGGCCAGCCCGTCACCGATCCCAAGCGCTACCTNGAAGAACCCGACAACACCGGCGTGTTGCCACTGGGCGGCATGCAATTCGGGCACAAGGGCTACGGCCTGGGCATGATGGTGGAGATGCTGGTGGGACCGCTCTCGCACGCCGGTTGCACCAAGCAGGACGGCAAGGACGGCGGCGGGGTGATGGTGCTGGCCATCAATATCGAGGACTTCATCGGGCTCGACGACTACGAAAGCGAAGTCGAGCAGATGGCCGAGTGGGTCTGCTCGGCCCGGCCTTTNCCGGGCTTCAAGAAGGTCTACGCCCCGGGCGAGATNGAGCAGGAAACCAAGGCNCGGTTGCTCGTCGACGGCATCGACCTGCCGCAGAAGGTCTGGGACGATATCGGCGAAGTTGCCGGTGAATTAGACGTGGCGATGCCCTCGCCCTAACGACACGCGAAGATCTCGATCGCCGCGCGCCCATCGGGCACCGCGACGGTGTGAACCAGTTCGTAGCGCGAGCGCGCCGCCAGCTGCCGCGCCTCGCCGGCCAGCGCGATCAGCAGTGCGTCGCTACAATCGCCCGCTTCGGCATGGATCTGCGAAATCGGCGCAACGCGGTAGCGGCCGACGGCAAAGTGGCTATAGCGCCAGTTTCCCTGCGCTAAGCGCAGTGGCCGTTGCTGGTACTGGTCGGGGGGATGGGCCGAGTAAAACAGAGCGAAAATATGCGGCAAAAAGAAGCGATTGCTGACATAGACCCGCTCGTGCGCCTGCNCCTCGGCATAGCGAAAAGCCGGCCCCATGCCGTAGTTCCAGCGCGCGGCAGCGTATTCGGGATAATCGCCGAAATAGCGCTGGCTATAGAGCACNGCGGACGCCGCCATCGCCAATCCGCAAGCGATGACCAGCACCTTGCGCGGCCGCACCCACAGCGCCAGCTGNCACAATCCGCACGCCGACAGCAGCGCGAAAAGCGGCGCCCCAACGACCGAGCGAATGGCGTGGCTCGGCTCGGTGATTGCGGCCGGGATCGGGTAGAGCAGCAACCACAGGCCGATCAGCGCGTCCTCGCGCCGCCGGCGCCGCCACAGCAAATACGCGCCCAGCGGCGCCGTCGCCAATTCGAAGTAGTGNAGTTGCCCCACGCCGCGCAGGCTGTGCCGCAATTCTGGATCACCGTCAAAAAACAAATACCCCGGACTGAAATACGACANGTAGTTGCCNAGCCAAGCCAGGGGCGCAAATTCGAGCAGGAATTCGGCCCGCGCCATNCCCGCCGAGCTGAGCCAGTGCGGCACCGCCCCCAGCGCCAGGACCAACAAAATNCCCAGCGCCCCCAGCGCCGCGCGCCCCNCCGCGCGCAATTCGCGGTGGTAGAGCAGAACCACCCCGGCGACAAACAGCGGCGCGAATACCCTGGCCGCGGCATAGGTGTAAAAGCACAGACCGAAACACAGCGCGCTCCACACCAGATCGCGCCCACCCCGCTCGCGCCAGCGCCACAAGAACAATAGGCCCAGACAAAAGCACAGCGCCAGTAGCGGCGAGCGCTCGGCGTAGCGGCTGATCTGCACGTGCCAGGGGCTGATCGCCAGCAGCAATGCCGCCAGCAAGCCCGTCCCACGCCCGGCCACCGCCGACCCCAACAGGTAGAGCACGTATACGGTCGCCGTGCCGATCAGCGCCGCGGGCAACCGCACTGCGAACTCGCCGAGACCAAACAGCGCAATCGCCGGCGCAGTCAGCCACATATAACTCGTGGCGATCAGATCGCCGAAATTATCGGTGAATAGCGGCAGGGCCTCGCCAAAGCGGTCCCTACCCGTCAACAGGAAGGAATAGCCGTTGTAGCCGTATGACGCTTCGTCGGGGCTGAAGCCGTTGGGAATGTCGGCCAGGCGATAGAGGCGGACCAGCGCCGCCCCGACCAGGATCGCCGCCAGCGCGCTCACCCGACGTCCAGCGGTCCCCTGCAGCCCTCGCGGATCGCCTGGCACAGCCGCATGGTGTGCACCGCGTCATCTAGCGTCGACCAGGGCTCCTCGTCGGTGAGGATGCAGTTGACGAAGTGGCGGGTCTCGTTGAAGTCGGCTCCCCCCACCGCGTCGAGGTCTAATGGGCCTCCCGCCCATGCCGATCCGTCTTCGTAGATCTCCGGCGCAGGCGGCGACGTCGTCAGTTCGACATAGGCCGAGAAATCCTCGGCGTGCACCTCGGCGCGCTGGATGCGGGCGCCGATGCCGTAGTGGCTCATCAGTACCCCATGCACGCCGCTATCGAAGCGCACCACCGCGCTGTGGCGGTGCGCACCGGGGCGCGCGCCGTCGTGCACGTTGGCGTGTACTTCCACAGGCAGCGCCGCACGGGACCCGCTGCCGGCCAACCAGCGCAACAGGTCGACGTGGTGGATCGCGTCGCAGAATAGCGGGTCGGGCGCGATGCCCTCCCAGGCCGGGGTTCCCGCCTGAGTCATGGGCTTGTTGTAGGTGGCAGCGCAATGCACCGCGCCACCGCGCGCGTCTACCAGGCACCGCAGCGCCAGAATCTGCGGGAAGTAGCGACGGTTGAAGGAAACGATGGCCTTGCCACTGCTCTGTGCGGCGGCCGCGGCCATCGCCCGGGTCTCGGCCACGTCCATCCCCGGCGATTTCTCCACCGAAGTGTGCAGCCCGCGCTCGAGGCAATCGATGACGATCGCCTTAAGANGCCCCGGCATCGTCGCGACGACGGCGATATCGGGTTGGGTAGCGTCGAGCATCTGCCGGTAGTCGGCATAGCCCTCTACCCCCCACTGCGCCGCGTTTTGCGCGCGCCGTTCNTCGTCCAACTCGGCGATCCCGACCAGCTGCAGCCGGGACTCTTTTTCGAGCATCTTCAGATGCGANTGCGCGTGGCCGCCGCAGCCGATGACCACCGCTTTGAGATCGGACATCGCGTCCTCCTACATCGAAACGCCGAGCAGGCCTCGGGTGAATTGNAAATCGGTATTGTCCTGCGCCGCGGTCGCGGGCCGGTGGCGCCGCGAGGCCACCGTGACCAGTAGGTCGAGCAATTCGCCCGCCCACCCGTCGNCCGGAGCGGCGAGCCTCAGGTCGAGGTCGTCCCCGTAGCGCGCCCGCACGTCTTCCGCAGCCGAAACCTGCAGCAGCGGCACCAGCGGATGGCCCGGCACCGGGTGTTCGCCNGCNTGGACCAGCACCATCTCGACGCCCGTCGCCCCCAAGCCGGTGGCGATCTCGGTCCAGTGGTCGGTCGGCGTCTCCAGCACGTGATAACCCGGTCCGGACGCCACCGCGCCATGCGCCAGCGTCGCACCCGGACGTCCGTCCGCAAAAGTGGCCTCTACGTATGCATCGCTGTCCAGCAGTGCCCCGCGCTCCGGCACCACCACCGTCGCGCCAGCGCTATTGAGCCAGCGCGTGAGTCGGGCCAAGGCCGCCGCTGCGTCGGCGTCCAAAGGCCCCGCCGCCGCCAACCCCACCCGCAAGGCGTCCAGACCCGCATTCTCCCCCGCCGCCGTCGGCACCAGGTCGCCCAATCGCGCGCGGAACCAGTCCGCCACGATATCGCCGACCTTGTCGATGCCGCCGTCCAATTGCACGCTGGCCCAACCGTAATCTTCGGCGGCGAGCCCGCGCGCGGCCAACTCATTGCGAAAATAATCGTTNTGCGTCTTTTCACAGCCGTGCTCCAAAAGCACCGCGCAGCGCACCAGTGGGTGCGTCAAATAGCCCATCATCGCGCGAGCATAGATCGCCTCGGCCTCTGCGCCCGTCACGCCACAACCCTCGGTATGGACCAGCGCCACGAAGCGCGATAAACCCTTGTCNCNACCCAGGCCCTCGGCGTTGAGCCGTGCTGCAATCATCCGCGCGATCTGCCCCGAGCACAGACTCGTCGGCAATATCAGCCCGACCTGATCGCTGACCGGACCGCGCTCGCTNCGCAACGCGGCGAAACTCNCCGCCGGCGCTTCTTCCGCCGCCACCGCGACCGGACCGCCCGCCGGTACCGGTGCCGCTTGCAAGGCCTGCAAGCGGCTCTCGTCGCGCTGTGGCCAGTTGCGCCAAATCTGCACCTGCGCGTGGCCGGCCAGCTCGCCCTTGGAGCGTTGGCCGCCGGCCACCGCCAGCGTCAGATCGAAAAGCTCGGCACCCAATTCGTCCATCGACACGCCATCCTGGTAGGCCCCAGCATTGACGTCCATGTCCGCAGCCAGTAGCTCGTAGCGCGGCGTGGTGGTGACGATCTTGAGCGTCGGCACAAAGGGAAAGTTGGTGATCGAGCCGTTGCCGGTGACGAAGTAGATCGCGTTGCAACCCGCGGCGACCTGTCCGGCGATGCTCTCGAGGTCGTTGCCGGGGCTGTCCATGAAGTAGTAGCCGCCCGCCCGCATGCGCTCTCCGTATTCGATGCAATAGTCCAGCCGCACATCCGGATGGCGCTTCATCGCCGCGCCGATCGACTTGAGCACGATATTGTAGAGGCCGCGGAATTTGTTGCCGCCCGACGGGTTGCCCTCGCACGACTCGCCGTGCCAGGCAACCCGTTCCTTGAAGCGCTCGACCATCATTAGAAAGCGCTGCGCGGTAGCGGCGTCGCGCACATTCTTGAGCACGTAGGGCTCGGCGCCGATCAGCTCGTCGGTTTCGGCCAGATTGGCGCCGCCGCCGCCGCGCACCAATTCGCGCGCGACCCATGAGGCCAGCGGGTTGCCCGAGATGCCCGAGAAGGCGTCCGAACCGCCGCACTGCAGAGCCAACCGCAAATGCGACAGTGGCTGCTCGCTGCGCGCGGCACCGATTTCGCCCAACCACTGCCGGACCTGCCGCTCGCCCTCGTCTAATTGCGCCGCAAAGCCGCCCTCGACACTCATAAAGCGGTGCGGCACGTGGTCGAGGGGATAGTCGTTGCGCGACAGGTACTCCTGCAACGCGCGATTGCCGACCGCTTCGCTGCCATAATCGACCGCCAGCACCGCGCCGACATTGGGGTGAATCGCAAAGCCGGCCAGCGTCCGCAGCAGATGCTCCTCGTTATTGGGCTTCTCCCAACCGCCGCCCTCGGTGTGGGCAATCGCCACTACGCCATCGACGCCCGGAACTGCTACATCGGCGCAGCGCGCGGCCAGGGCACGAGCAAAACTCGACGTGCGCGAGGTCGTGCCGAGCACGACGATGAAGTTCCGCGTACCGACGCCGCGACCGCCCGGACGCAAATAACCGGAAAACGAATCCGCCCGCGTCGGGCCGGACACCTGCGCGCCCGGAGCGAAGCCGCGTTCGTCGAATCGATAGGGCTCGATATGATCGGCGAAGTTCGGCGCCGAGGGCAATTCGAAGTCGATCGAACGCCCGCCGAGGGCGTCGAGCATGCCCTGGTTGCAGACGTAGTCGCCCGGCGCGATTGCCGCGACCGCTCCGCCAAAAGGCAATTCCCACGAGAGCAATTCGTCACCCGGCGCCAGGGAAGCGATGGCGAAGCGGTGCCCCTCCAGCACTGTGTGGGCGAGAACAAAGGTCTCAGCGCCGCGGCGGATCCGGTCGCCGGCTTCCAGTCGCAGCGCGGCGATGGCGACATTGTCGCCGGGCAGCGGCAGACGAGCCACCTCGTCAAAATCGTACGTATGGGTCATGCGAGCATCCTAGAAGAGTTTGAAATTATCGGCGTCAATACGGCGCGCCTGGTGCTCCAGCACTGCGTTGAGCAATTCGATGGCCAACCGCGACTCCAGTGTCACGCCCGCGCGCACGCCCAGACAGGGATCGTGGCGCCCCTTCTTGAGCTGGTATTCGATTTCCGCTAGATCCTTGTGCACCGAATCCTGCGGCAGGGCGATCGAAGACGTGGGCTTGAAGCTGACCCGGCAGGTTAGCGGCATGCCGGTGGTCATGCCGCCGAGCAGGCCGCCGTGGCTGTTGCGCTGGTAACCGCCCTTGCGGATGGGATCGTTGTTGTCGCTACCGCGGCGCCCCGCCACCGCGCGACCGCCACCGATCTCGCAGGCCTGCACCGCGTGCAGGCCCCCGAGGCTGCCCATCAGTCGCAGTTTCAGACTCTGATACAATGGCTCGCCGACCAGCGCCGGCACATTGACCGCCACGACCTCGAGCGCAGACCCCAGGGAGTCGCCATCCTTGCGCGTGGCAGCGATCAACTCGACCGCCCGCGCCGCGAAGTCGCGATCGACGGCGCGGAGAATATCTCCGCTATCCAATTCGGCTTCGAGCTCGGCTTCGAGCCCGGCGCAGGCCTCGGGCGACAGGCGCCCATCGGCGGACTCCGCGAGCAAGTCGCCGATCCGGTCGGCCAACGCCAGCTCGGCCTCCAGGGGACCGACCTGGCAGATAGACGAGAAAATCGCGGTGCCGAAGTGCTCGGCCAGAAAGAGGCGTGCAAACGAGCCGCCGATAACATCGGATGTCGTCGAGCGATAACTCGAACGTCCCCCGCCGCGCACATCGACGAAGCCCTGCGATTTATAGTGCTTGACCAGGTCGGTATGGCCGGGGCGCACCTCGCCCTGCGGACCGGCGAACTGCTGGTAATCGGCAGAGCGCTTGGCGGCCGAGAGCACCACCGCAGCGATCGGTTCACCCGTGGTATAACCGCTCTCATAACTGACCGTTTCGACCGCGCCCAGGCGCAAAGCCGGGCCCGCCAGCAACGGCTCGTGGTCTTGCGCGTAGAGGCCCGAAAGCAAGGCTACTTGATCGTCCTCGCGCCGGGGCGTGCCCAGCTTGTTGCTACCGGGCCGGCGGCGGTCCAGATAGTGCTGTATCTGCGCGCGTTCGACCCGGAGTCCGGGGGGGCATCCGAAGACCATCGTGGTGATGGCCGGTCCATGCGACTCGCCGGCCCCGGCGACGCCGAAGAGCGGACCACCCAACACTTCCATATACAATCCTTTGGCAGAGAGTAGAGGCTGAAAAATCTAAAGCTTTGCCCCTGCATCGGCAATCAGCGGCCCCCGCGCGTCGCGATTCAGAGAGCAGATGTCGCCGCACGTCGCGATTTAACCGCATCGCCGGGTGTAATCCGATCGGCTACAATGACAGCAAACTACTGTATATAAGATACTTGTAATACAACTAACTTCTGGCATATACATTGCGGCCATTCGCCGTGGATTTTGTTTGGATTCAGGTGGCAAGTTTTTTACTATTGCTAGCCCTAGATGGGATAGCTCTCACACCGCGCCGTCTAAAGCTTCCCAGCCTGGGGACCGTCAAAACGCCAACGCACCAGCTGTGACGAGTTTGACACAAGAGGGAGAATCTCCAAATATCTCGTCCACCCGGCCCGGCCTAACACGAAAAGTCTATTGCAACCAAGGAGCATACGATGTTAAAAAAAGCATTGCGTCTCACTT
>PBOD01000039.1 GCA_002724215.1 Gemmatimonadota bacterium | reverse complement strand
GGCTGTGGATGGACTGGGTTACGCGGTGGAATGAACGCCTAAAACCGGCTACTCCACGAAGGTATAGCTCAACCCGACCGCCGCCGTCTCCTTGATCTGGGTCTTCGGCCCGGCCGTGGCATCGTCGATAATCTGCAGATTGAAGTTGACATTGAGATATTTGCCGGCTTTGACGGTGAGGATATTGTCGAAGTTGATCGCGGTCTCGTCAAAGGCCGTCACCGGCGCGAATACGCCCAACTTCGACGTCAACAGCGCATTCTCGCTCAACTGCCACGCACCGTCTACCGCCAATTCCAAGCCGCCGTCGAAACGGAATTTCTCCACCTCGGCGGTCTCGGCATCATCGGAGAAACCGTTGAAGTCGCGGGTGGCGATCTCGCGCAACGCCAAGCCGACGCGGACCTCGACCTCCTCGACGGGCTTGTAGCCGGCCCCGGCGCTCTGGGTCAAGTAGGCCGGGTCAAAAAACTGCGACACCCCGACCTTGCCGAAATCCTCGTACTGGTAGCCGCTGGCGAACTGCGTCTTGACCGTCGCCCCGAAATAAGGATTGACCGTCGCTCCGGCCTTGTAGGTCAGCACCGTCTCCAGGTCGATCTTATCATCGGTTTTGCGCACCCCCTGGTCACCGAGTTTGGTCTGGCCGAAGGCGAATTTATAGGTGCTGTTCCAGACTATTTTATCGGTTTCGCGCCCTGACTTGGCGTTGAATACCAGCGTCCAGCTCAGAGCCTCTTCGCCGCCCTGGGCCCAATCCTTGAGCGCGACCTGGCTGAAATTGAGCCCGCGGCGGCCTGGTGCTTCCAGGGCGAGGTCGATTCTTCGGCATGGGCGACGCTGATCAACAACGAGCACAGCAACAATCCCTTGGACATCTATGTGCTCCTTTGCAGTGGATGTGGATCGTTTAAACTTAGGCTATTTTCCCGATCGCGGAACCTCGGCGCAGGGCGATTGACGCGGTATCGCCGGCCGTCTACATTGAAGGCGAACCAGGCCACCCGCTATGCCCCTTGAATCCTTCGACCTTCCCGACGCCGATCTCCTCTACGTTCCCAGCTTCCTCGCGCCGGCCGACGCCAATACCTACCTGCAAACGCTCCGCTCCGAAATCGCCTGGGAACAGCACTACGTGAAAATCTTCGGCAAAGAGAAACCCGCCCCGCGACTTTCGACCTGGTACGGCGATCCGGAGGCCACATACGCCTATTCGGGTTTCAGCCACGCCCCGCACGGCTGGACCGACCCCTTACTCGATCTTAAAAAGCGCATCGAATCCGCGGCCGAGGCCGATTTCAACAGCGTATTGCTCAATCAGTATCGCGACGGCCGCGACAGCATGGGCTGGCACAGCGACGATGAACCCGAACTCGGCCCCGCGCCGACCATTGCCTCCTTGAGCCTGGGCGGCGAACGCCGCTTCGTCCTCCGCCACAAAAAGCGCCAAGACCTCGACTCGGTCGAAATCCCACTCGCCCACGGCTCGCTGCTGGTTATGCGCGGTCCGACCCAGACTTTCTGGAAACACCAGGTNCCCAAAACGNAAAAANNCGTCGCCCNCTCGCCTCAANCTGACCTTCCGCCGCATCGGCGCCCCATGACCCTCGGCATCGCCCTCATCGGCTGCGGCCAGATCGCCGACGTCCATTGCAAGGCCATCACNGCGCTGGCGACGACCGACTTGGTCTACGCCGTCGACTCCGATCCCGACCGCGTTCGCGAAGCCCCCGATCGCTACCATGCCCCGCACTGGTCCACCNAGTACGCCGACGCCCCTTCTTCCCCAGATGTCGACGCCGTCCTGCTCTGCCTGCCCCACGACCTCCACCNCCCCTTCGCGCTCCAGGCCGCAGCCGCCGGCAAGCACATCCTGNTCGAAAAGCCCATGGCCCTCGACGAACGCGAGGCGCGAAAAATGGTCGCNNCCGCCGACCGCGCCGGCGTCCAACTCTCCATCGGCCAATCGACGCGCTGCTTACCCACCTATGCTCACTCCAAAACCCTGCTCGCCCAAAACTCGATCGGCCCCCTGCNCAACATCCTCCACCAGCGCACCTTCTGGATCGAGCAGCTGTCCACCGATTGGCGCCGCGACCAATCCGCCTGCGGCGGTCTCTACCTNCCCCTCTTCGGCAGCCACGACATTGACGCCCTGCTCTGGCTCGCCGACGACACCCCCGTCCGCGTCTGGGCTGCGCTCCGGTCCACCAGCGGCGTCTCGACCGGCGACAGCGACGGCTTCATCGGCCTATAACTGCAAAAAGGCCCCATCGCCTCCCTCGCCTTCTCCACCCGCACCCACCACACCCACCGCACCCGCACCGAAACCCTATTCATTGGCGAGAATGGCGAACTCGTCCTCACCCGTGACGCGGTAAAACTCAACGGAGAGCCCGTAAATTTCGATGCCACCGAAGACGCCTTCACCCGCCAACTCCGCCTCTTCACCGAGGCCCTGCTCGAAGGTCGCGAAGTCCCGGTTCCCGGCCGCGAAGTCCTCAAAGTCATNCGCACCCTCGACCTGACCAAAAAAGCTAGCGACACCGGCCATACCCAATCCTTCTAACTCTTTCCCTCCCCTTTCANAAAGGTTAGATTACCCTCCTCCCCCCCAAGCATATTNCACAGAACACCGCAATATTCGCCGAGGTCCTCTTTNGGGTTTTCCCGTAGCGGAATCGTCGCCCTATTTCACAGGATGTGAAATAGGGCGACGCACCCTCGGAGTGGCGCAGGATAGCGCCACGAGAATGAGCGAAGGGAAAACCCCAAAGAGGACCGTCAGACTATATGCAGTTTTTAAAACAATTCCACGCCATCGTCCGCCCCCACCGCAGCCTCATCCTCCTCTCCACCCTCTGCGGCCTCCTCTTCGCCGCCGCCAACCTGCTACCNCCNCTGATTATCCGCCGNCTGATCCANTGGCTCACCGAGGGCGGCGGCAGCGATGCCGGCCTGCTCGAACTCACTGGNCTGCTGCTGGTCATNTACCTCGCTCGNGGTCTCGCCCGCTACGGCTACGGACGCTACTCGCACATAGCTTCCTACCGCGTCATGCACGAGCTGATGACCCGCACTTACAACCATATCCAGAGCCTGCCCCACCGCTTCTTCAACAGGGAGCGCACTGGCAACCTCATCTCCCGCGCCATCAACGATGTCGAAGCCGTCGAGGACTTCGTCGCCCACGGCATCCCCGAAACCATGCTGGCGCTGGTCATTCCAGCGGCGATGATGGTGGTGCTCTTCGTCCTCGACGCCGATCTCGCCCTCATCACCCTCGCCCCGATCATTCCCACGGCCTTTTTGGTCTTTCGCTACGTATCGAAGGTCCGGCAAATGTGGCGCGGGGTCCGCAGCGCCCTTGCCGAGCTCGTGGCCCAGGTCCAGGACAATATCGCGGGCATTGCGGTAATCAAGTCCTTCGTGCAGGAGCGCGCCGCCGCTCGCGCCGTCGAAGGTCACAGTCGGCGCTTCCGCGACCGCATGATCGAGTCCAATTCGGTATCGCTGATCCCGGCCGGCCTCATTGAAGGCGCCGGAGGCCTGGGAATCGTACTGGCGATCTGGGGTGGCGGCGCCTTCGCGCTGGAGGGACGCTTCTCGGTCGCCGACCTCTTCGTGTTCGTCGTCTACCTCGGCCATATCTACCAGCCCTTCCTGCAATTGGCCTCGATCAACGACGTACTCAANAAGGCCGCCGCCAGTACCGAGCGCGTCTTCGAACTGCTCAACACCGAATCCGACATCGTCGATGCACCGGGNGTCGTCGCCCCCACCGCCATCGAATGGACCGTCCGCTGCGAAGACCTGCACTTCGGCTACGACCCCGACCTGCCCATCCTGCACCAGATTGACTTCGAGATCGCCAGCGGCCAGGTCGTAGCCCTGGTCGGCCCTACCGGCGCCGGCAAGACCACCATCGCCAACCTGTTGCCACGCTACTACGACCCCCAGCAGGGCACCGTGCGCATCGACAACCACGACCTGCGCGCGCTGCCGCTCGACTTTTTGCGCCGCCATATCGCCACCGTNCCCCAGGATGTCTTCCTGTTCCATGGCTCGGTCCGCGACAACCTGCTCTTCGGTCGTCCAGATGCCAGCGAAGACCAGCTCGTGGCCGCCGCGCGCGCTGCCAATGCCGAGGAATTTATCTGCGACCTNCCGGATGGCTACGACACGCTCGTCGGCGAGCGCGGCGTGCGCTTGTCCGGCGGCCAGAAGCAGCGGCTGGCCATCGCCCGCGCCCTNCTCAAGGACGCGCCGATCCTGGTCCTCGACGAGGCGACCTCCTCGGTCGATACCCGCACCGAAGTGCTGATCCAGGAGGCCATCGACCGCCTGGTACAGGAGCGTACGACTCTGGTCATCGCTCATCGGCTTTCGACCGTGCGCCGCGCTGACCTGATCGTCGTGCTCGAGCGGGGCCGCATCGTCGACAGCGGCAGCCACGATGAGCTGATGCAGCGGCCGGGCCTCTACGCGCGGCTGGTCGAAGCCCAGGAATTGACCGACGTGGCATAAAAAAANGCGGGCGANATACTCGCCCGCGTCACTANAGCCCTTTGCCATTNCCCTANNGCACCACTTCCCAGCGGTGTGANTTGATCGCCTTGCCCCGATGCTCCTCCAGCGCCGCGANCCACTGCCGACACCACTCGGCGTAGTCTTTCAGCTCCGATTCCGGATTGGCCCTGCTGCGCGCGACAAAGTCGGGCTGCCAGGGCCGGCCGGTCGGCGTGCCCGTCTGCTGGTAGCGCAGATCCATGCTCCAGCGTACCGTATCGGCNTTGTTGGGCGTCGAGCGGTGCGGGGTTTCCTTAGACATCAGCAAAACATCGCCCTTGTCCATCGGCAGGGTCAGTTGTTCACTTGCCGGCATCTCCTCGTCGATAATCACCGTGCCCAAGCCCTGTTTTATGTGGTGTCTCATCAGCCCGCCGCCGTGTACCTTGGGCATGATCTGCAAACAGCCGTTTTCCGGCCGCGCCTCTGANAGCGGNAACCACACCGTGAGGATGAAGTGCGGGTCGGCTTCTTCCCAGGTCACCCCGGCGTCCTGGTGCCAGGGCGCGATATGCGGATCGCCGCCGCANGGGATATCCGAGGGCAGTTTGGCACGGNTGTGCTGAATCGGGCTGCAGCTGATCTCGGGACCGACCAGCGCCTCGACCATGTCGAGCAGATGGTCGTTGATGAGGAAATCGAACGAGGCCCGGCCGCGGAAGTGCATAATNTCGAGCTCTTTGTAAATCTCGTTGTTCTCGCGGCAGATCGAGNCCAGNCGGCGATTGAAGGGCTCGTCGGCGTAGAGCTCGGAAATCTTGCCCGCGGCCAGCAGGTCTTCGGCGCGATGGGCGATGTGTTCCTCGTATTCGGCGATGACCGGGTCGAGATCCGCGTCGGCCAGCGCGCCGCGCAACAACAAATAGCCCTCTTCTTCGAATTGTGCAATCTGGTCGGCGCTGAGTTTCATAAGCCATACTCCCGTGAGGTCTCTACAGCAAAAATACGCACAATCCCATGCCTCAGTCCACCCGCTTGCGCCACCGGAGCCGCCGCTGTACCTTGTGCGCCACTATGAGCTTGAAAATCGGTATCGTCGGCACCGGCTCCTTTGCCCAGAGCTTCATCCCCCTCTTCAAGGCCCATCCCCTGGTAGCCGAAGTCACCCTCTGCGACCTCGAGGCCGACAAACTGGCGCAAAATGCCGCCAAGCACGCAATAACCACCACCAGCCCCTCGCTCGACAACCTTTGCACCTCCGATATCGACGCCGTCTGCCTGTTTACCCAGAATTGGCTGCACGGGCCGCAGGCGGTCCAGGCCCTCGCCGCAGGCAAGCACGTCTACTCGGCGGTACCAGCCGGCATCAGTGTCGCAGAAATAGAAGCCCTGGTCGCCGCCGCCGCCCGCAGCGGCAAGATCTACATGATCGGCGAGACCAGCTACTACTACCCTGGCGTCGTCTACTGCCGCCGCCGCCACGCCGAGGGCGCCTTCGGCCGCCTCGTCTACGGCGAGGGCGAATACTATCACGACTGGGACCACGGCCTCTACGACGTGGCGCGCTGGCGCGGTGGCGACAACTGGCGCGAAACCGCCGGCATCCCGCCGATGTACTATCCCACCCACTCGACCAGCCAGATCATCTCCATTAGCGGCGCGCATATGACCCACGTCTCCTGCCAGGGCTTCGCCGACGACCACGAGGACCGCATTTACGAGCGCAACAACTGGCAAAACCCCTTCAGCAACCAGGTCGCACTGTTCAAGATGTCCGACGGCAGCTCCTGCCGCATCAACGAATTCCGCCGCGTCGGCCATCCCGGTACCGTGCGGATGACGCTCTTCGGCACCGAGGGCAGCTTCGAGCAGAACGCCCACGGCGCCGTCTGGCTGACCAAGAATCGCGAAGACAAAGAGGATCTCGATGAGATTTTAGCCGCCACCGGCCAACCCGTAAAGACGGGCGGCGATATGGACAAGGTAACCTCCGACGACGGCACCCACCTCGGTGCGGCAGCCGTCCACGACACCGACCGCCTGCCGCGCGAATTCGCCGGGCTGCCCAATGGCCACGCCGGCTCGCACCAGTTTCTGGTCGATGACTTCGTCAAAGGCTGCCACAGCGGCCAACAACCGTCCAACAACGCCTGGGACGCCGCCCGCTACGTGCTACCCGGCCTTATCGCCCACGAGTCGGCGCTGCAGGGCGGGGCGCTATTGGAAATTCCCGACCTCGGCGACCCACCCCAAACCGATTGACCCTATGGATAAAGTCGAAATACCCCAACCGCAGGGCGTCTTCACCGAGTCCTGGTCCTTAAAAAAGCTCTTCGGCCTGCTCGCCGTCTTCGGCCCGGCCGCCATCGTCGCCTCAGTCGCCATCGGCGCCGGCGAAACCATCGTGGTGGTGCGCGCCGGCGCCTGGGCTGGCTATGGCTTGCTGTGGATGGTGCTGCTCAGCTGCATCGTCAAGGGCGTGTTCTTCACCTACCTGGTCGGACGCTACACCGCCGTCAGCGGTGAACTAATTGGCCACCGCCTGGTCAAATTGCCCGGACCGCGCGGCTGGTTTTTGCTGGCGATTTTGATCTTCGAGATGATCGGGGCGCCTTTGGCCTGGGTGCCCATTTCCAAACCCTGCGGCGATCTCTTTCACTTCCTGCTCAGCGACATTTTGCCCGGCGCCGAACACGAAACGCTGTGGGAAAACGCCATCACCTCGGCCTTTATCGCCTTCGCCCTGCTCTTCGGGGTCGGCCTGTCCTTCGAGCGCCTCGAAAAACAACAGCTCATCATCTGCGGCATTCTCGTCGTTGGCACCATGGTCGGCACCATGATTGTGCGCCCGGATTTCTTCGCCGCGCTGATGGGCACACTGCGCTTCGGCGATCTGCCCCCCTTCCCCGACTGGGCGCCGGACGACGCGGTCGCCCACCCATTGCTGACCCTCGGCACGACTTTCGGCTATGTCGGCGGCTCGGTCATCGGCTATATCGCCTACGCCAACTGGGTCGGGCTGCACAAGTGGGGCCTGACCGGCCACCGGGACATCAAAGACATCCAGGAGCGCGCCTTCAAAAGCGACGAAATCGACTACCTGCCTGAAGACGCCGAGCAAGTCAGCCGGCTCAAAAAACTGGTCACGCCGCTGCGCTGGGACGTGTCGATGGGCGCGCTCGTACTTTTTCTCGTCACCGGCGCCTTTATGATCTCGGGCGCGGCCGTGCTCTACCCGCTCGAAACCCGCTTCGAGGGCTGGAGCCTGCTCACCCACCAGGCCCACGTCTGGGCGCAGATCCACCCCTCTCTGGTCTGGATCTACTATATTTGCATCCTCGCGGCGCTGTGGGGCACACTGCAGGCGCTGCCGGAGATCTACGCCCGCGTCGCGCAGGAATTCCTCTCCGCCGTCTGGCCCGAGCGCGAGTGGAACTTCGAGCGGATCAAGCGCCGAATCTGCCTCTATGTGTTCTGCGCCACCATGATCATCGTCTGGCTCAATATCCCCTTCGATATCCTGACCCAGATCGCCGGCTTCCTCATCGCCAACCTGGCCATTGCGATGATGATGGTCGCGGCGATCTACCTCAACTTCAAGCTGCCCGCCGCCTACCGCACTCGCGCCTGGATCCTGGTCGGCGCCATCGGCTCGACAGCGGTGCTGATCGGCTCTGCGGCCATCAGCGGCTGGGGTTTAGTCGGAAAACTGGGAGGCTGAATTGGATCCGAGAGAAAATCGCTCGCGCACGGTTGCCGGCGGGTTGACACTGAGTGTTGGCCTCGATAACGCCGACCTGACAGGCAGAGACGACAAGACGCTGCAAGCCGGACTCGACTATTTGCACCGTCTGGGCGGCGGCACACTGGAGATACAGGCCGGCGAATACCTGATGCACAATGCACTCTACCTGCGCTCTGGTGTAGCCATCCGAGGGTCGGGCGAGAATACCGTGCTAAAAAAAGCGCCGTCCTGCTGCACTCCGCTTGTTACCGACTCCGACTGGTACGAAACCCAGGTCCACGTCGCAGACCCCTCGGGCTTCAGCCCCGGCTGCGGCATCATGCTGCGATCCAAGCGTGACAACCGTCTCGAAGTTATCAAGGATACCGTCACCCGGATCGACGGCCAGACGCTGCACCTGAGCCGCCGCCTAGAAAAAAACGCCTGGCTCGAAGATGGCGCCACCGCCGCCACTATCTTCCCCCTCCTCACCGCCGAATGGGTCGATGATGTGCTGGTCGAAGACCTGGTTTTAAACGGCAACCGCGCCGAGAACGAAGAGATCAATGGCAACTACGCCGGCGGCGTATTCATCCAGCACTGCGACCGCCATACCTTCCGCAACGTAGTCTCGCGCGACTACAATGGCGACGGCTTCTCCTTCCAGGTCTGCGACGATATCCGCTTCGAAAATTGCCGCGCCCAAAACAACGCCAACCTCGGTTTCCATCCCGGCAGCGGCTCGCAGCGCCCGATCTTCCGCAGCTGCACCGCCCGCGGCAACAGCCAGGGCATCTTCTTCTGTTGGGGTGTCAGCGACGGCCTGGCCGAAAACTGTGACCTCAGCGACAATCTCGACTACGGCGTCACCATAGGCCACCGCGATACCGACAACCGCCTCCACAGCTGTACCATAGAGCGCAACCACAAGGTCGGCCTGCTCTTCCGCCAACCGCTGAGCGAGTTCCGGGGCGCCCATCGCAATATCGTTGAAGGCTGCACCCTCCGCGACAATGGCTTTGCCGCCGAGGGTATCGGCGTGCAATTCCTCGGTGCCACGCACGACATCATCCTCCGCGACAACCGCATTGAGGATTCCGGCGCGGGCAAGCAGAAAACCGGCGTGCAGGTCAGTGCCGAAGCACAGGGGGCGCTACTGGCAGGCAATACTTTCGCAGGCCTGGAGCGGGATGTGGTCTATCTGTCCGCGGACGATTCGTCCGTCGCGGCGACTTAAACTGGGCCTTTTTCCCAGTTCGCCAACAGCGGCCCCATCCCCCCAGCCGCGTTCGACCAAGCGGTGCATCCCATCGTACCGCCAGTGCCAGCGACCGGCCGCCGGCATCCGGCTGCGCATGGTCGGCAACCTAAAGCCGCACCCGTTTTGAGAAGGAGAAAGCAATATGGCCCAACGATCTTCCCTGCGCCCGGCCGACTGGACCTGGGCGGACCATGTGAGCCACGACATCGGCGTCCGGGTCGACGACACCATCTGGGTCTCGGGCATGGTGGCCTTCGACCCAGACGGCCAGATCGTCGGTCTGGGCGATATGCGAGCCCAGGCGGATAAGACCTTCGCCAATATCGCCGAGGTCCTGGCCCTCGGCGGCGCCACTCTCGACGACGTGGTCAAAATCACCGCCTGGCTGACCGACATGGACCAGTACGCTGGCTACAACGACGCCCGCGCCGCCGCCTTCACCGGGCGTCTGCCCGCCAGCGCCACCGTGCACTCGCCGCGGCTGGTGCGCGACGGCCTGCTGGTCGAGGTCGAGGCGCTGGCTGTACTCGGCGCCGATTGAGGTCGAAGGTCGACGACTAACCGGCAGCCGGGATTGCGGCGTATGCACCAAGAGGTTCGGGCCTTTGCTCCGCGCCGCAAGTTTCCGCCGCGCTGCGGTTTTTGGTATCTTCTCAGCGGATGCTTGCACAAACCGAATGGAAGAGGTGGTCGCACAACGGGTGCGCAACGAGGGTTACCGGACTGTTCCCGCTGTTGTTGTTCTGCCTGGCCCTCGACGCTCGCGGGCTAACCATCTACCGCATCGGCGACGGCCCACCCCCCGACCTTAAAGTCCCGCACGAATTCGTGCAGTGGACCTGGGAAGAAGCGGCGGCCGCGCCTTTTGGCCAGATGCAGACCCTGAACCTCGACGCCTATTACCTAGCACCGCACCGACTCGACGCCGCCGTCAATATCGCCCCCATCATAACCGAGAACGGCGGCCGTACTTTCGCCTTCGGCAACTACGAGACGGCAATCGAACCCAGCGCACACGAAGGGAGCGCCTGGGAGGCGATCGCGATACCGCGTTTGTCGGCGACGGCTCGATCCTGTGGCGATGGATGTGGAGCCGTCAACAGAATGTGCGCTTCCCGCCTAGCAAATACTGGGTGTTCGACCTCGGCGGTCTGTTCACATTGAGTAAGATCCGCTTTTATCCTCGTGACCGCTTTCGCTTCGAGCGCGTCATCGACAGTTTCGTCGTCGGCACCAGCGACGGCGACTCGCTCAAATCCGGGACTCGCGACCTGCGCATCGCAGCTGCGGGCTTCGACTTCGACAAAGTCTACCAGGTAAGCGAGAACAACAGCGCCACAATCGAGCTCGCTCTGCCGCCACGACCTGTCCGCCAGTTGTTACTGGCTTTTCACCGCAATATTAACAGCTTCTGGGAAATAGCCGAAATCGAGCTCTACGGCACGGGCTACAGCGCCTTCGCACGCTACCAATCAGCCATCATCGACCTCGGCGGCGACCGCAGTCTTGGGCCGCTGATCTGGGCCGGCGCACAACCCGTGGGAAGTCGCATTGAACTCAGGGTTCGGCGCGGCGACGACGACGACCCCAACGCCTACTGGCGCACGACCTTCAGGGGCAGTGAGAAAACCCGCCTCGACCGCGAGGGCCGGATACTGAACCGCTCGTCTTACGAAAAACTGCAGAGCGGTGAACGCGCCGGAACCACGTACGATGCCAGCAACTGGAGCGGCTGGAGCGCCCCGGTCGCACTCGGCTCGGCTGGCAATCCCCTCGCCGGCTCTCGCCCACGCCGTTACGTTCAGTTGCGTGCGGATTTCCACTCGACCAGCGAATCCGCCGGTCGCCTCCAATATCTGCAGTTCACCGCGTCACCGCCGTTCGCAGCGCAAATCACCGCCGAAATCGCACCCAAACAGGTTCCGGCCGGAGCAGTGACCGCCTTTACCTATACTCTACGTCCCAGCTTTGTGGGGACCGAACCGGGTTTCGATCTGGTGGCGATTGATACACCGGGCGGAATAGCTAGCGTTGACGAAGTGCGCATCGATGGCCAAGCCATATCTTTCACGGTCACGGGTAGTGACGACGCAGGCTTTAGCGTGGCAATTCCCCGCATCGACGTGCGGCGTACCGAGGACTTGATCGAGATCGACTTCCGAGCCCGCGTCTTCCAATACGGCACCACTTTCTCCGGCCGTGTCGCCGACAGCTCGCGCCCCTACGAATTGGCCCAAACTGTCGCCGCCGGCGATGCAGACGGCCGCGAAGACGGCGGCTCCTTGCGGGTCGCGTTGGCCCAGGTCGGCCAGCACCCCATCAGCCCAATCGCGTTGTCGTCGCCCGTTTGCACCCCGGACGGCGACGGAATCAATGATCGGGTCGATTTTGCCTACGACTTGATCAATATAGTAGACGCAGCGCCGGTGCGCTCCGCGCTATACGGCCTCGACGGGCGCGTGCGCCGGACCTTTGATCCCCAGCCGGGCATCAGCGGCCACTTCGCCGGCAGTTGGGATGGCCGTGACGACCGCGGAGAGGTCCTCGCACCGGGCCTGTATATACTGCGGGTGGAAGTCACCAGCGGCCGCGGGCACCACCAGGCCAGCCGGATCATCGCGCTCGCCTATTGACCATGGACTGACTATGCGCAAAAACCACGTTCGCGAAAAACTCCACGCCGGCGATGCCGTCATCGGCGCCTTTCTCGGGCTCGGCAGTCCCAATGTCGCCGAACTCATGGCCTGTGCCGGCTACGACTGGCTCGTCGTCGAGACCGAGCACAACGGCCTCGACAGCGCCCAAATCGAGCACGTTCTAATGGCGCTAAATGGCAGCGACTGCATCCCCATCGTCCGCGTGCCGAGCGCCGACCCGATCTTTATTCAGAAGGCCCTCGACGTCGGCGGCATGGGCATCCTGGCGCCGATGGTAAGGACCGCTGCAGAAGCCCGCGCCATCGTCAGCGCTACTCGCTATCCACCTCAGGGCCGCCGCGGCTTCGGCCCTTTGCGCGCCTCGCGCTACACCTTCGACTATCCCGATTACTTCGCCAACGCCAACGACAATATCCTCGTCGCGCTGATTCTCGAAACCAAAGAAGCGCTCGACAACCTCGCCGAGATCGCGGCGGTACCCGGTATCGACGCGCTGGTATTGGGATTGTTCGATTTGTGCTTGTCGCTGGGCCTTGATCCCATGCAGCAACCCTTCGCCGAAGTCGATCGCGCGATCGAGCAGGCCCTAGCCGTCTGCCAAAAACAAGGCACCGCCATCGGTATCGGCGTGGGGTCGCCCGAGGAATTGCGCCAGCGCCATGCGCAGGGCTTCACTTTTCTCACCTACGGCACCGACTATATGCTGCTGGGCGCGGCCGCCCGCGCCGGCATCGACGCCTTTCGCAATTTATAATGCGCTCCCGATCCGGCCGTCGCAATTAGCGGCACCCATAGCAAACGGCCCTAGACGTCTCTGCGTCCGGGGCCGTTTGCTATGGGTGCCGCCGTTTATATACTCAAGAGGCCTGCGCTTCGCGCAGTCGGTGCGAGAGGATGCGCATCATATTAAAAGCGATCGACGAATAGCGGCGCAGAATGCGCTCGAGGCTCGAACGCTGCAGCGACAACAAGTGCACGTCGCCCAGGGCCACTACCGAAGCCGAGCGCGGCTCCTCGTCGAGCAGCGCCTGCTCTCCGAAAACCTGCTTCTCGCCCAGCACCGCGAAGCGCGGTCCGCCCTCCTTTTTCACTTCGAGATCGCCGCTGATCACGATGTACATCTTATCGCCCATCGTCCCTTCCCTGATCACCACCGTCCCCTCCCTGGCACCTTCCTCCTCCATCGACAGCGCGATGTGGTAGAGTTCCTCCAGAGGCAGCGCCGCGAAAAAGGGCGATTCCTTGAGAAAGGTGATCTTCTCCATCGTCGTCAGGGGTTGTTCCTCGGCCATTTCGCCTTCTCCTCTCTTGCGCTCGATCTCCACCATCACCTCGCGCGCCTCCGACTGCAATTCCGCCGCTGCGCTCGTTACCACCTCTTCGCGCCCCAGCGCGAAGGCCGCCCAGATCGTCGCCATCTCGGTCCAAACATTGGGCGAGTGTATAAGGTAGTCTAAAACCTCGTCGATCCCGCCCTCGCCCCAACCGCTGACTTCGTGCGCCAGGGTTAATTGCGTTTCGCGATCGCTCTCGATCAAAGGCATCAACTGCGTCAGCAACTCGCGGTCGGCGATATTCTCCAAAAGCTCGACTGCGCTCTCGCGCGCGGCCTCATCATCGGCGCTCAGTCGTTCCATCAGATCGCCAACGACCCCGACATCCCCCAGATAGCCCAGTAACCGCACCACGCCGTCCTGCACCAGCCCGTTCTGCAACGCGAGCTGATCGACCACCAGTTGCACCGCCGAATCGCCGGTTCGCTCGAGCCGGTCGATCGCCACCAGATAGCGGCTGGCCAGGATCAGGCGCTCGCGGCACGAGGCGACCAGCGCCTCGTTGAGTTCCTCGTCATCCTGCGCGATCAGCGCGCCGAGCAGGCCGCCCCACACTTTGAGCGGCCGCCACATCAATTCGTCGACCATCTGTTGCCGCACGCCCTCGGCCTGGCCTAGGGTTGCCACGGCCACTGCTACTACATCCGGATCTGGATCGCCCAACAACTCGATCAGCGCCGCCAACCCCTGATCTTTTCCCAGCGCGCCGAGGCTGTGCACCGTCGCTTCGCGCACCGCCGGATGCGGATGCTCCAGGCATTCGAGGAGCCGGTCCTGCGCCTGTTCCGCCTCCATCCGCCCCGCCGCACCAATACCGGCGATCAGCGCGTCCGTATTCTCGTCGGTCAGCAATTGAACGAGGATTAGGCCGCGCTGTTCGGCCGATTCGCCGTGGTCGAGCTTGGCCAGCAGGACCAGGCACTCGGCCTTGAGCGCGGCCTGCGCCCCAGCGGCGCACAGACGCTGGGCCACTGCCGCGCGAATCGCCATCTTAGCGGTATTGTCCAGCACCACTTGCTCCGTAAACCGCGTCAGCGTCTGCACGGCGTTCAGCAGGGTCTCCTCGTCTTCGTCGTCGAGCCGACCGAGCACGGCCCCACAGGCGTTGGCACCGGCGCTGCCCGGCGTAAAAGCTTCGAGCGCGGCGGCGCGGATGCGGGGGTTGTCGTGGTCGAAGAGCTCCATACAGACCTGCTCCACCGCCGGGCCGGGATACTGCCTGAGCATCTCGATACCCATTTGCCGCACGCCATCGTTGCGGTGCAAGAGCAGCTCGCGCGAAAAGCTCGGGTCGTTGGCGAGCAAACCCTTGAGCGCCTGCATCGCCTGGTCGTCCTCGACATCAATATTCTGCTCGCGCACCGCCTTGACTAGCTCGGTCGTATAGCTGCGCTTGAGCAAGTAGCCGCACAATACCATGCCGCACCCAAAAGCCAGGAGCAAAGCGAATAGCTCACCCATACTCAGGAAGCGGTTGGCGTGCAACGAGGTTATGCCAGCACCGACCAACCCGCCCAGTAGCATAAAGCCGCCCTCCATGATCATCCGCGTGCCGTCGCTATTGCGCGCCGGAATCAGCTTAGCCAGCACTTGGTAGGTAGGTGCAACCACGCTGTCGAGCAACAAATAGTTGACTAAGTTGCCGGCGAAAATCGCCACCAGCGGCAAAAAGGCGATGGCCGCAATCCAGCCCAGACCGAGCATGTCGGCAAATCCGCCGGAGAACACGGATAAAAGCAGCAGCGCAATGAGCGCGTAGACCACGCCGACCCACAGGTAGATATTGCCGGTGCCCACCCAGCGCAACAATCGCTGCAGCAGAAAGGTCGTGACAAAGAGCGTCGCCAGGCCCGTCAAGCCGAAGAACAGCCCGAAGAATTCGGTGATTTTAGCTTCTGAGTCGGGCCCTGCCCCGTAGTAGTCGTAAGCGACCACGTTGAATCCGTAGTGCACAGCGGTATAGACGGAGAAAATCGCCACCGACAAGCCGAAGAGCAGCAGCAGATAATAGGAGCGGGCGAAATAATGTGCGTTCTCGCCCAGCCCAGCCGCCTCCGCCGCTACTTCGTCGCCTTGCGCAGCGACGAAATAGCGGCGCATCAGTTGGCGCAGGAGAATCAGCACCAGTACCATGTTCAAAGTCGCCAAGCCGTACAACTGGTACGAATGGAGCAAAGAACCCAAAATCCGCACCAAGAACCCGCCCGAGATATCGCCCAGGACCGCGCTCGAGGCTAGCAGCGGGAAGAAAACCTTGGCCCGCGAGACGTAGCAGATTCCGCCGGCCACGATCCAGATCTGAAAATTCATCAGCGTGCGGCCCAGCTCGCTGGAGATAAACAGGAAGGAATAGTAATCGGCCCCCAGCGCCAGCTGACCCGAACTGTCCAGCAACAGCGCCACGGCGTTCACCGCATATACCAGGGCCACGCCCCCCATCATCGCAAAGAGCAGGCGCTGGCGCGCGACCTTGGCCGTCAGCCACGACAACAGCACCATGCTCAGCGAGAACACCACCGCAATCCAGGTGTACATCAGCGGCAGGTTTTCAACCCCGGCACGGATATTGAACACCGCCGCAGCCACGCTCTTGACAATCCCGTCGTCAACCTGTACCAAGAAGAACAGCGCCGACGCCAACCCGAGCCTGGGCACTTCGTTGCGGCGCAGATGGAGCAGTTTGAGGAAGTAGGACATAGTTGTGGGGCGCAGGTTAGCCCCGACCCAGGCGCCGATCTTCCGCCGCGAGCCACTCGGCGTAGGGACGCGGCATCGGCTCCAGCGCGCCCAATCCGGCTTCGGCGCGCCAGCGCAACAGCGGATGGTCGCGGTCTTGCTGCGGCAATTCGACACGGCGACCGTAGGCGCCCGACTCAAAAATTCCCATCAAGATCTCCAGCACGTGCCGGCCCTCGTGGCCGGAACACTCGTGTGCTCTGCCCTCGTCGAGCGCCTGCACGTATTCGTCGGCGAACTGGTAGTCCTCCACTGCGGCCGGCCCCTCCGGGTCGTAGTGGTCGGGGACGACCGGCGCCAATTGTTGCCACTCGCTCTTGCCGGGTGCGAAGTGCGGCTCGGGTAACAGCCAGGGGCTGCCACTCTTCCAGTAGAGCCGACCTTCGCTGCCGTAGATCTCCAACATGTAGGCAGTGGAATCCATGGTCGCGAAGCGGTGCTGCAGTAAGGTCGCAGTGATCCCGGAGGCGAAGTTGAGCGCGGTGGTCACGTGCTCTCCGGCGATCGTGCCCATTCCGCTGGGTGAGGGCAAAACATCCGCGGGGGAAATCGGTCGGCCGTCGGTTAGCGCCTGGGCCTGAACACTGCGCACCGGCCCGGCGACGCCGAGCATGCTATTGAGCATGTGGGTGCCGATATTCATCAAACCGTAGCCGGCGTAGTAGCCCTTGCCGCTGCCCTGCATATAGCGCAACGCGCCTATTTTGCCCGCGTCTATCGCCGCCCGCACCGCCTGGTGCGCGCCCCCGCTGCGGCCCTGGTGATGTACCGCCACCTGCACATTGTGGGCCGCCGCCTTGGCCAGGACCTCGTCGGCCTCCGCCAGCGTCGTGCAGATCGGTTTCTCAATATCGATATGAATGCCGTACTCGAGCACTCTCAACGCCAACTCGTAGTGGAATTCGGTGCCGGTCGGTATCGCCACGATATCCGGCGCCTCCGCCGCGATCATCCGGTCGAGGTCGTCGTAGCGCGCCGCGACGCCGAGTTCGTCGCCGAGGGTTTCCAGGCGCTCGGGGATCAGATCGCACAGCGCCACCAATTCGGTACGCGGATGCTGATAATAAGCGCGGGCGGCGGCCGTACCCCGGCCTCGGCACCCCAAAATAGCAACGCGGTAGGTCTTCACTACTGGTCCTCCTCGCAATCGGCATTCCAGACATCGATCATCTGCTCGCCGTCGCGGACATACTCATTGGTGGCAATCTCGTCGAGCTTGCGCAGCCTATCGGTCACTGCGGAAATCCGCTTTACCTGGTCTTCGATCCGCAACAGCTTGGCCACGGCTTTTTCGTCGAGATCCTTGTTGAGGATACGCAAGGTCTGGGCGCTAGACGAGATAATGGTCAGCGGGTTGTTGATTTCGTGGTTGATGGTAATCACCATCTGACCGACGGTGGCCAACTTTTCGGCCTTGACGAGTTCGCTTTCCAGCCGCGCCTCCTCAGTGACATCGTCGGCGATAAGGATCACGCCAGCGGCCCGTCCCGAGGCGTCGGGCAATGGCGTGGCAAGGGTATCGAGCACCAGTTCGCCGCCGGAGCTGACGAAGGTCTTCTTGGCTTCTTCGGCGCGCTCGCCGGTGTCCAGCACCTTTTGGCACAGCGCCTGCCAGGCGGTCCCCAGGTCCTCCGGCAGCAATTCCTCCAACGAGGCGCCGATCGCGTCGATCAGGGTGAATTCCACGCCCATTTCCTTGAGGAAGCGCTGCTCCTGGCGATTCATTGAAGTGATCCGCAGCTCGCTATTGAGCACGACGACGCCGAGGGGAATATTGCTGAGTATGTGTTCGAGATAGCCACGCGCGTTCATGAGGATCTCTTCCGAGATCGCATAGTCCGTGGTGTCCTCGAAGAGGACCAGGAAGGCGTCGTCCTCCTGCGCGTAAACCCCCACTTCGTAGCTGCGCTTGCGGTGTTCCCAATCGAAGCGCTCCTCGTCGCCCGGGCGCATCAGTCGCGCTGTGGCCAGAGCCAACTCGTCGCCCAAATCCCGCTCATCAACCAGAACCTGCGCCAGGCGGTCCTGCGGGTCGTCGGCGTAGTCGCGATAGCGCAGCCCGAATACCGAAAAGGCCTTGCGGCTGAAGTTGCGGATCTCGAGCCCGCCGTCTATGACCAATACGGGCCGGGGAAAGCTCTGGAGGAATTCTTGCATAGCGCGCTTACATGCGGGGGATATCGCGTAACTCCTCGTGCATCCGCCCCATGATCTCGCACACGTCGTCTATGGTCAACTTGAGTGTCTCCAGCGCACTCGGCGCCAAGCGCGGGATCTTGCGGTCGCCGCCCGAGCCGAACGCCTGGGCGCGGCAGAGGATGTCGGCCAGGTGCAATATCGCAGTGTTTTCGGCGTAGTCGCGATTGGGACGGAAGTCGTGGTGGTCAACGATCGGCTCGACCAGCTTGGGCGGCAACGCCCACTTCTCCAGCAACCAGCCGCCCATCTCGCCGTGGTTGACGCCGAGGACCTTCTCCTCGGCTTGGTAAAAGAGCATATCGGCGCGATCGACATAATTGGCGATGCGGCGGAATTCGCGCTCCATCGTCTGCCGCAGGATCACCTTGCCCAAATCGTGCAGTAGGCCGGCGGTGCTGATCTCCTCCTGCTCGTCGAGTTCGATGTGGCCGGCGATAATCGAGCAGGTGCGGGCACAGGCGAGCGAGTGCTCCCACAGGCCCGGCAGCGAGTCCTTCATCAGATCGAGGACCGTCGAACTCAGTACCAAGCTCTTGACCGTGTTGAAGCCGAGCAGGGTGACGGCGTGCTGGATAGTCGATATCGGCTCGGAAAAGCCGTAAAAGCCCGAATTCACCAGCTTGAGGACTTTGGCCGATATCACCTGGTCCTTGGCGATCTCGCGGCCGAGTTGGCGACCGGTAGTCTCGGGGCTATCGACCATTTCGGCAATGCGGGTGACGATCCCGGGCAGGGTTGGCAGATTGCTAACTTTTTCGACCTGGAGCCTGAGCTGATCTTTGTCTGGAGGCATCGGCCTTAGCTCCCGCCCAAATGGCCGCGGGCGATTTCTTTGATTTGCATCATCAGCGCGTCTTCTTCCAGGCCGGCGAAGCGATGGTCCAGTTCGTCAATCAACTCCTCCCTGCTCTTGCCGCCCTCCTGCTCCTCACCCTCAATATTGAGCGCGAACACGCCCCATCCCCTGAGGCGGTCGATCACCGCCTGCGAGAGCTTGGCGCCGGCCGGCAACAGCACTCGACCGTTCTCGTCCTCTATAGGTTCGGCGACGACATCTCCGACTTCGGCTTCCTCAACGGGGATCTGCCGCATCGCAATCCTTTCTCGTCGTGTAATTCAACTCGCGTCGGCCAATTCGGATTTTTTCCAGTAGCTCGCCAGGTGCTCTCGCAGCCAATCCAGCGGCGCCGAGCGCACCGCGTTGAATCCACCCCACGACCAGCGCAGCGGCCAGCGTTTTTTGCCGGTGAGTTTGCGATAGAGTTTTTGGCGCTCGCCAGCGGCGAGTTCGACTCCCTCGCTGAGCCGCTCCAGTTCGCGGTCGTAACCGCCATCGATAAGCATGCGCGCGTGGGCGGCGACCTTTTGCGGCTCCGTCACCGCCACTCGCGGACACGCCATCCCGCCCTCACGCCGCACGAATTCGCGGATCTGCACCGCCGGCCGCTGGCCCTCGTTGCGCAGCGCTTCGCGAGCCAGCGAGACGGGGTTCATAGCCCCATAGGTGCGGCAAATCATCGGCCGTACCGGATAGATGGTGCAGCCGTGGTCGGGACCGAGGAAAGGGCAGCGCCGGGGCCGCTCCTCAGTGATAGCCAGCAACTCGCCACTGCGTTCGGACGAGAACTCCGCTTCGACATAGGCGGCGATATTGGCATATTCAGCGCGGTAGAGCGGAAACATCGTCGCGTAGTAGTTATCGAATTCTTCGTCGGTTAGCACACAGCAATCGCCCGACCCGGCACAGCGGGTAGCCGGTACCTGGGCGTATAAAGCGTTGAGTTGGCAGGACAGGTCGCTCATGGTTAACCACTGTAGAAATTGCACAATGCCCACCCTGGACGCAACCAATCGCTTGACACCCCGCGCCGGGGCCGGGTATATTCCGCACATGGCCGAAAAACGCAAATTTCTCGGCGTGCACTTCAAGTGTTGTAACGCGTACGCGCGCGTATATATGAACAGGGAAAAAACCGCCTACCGGGGCTCCTGCCCCCGCTGCGGCAAACGCGTCGATATCGGCATCGGTCCCGGCGGCACCAACAGCCGCTTTTTTAGCGCCCAGTAATTCCCCTCCGCACCCCCGCGACCAATTCCGCTACCCCCTGCCGTATCAGCGCCTCGCTGGCGGGTGCGATCATCTGCACGCTGGGATAGACCTTATAGGCCTCGTCCACCTCGTAGCCACCCCTGGAATATTCGTCAGCGGTCGGCACGTAGCCGATGCAGCCATTGGCGAAGCCGCAGAGGACAGCGGGACCGAACTCGGCCTCCAGATCCAGCTGGTAGCGGGAGAAGATCTCCCCCTCCATCCCCAGAACCACCATATCCCCCAGCGCCAGTACCTGTATTTCAAAGGGCTGAACAGCGGCGGCCCCCGCGCCCTTGCGCGCTCGTTTCAACATGGCCTGCGCCCACTCCAGCCGCGCCCGCGGCACCCGCTGGGCCCAGATATCACCGCCTCTTTTCAGCTCGGCTTTGAGTTGTAATACCAACTTCTCGGCCTCGGCGTGTAACCGCGGCGGAGGCTCAATAAGCGGCAGGTCCACCCGCGCCTGGGCGCATCCCAGCGCGGAAACCGCAATTGGCCCGGCCGTGTCAATCGCCGCCACCACGGCGCCCCCCAACTCGCTGCCCAATGCCTCCACATCGCTAAAGTCACCATTGGTGATCCGCGGGTTGATATCGCCGCAGGCACCATTGATGTAGAGCGCCGGCTCCCCGGTCTCGGTTTCGACATAGCGGGCAGCCGCAGCGGCGAAATCGCCGCTGATTTGGTGATTTTGATGGCCCAGCACTACCGGATGGCAGGCGTGGTTGAATAGCGTCGCGCCCGGACCATTTGCCGCTTCAAAGCGCAGAACGTGCGCGTAGGGTACAATCGGCCCGTCGGGATGCTGGCCGATCCCGGTACTGGCGCCGCGCGCCCGGCGGCGATTGATCCCGATCTGCACCGCCGGGCGCGCGTAGCGCAGGCGCCCCGCCCGCATTGCCGCGACGGCTGCCGCCACGATCCGCACGATCTCGTCTTCGACCCGCTGCAAGTAGCCCGTATCGACTTCGCCCATACCGCGAAAGCGGACCGTCAACGGCCCGGCATGGGTATGCGACGCACACACCATAACCGCCGCGAAACCCGCTTCGCGCTCCAGACGCGCGCGGATTCGCCCCACTGACGCCGCATCCAGCGCCACCAGATCAACCGCCGCGATCGCAAACCGCGCCGCGCCGCATTCGCATACCAGGGCCTTGACCAGCAATGCGTCGCGTATTTGGGTCGCACCCGACGACCGGCCCCAATAGCCGCCCATGTGGATGCCCACCGGCGGCGTAATCTCGGCCGCCGCAACCCCGAAGCGCAAGGCAGTCATCGGCGCTCCGCTCTCCAACCGCGAGGCAAGACCACCAGCGCCAAGCCCGGTTTCGCCGCATTGTACATCGCGCGCAAATCCTCCGTTTGCAATTGCAGGGCGGCCGCCCCAGATTGCCACCACACCGGACTGGCGTAGACCAGCACGCCTGCGGTGCAATACAACGCGCTTTGCGCCGAGGCCTCCTCGACCAGGTTCTGCTCCCAGTCAAAAGGACTGGACGCCAGATCGCGCCAGGGATCACTAGGGCGAAAGCGCCGCAGGCGCTCGACAACCTCAATGCGCACCGGTGGCCGCGCGCCGAGCGAATCGGCGACCACTGCCATTCTCCGCAACACGGCTCCACCGTGCATCAGGCGCAATTCGGCCGCGCCGCGATCCATTAACAGATAGGGTGCATCGGCCTCGATTGCCTCTAACCAGACCTGCAGCACGGCATTGGTATGGGCCAGCCCTCCGTCGTCGTCCGCCGCAGCGCTAGCCGCCACGACCAGCACCCATGGCCAAACCCGATATCGCGACAACACGAAAACGCCTACGTCCCCGCGCCCATATCCAACAGCACCTTCAGGCAACCCCGCTCGCGCGCGCGGGCAAAAGCCACCAGCCCCTCGTCCAACGCGAAGCGGTCGTGGACCAGCGGTGCGACATCGACCTGCCCGGTGGCCAACAGCCGCAGTGCCGGTGCGAAAGGACCGCAGCGCGAGCCGACTAGCGCGATCTCGTCAACGACCAGCGCCGAAGCGTCGAAGGACAGCTCGCCGGCGTAGGTGCTTTTGAGCACCAGCGTGCCCTGCGGCCGCACCGCGCCGCGCGCCAGGGCAAACCCCTCGGCATTGCCCGTACACTCGACCGCCACGTCGAAGGCGCCCGGCTCGACATCTGCTGCCGCACCCGTGGCGATGCCCCTGTGCGCGAGCAAATCCAGCTTCGGTACGTGACGCCCGACCACCAGCAGGTCGCAACCCGTCAGCGCCAGGGTTTGCGCAATGAGTTGGCCCAGCTTGCCGTCGCCGACCAGCAATACCCGATCGGCGGGCCGGATCGGCACCTGCTGCTGTATCGCCAGCGCGGCGGCCAGAGGCTCGACGAAGGTCGCCACATCGGTGTCGAGCGCATCGGGCACCCGATGCAGGTTGTGCTCCGGCAGGACCAGGTAGTCGGCGAAGGCCCCGTCGCGGCCGACGATGCCCAGCACCGTGCGATGGGTGCAGTGGGTCGCCCGACCCGCGCAGCAAGCAATGCAAGCGCTGCAGACGGCGTTGATCTCCCCCACGACTCTTTGCCCGACCCAGACGGCCGGACCGGCCTCGACCACACCGACGAATTCGTGGCCGAGTACGCCGCGATAGGGATAGTAGCCCTTGACCAGTTCCATATCGGTATTACAGATGCCCGCGCGCAATACCCGCACCAGCACCTCACCTTCGGGCGGTACCGGCCGGGGCAATCGCCGCCGCACCTCGATCCGTCCGTTTTCGAGCCAGATACCTCGCATCGCGCTTCAGTAGATATATACCGGCCAGCCGACTTGGACGGCCTGGTAGAAATAGCGAAGGTCTTTGCTGCCGAGGCGCACGCAACCGTGGGTGATGCTCTTGCCCAGATTGACTTCGAATAGCGTACCGTGAATCATGAAGTCCTTGAGGAAGTAGAGCGCGTATTCGCCGAGCACACCGTATTGGAAGCGCCGCCGGTCCTCGGCGAATATCGGAATCTCCTCGGCCTGCTCTATAAAATCCCAGGCCGGGCGGATCCAGATCGGATCGGCGACCTTACGCAACACGGCAAAACGGCCCTTAGGGGTGTCGAAAGTCCAGCGATGCCAGCGCTTATCGCCCTCCAGCTTGCGCCCGCTGCCCGTCGCACACACCGCCCGGCGCAAGACCTGATCGCCGTCGTGCAACACCAGCAGGTTGTCCTGGGTATTGATGACGACATAGGGCGTGGACGGCTCGTACTCGGCGACGGCGGCTACCAGCCGACGGTGCTCCCGGGCGAGTTCGTCCGACTCGCTTTGCGCGGCTCCGGTCGCCCGCGCCAATAGCGAGAACAGCAGCATCCAGATCGCGATTGCCATAGGGTCAAAATACAAAACGGCCGGGAATAAATCCCGGCCGTTTTGCGCTAAAAATCGAGTCGCGCTCAGATGCGATCGTACCAGGGGCGGGCCGCTTCGACCAGCTCGTGGTATTTCTGCACCGCCATTTGCACGCCATTCGAGACCTGGGCGGCCTTGGCTTCAGCGCTCTTGGCCTTGGTCTCGGCATCGGCAAAATCCTCGCTGCCCACGGCCGAACGGGCGGCGCTCAAGTCGGCATCGGCGGCGCTCAAGTCGGCGCGCAACGCCTCGATATCGGCTTCGGTCCCCTTGCCGGCGGGCGCATCATCAAGGCTGGTGCGCGCGGCGGATACCGCGGTCTGGGCGGAGGTGATAACGCCCTCAGCCGAACCCTTCTGGCGGCCCTTCTCCGCCGTGGCGGAGGACTTGGCGCGGTCGGCCTTGCTCCTGGCGTCGGCGATCTGCTGTTTGGCCTGGTCGAAGTTCTTGAAGAGATTCTCGCTCTCAGTATTGACCGTACTTTCGGCCTGGTTATAGGCGCTCTGCGCAGCGGAGTAATCGCTGGAGGCGAAGCGCTCCGCACCCGCCGCGCGGGCCGCGTCCAAGGCCTGCTTGGCCGCATTCAGGTCGGCCGTGGGAGGATCGCCGCCACAGCCGAGCAAAGCCGCGCTGGCGACAATTAAAGCTAGCGAGATAACCCGCATTTTCATGGTCCACCTTCCTGGTTTGAACGCTCCGCGCAAACGCAAAGCGGCTAATTTCAAAATGGCAAAAACAATCTATAAACAAGTATATAGGATTGTCAAGCGAAATTCAGGTGGAGCCGGTAAAGCGATCCCCACCGACCTCCCTGCGCCCCCGCTTCTCCCGCTCTGACCTGATTTGCGCCTGCAGATCCTGATACTCCTGTTCGAGCCTTTCGATTTCCTCTTTAGCCGGCCCAAGTTTTTCCTCGCTGGCCGCCAACTCGCCCTTGGAGGAGTCGATGCGGGCCTGCAATTCTTCCCGAGCCGATTCCAACCGCTCTATGCGCGGATTGATAACTGCCTTGTACTTGATGTAATCCATGACGATCTGGACGGCGAAAAACGCGCATCCTATAGCCAAGACGGCGATGACCCATTCCATTCAGAATCTCAGATCCTCTTCTTCTTCCGGTCCCGATTCCAACAAGGCTGCCTCCGCCGCCTCTGCCGCGGCAATATCGTCTTCCCCTTCGTCGTCAGAGCCATCGTAAATCCACCCGCAAGCGGGACATAGAGGATATTCCGGGTCTTCCCGGAGCGCCTGGCACTGCGGACAGCGCACGCCGAAGGGCCGCAGGTATTTCAAAGCCACCACGGCCAGCACCAATACGGCGAAAAGAGTGTAAAACATCCCGTCAGCGAGAGGCGATTGAGGTGACCAAGGCGGTGGAGTCGCGCAGGCGCTGCGCTAAGACGCGAGCGATATTGCGCAAGATCACCACCTGGGCGTCGGCAAACTCGCCGAAGAAAGTTTCCAGGGCCTCCAGCGAAAGTTTCAGCAGCACCGAGTCGCTTTCGGCCAGCACCGTCGCCGAACGCGGACCGGGGTCGGCCAGGGCGATCTCGCCGAAAAAAGCACCCCGGCTCTGGACCTGGGCCAGGCGGATATCGCGCCCGTTTTCGCCGTGGGTATAGACCGACAATTCGCCGGCGTAGAGCAGAAAAATGGCGTCGCCGGTGCTCCCCTCGGCGACCACGGTATCCCCACGGCCGTACTCCTGTATTTCCGCTAATTCGACCAGGCGATTGATCTCATCCGCGCCCAGGCCGTTGAAAAGGGGCGAAGCGAANAGAAAATCGGTGCCGACGGTGCTGGCGGTGACCANGACCTCTAGCNTCCTGCGCCTCCGCNCGAGAGTTCGGCAATGCGGGCATCGGCCTCNCGCAGGCGCANCGACAAGTTGCNGGCAATATTGAGCACCAGCGTCATCTGGACCCTGGGAACGCGGGCGAACAAGGTGGTCAACACCTGTTTGGGAAAGGCGAGAATCTTGGCTTCGCCACCGGCGTAGACATTGGCCGAGCGCGGCAGGATGTCAATCAGAGACATTTCGCCGAAGAAGTCGCCGCGCTCCTCCAGGGTATTTAGAATGACGGCCTGATCACCGTCGCCTTTGACGACCTCGACGGTGCCGTCGGCCAGGACGAATAGACAGTCACTGGGCGTACCCTCTTCGACGATGCGGTCCCCGGGCTCGTAGATGCGCCGCTCCGCCGTGCTCAACAGCGCACTCAATTCTTCTTCGCCCATGCCGTGCATCAGCGGCGACGCGCTTAACACCTCGAGTTCCGGTGACATAAANAAAGCCTATCTCTCGAAAAAGAAACGAGATACACTACATATTTATTCAATATAGATTTTCGCAAGCCGGAGCGTCAAGGGCTTTTTAGCCCGCCGCGACTTAGTGTCCGCAAAACCAGCGCGACGGCGGCGANCAGGGCGATAAGCAGAGCGATTGNGTCCAGGCGGCGGATGTCTACTCGGGGGTTTAGCGCTTCTTCTTGGCGGCTTTGAGCTTGCGCAACTGGCGCCGGCGATTCCAGCGGCTGCGCGCGAGCCTTTGGCGCCGCCCCAGGGGTGCCTCGAGGCGCCCCTCGTCGATCAGGTCGTCGAGAACGAGATTCAATTGGTCGGGATAGTTGGTGATAATACCCTGGACCCCCATCATCGCCAGGTCGCGCATGATGATATCCTGATCGACGGTCCAGGCCCACACCGCCACGCCGCGCTTGCGCATCTCTTCTAGGAAGGGCGGCGTCAGCGTCGCGTGCCATATAGCCAGGACGTTAGCACCGACCTGGAGCACCTGCTGGACCATACGNCGGGCGCGGACCCTGGAAGGCGTCGTCGGCAATTGGCCGACNAAAAGCGCNGTCGGCAGGACCGGGGCCAATANCTTGACGCGCTCGACNGTGGCGGGATTGAACGACTGCACGATCACGTGCTCGGCGGCAGCCACGGTGTCNATCACCTGCAGAATGCGCTCGGNAATGAATTCGGCCTTGATCTCAACCANCACCATGGCCCGGTGCCGCGCCAGGTCGAGGACCTCTTCNAGCAAGGGGATTCGCNCGCCCGCNAAATCCGCCCCGAACCAGCTNCCGGCGTCGGCCTGCCGCACTTGGTCGGCGCTCAAATCGACGACGAGGCCGGCGCCGTCGGTAGTGCGATCGATCGACGGGTCGTGCAGCACCACGATCTGACCGTCGCGAGTGGCGTGGACATCGATTTCTATCGCATCGACGCCGAGCTGTATGGCCTTCTCGCAGGCCGCCAGCGTATTCTCGGGGGCCAGCCNCTGGCCCGAAGCGCCGCGGTGGGCGATGCGCAGCGGCGGTATCATCTCAGGCGCCGTATTTGTCGAGCCGGCNGGCGTGNGCCAATGCCAGCGACATCAGNCTGGTCGAGGGAATGACGCCGAGGCTGCCGGCNGCGCAACCGCGCTCGGAAAACGCGACCGCCGCGTCGGCCAATGCCCACTCGCCGGCGATCGCCGTCGGCACCGGGTGCCAGCTGTGGCTACGCATAATCGCGGGCGTGGAGTGATCGCCAGTGACGATCAGCACGTCGGGTTGGAGTGCCTGCAACCGAGGGATGTAGGTGTCCAGCTCTTCCAATAGCTGCACCTTCAAATCGAAGTTGCCGTCCTCCCCCGCGCTATCGGTTTTTTTGACGTGCATNTAAAAGAAATCGTAGTCGGCCCANCAGCTTTCGAGCAACGCGCATTCGGACTCGAGATCCCAGTTGACTTCTGCGACATCCATGCCCACCGCCCCGGCGACGCCGCGGTACATCGGATAGCCGGCAATCCCCATGGCCTTGAGTCCATAGACCTCGTCCATCTGCGCCAACTCGGGATAGCGGCCAAAACCGCGCATCAACACCATATTGGCCGGGCGCTCGTCGGCCAGCTTCTCCGCCACTTGTGCCAAAAAGACNTTGGCCACATCGACCGTGCGCNCGGAGGGCCCGTCACCGGCGACCAGCGGTTTGGGCGGCGCACCGGTGATCTGTGGATCCGAATCGGACACCGCGTCGCCCAGGCCCTCCCCGCGGAAGACCACCCCGGCGCGGTATTCCATCTCCGCCGCCACCGTTACCTCGGCGCCCGGCACATCGATGGTCTGTAAAATTTCGCACAGCGCCCGGCCCTTCTCGGTGGGAATCCGACCGGCGCGACGGTCCTGGACTAGACCCTCCGAGTCGACCGTGCAGAAATTGAGCCGCGCGGCGATATCGCCACGGGCAAAGTCGAGCCCCAGCCCCAGCGCNGACAGCGCACCGCGACCGATAACGCTGGTCCAGGGATCGTAGCCGAAGAGCGCNAGGTGCGCCGGNCCGCTGCCCGGGGTAAAGCCAGCGCCCAGGGGCGAGATCAGGCCGCAGGTCCCGCCCCGAGCNAGTGCATCGAGATGCGGCAATTGCGCCGTCTCCAGCTCGGAAATACCCGTATCCGGATGCGGCAGCCCACCCAAGCCGTCAACTACCAGCAGCAGTATCTTGGCATCACTGTCGCGGATACAGAGATCCCTGGTGAATTGGGAACTAATCATGAAGTCTCCTGCGGATACATGTCTNTGATCACCATCTGCACGGCGCCGTTGCCGGCATAGGTATCCTCTTCGAGGGTAAACGCCGTGCGCAAGCGCTGGCCCGGCCGCACCGCCGCCGCCAGTGGCCCCTGGTTCCACCACAGCGCGGCGCAACGGCGGCCNCCGGCTTCGAGCTCGGCCTTNAAGTGAGCACCGTCCTTGCCGATCTGCCGCACCGAGACCACCCGGCAGTCATCGAGGCCGAAAACCGGCGGCTCGTGCCCGTTGCCNAAGGGCTCCAATTCGCCGAGCTGCTCGACGGTGTGCAACGCGAGGTCGGCCGGCTTGAGCATCAGATCGACATCCAGGCTCGGCTCCATNTCCTCGTCCTTGATATGGGCNTTGGCGTGTTNGATCAGCGCCAGGCGAAAAGCCTCGAAAGAGTCGGCCGCGAGCGAAAAACCNGCNGCCGCNGGATGCCCGCCGTAGGTCGTCANATACTCGGCACAGGTGCTGATNCCCAGGCTGATATCGTANCCGGGAATGCTGCGGGCCGAGCCGACATAGAGCCCGTTNCCNGTNTCTTCGGTGCAGACGACAGCGGGGCGCGAATGCTTCTCGGANANCTTACTGGCCAACAGGCCGACGATGCCCATTTTCCACTCGCCCAGCACGACGATGATGCGGTCGCGCTCGAGATCCTCGGGGCCGACCAGCGTCTCGGCCTCCAGCATGCCCTCGCGCTGCAGGGCCTGGCGCCGGGCATTGAGCTTATTGAGCAGATCGGCCAACTGGGTCGCCTCGCCATCGCTGGAAGCGCGCAACAGCCTCAGTGCCAGGTCGGGCGTCTCCAAGCGGCCGGCGACATTGATCCGCGGGCCGAGGTGGAAACCTAGACTGGTGGTCTTGAGCGGCTTGTCACTGTAGCCGGCGATTTCTTTGAGCTGGCGCAGGCCGGGTCGTCTGGTCTGCTGCAGAATCTTGAGGCCGTGCTGGATAAAGAGGCGATTTTCGCCCAGCACCGGCATGACGTCCGCCACCGTCCCCAGCGCCACCAGGTCGAGCAGATCGTTGAGATAGCGGCGCTTCTCGTCGTCTGCGAGAAACACCCCGCTCAACGCCTGGACCAGCTTGAAGGTGACGCCGACGCCGGCCAGCCCCTTGAAGGGATATTCACAGTCGCGGCGATTGGGATTGACAATGGCATGGGCACGCGGCAATTCCTCGAGCTGCTGATGATGATCGACGACCACCACGTCGATGTTCTGCGCCGCCGCCAGCTCGAGCGCCTCAAAGGCCGAGATGCCATTATCGACCGTGACGACGAGCCGGGCGCCCTTCTCGCCGGCGCGCTCGACGCCGGGTGGTTTGAGCCCGTAGCCATCCTTGTGGCGGTCGGGCAATAGGTAATCGCAGTCGGCGCCGACCCGCTCGAGGAAATCCATAATCACCGCCGTGCTGCAAACCCCGTCGACATCGTAGTCGCCGTAGACGACGATCTTTTCGCCGCCCTTGATCGCGCGCTCGAGCCGCGCGACCGCGACGGTCATGTCCGCGAGCAGTTCGGGCGGATGCAAGACCTCGGGACCGACTCGCAGCGCGGCGCGGGTCAGGCCGCGCGATGCGAGCAGCGCATCGACCAGACCGTCGTACTGGTCGTCGTGGACGATATTCCAGACGGGATAAAGGCGCATGGCAACCTGAATTCCACGGCAAAATGGGGGAATGTAAAACTTCGGATACGACAATATACCAAGGGCCGCAAAACCTCGTCAAGCGCGCGCGCTTTGCGCTTGCCCTGTCCCCCGGGTTGCGTACATTTGAGACGTTTACCCGTCAGCCAATCCCTCGTCCCACCCGGATAAAACCTTGCGCCGATTGCTTTTGACCATCCTCGTCTGCTCGCTGCCGTCGCCGGGCGCCGCCGGTCCCAACGCCGGGGTGCGCATAGACCTCAGCCCGCTCGGGCCGCCGTGCGGGCTCGCCGCTGGCGCCGCCGTCACAATGCGGATAGACGCACACGAAATGAACAATGCTCGCCAGATCAAATTCGAGATGAGCTGGGATCCCGCCGCCGCCATCGATTCGGTATTCGGCACCCTGGGCGCGGAAACTGCGGCTGCGGCCTTTATCAATCCCGGGCCGCCCTTTGTCGAAGNCGGCCACGCCGANTGGGGCATGGCTGTCTTTAGCGACGAAGGTCTGACGGGCACNGGGCATTTGGCCGATCTGCGCTTTCAATTGGCGCCGGGNGTCGATCCCGCGACCGAAATCNCCGTCTACCTCGACTTCCTCTCGCTGGGACCCTCTTTCACCGAGCGCGATACCGTGCGTCCGGCCCCAGCGATGCTGCTGGGCAACTACTGCGACGACGCGGGCCAGATACGCCCGCCCGAACTGCGCCTCCAAACCGCCGTGCAGAAGGCGCAGTTTTCCCCCGTGGGATCCGGTCAACTCAGCGACGGCAGCGTCGGCGAAATACGAGTTTCGGCCCGCTTGTTCGCAGCAGGCCACTTCCGCAGCGACGCCGACTTCACCTGGGATATCAACAACCTCGGCCCGGGTCCGCTCTACGTGCTGTCGGACTCGACCGCCGCGCACATCGCAGCCGGAGAACTACGACAGATCATCACCAGCAGCGATTGGCGCGGCAACGCCCACATCCTCCTGGATGCCGAGACGGGCGCCGAAGGTCAGAGTACTACGGCGGCAATCAAAGTCTGCGACGGCACAGGGGCCCCTTGCGCTGAGGGACAGGTCTCCTGGGAAAGTCCGATGACCGCCGTATTCGAACGGGCAGCGGGGGCGCTTCCCCAGACCTGGTCGCTGGAACAGAACTTTCCCAATCCCTTCAACACCACCACCGCCATCGCCTTCAACGCGCCACCAGGACCACCGCAGTGGGCCCGACTCGAGATCTTCAACCTCAGCGGCCAGAAGATCGCCACTCCCTTCGCGGGCCTGGCCGCAGCCGGCCGCCACCTGATCTATTGGGACGCTCGTCTACCCTCGGGCCTACCCGCCGCCAGCGGCCTATATATTTACCGCCTGCGCACCGCCGCCGGCGAGCGCCACCGCGCGCTGATCCTGCTCCGCTGATGCCCGCGTCCGATCCCGCCCGCACCGCCGCCGCGCTCCTGCTCAACGACCTGGAGCGACACGACCGTTCGCTCGACGAATTGCTGCCCGACCTCGACGCCAAACTCTCCGACGGCCGCGATATTCGCTTCGCCCGCCAGTTGGTCCTGGGCGCGGTACGCTGGCAAAAGCGCCTCGACTGGATGCTCGATCCTTTCTGCTCGCGCCCGGTGGCCGAGCTTTCGCCCTGGGCTCGACACATCTTGCGCCTGGGCGCCTACCAGCTCTGCTGGCTCGACCGGGTGCCCGATCGAGCCGCCGTCCACACTGCGGTCGAACTGGCCAAACGGTTTGGCCACAAGGGCATCGCCGCGCTGGTCAACGCGGTCCTGCGCCGCTTGACCCGCGAGCGCGAACATATCGCCTATCCCGACCCAGCGCGCGATCCCGTGCGCTATCTGTCGGTTTACTATTCACACCCCGAATGGCTGGTTGCGCGCTGGCTCGAACGCTGGGACGCCGCTTTCGTCACCCCGCTTTTAGCACAGAACAATCAGGCCGCCGACCTCAACATCCGCCTCAATCCGCTGCGAGAAACCGTCGAACTTCCGCCCAACAGCCAAGCGGTCGGACCGCTGCCCGGCTTTTACAAGGTCCCCAATCCCGCCGGACTCTTTGCCGCCGCCGCCTACCGCCAAGGCCACTTCCAGGTGCAGGATCCCAACGCCGCCCTGGCCGTCGCACTGCTCGACCCACAACCGGGCGAACGCCTGCTCGATCTGTGCAGCGCGCCCGGTGGCAAGGCGACGCAATCCGCTGCCGCCATGGGCGACCGCGGTCTGGTGGTGGCCGCCGATATCTCGCCAGCGCGCATCGGTCGGGTCCGCGACAACGCCCGCCGTCTCGGCTTGTCGTCGCTGCGACCCGTAGTCCGCGATGGTGCCACTCCCGGCGCCGGCGCCTTCGACCGCGTGCTCGCCGACGTGCCCTGTAGCGCCACCGGCGTCCTCGGCCGTCGCCCCGACGTGCGCTGGCGCCGCGCTCCGGACCAACTGCCCAGCCTGGTCGCACGGCAGCAGACGCTGCTCGGGCGCGCCTTCGAGCACCTGCGCCCTGGCGGCGTGCTGGTCTATAGCACCTGTAGTCTGGAGAGCGAGGAAAACGAAGCGGTCGTCGATGGCTTCCTCGAGCGCACGCCCGCCGCCCGGCTCGAACCCGCTGCCGACGCCTTCCCCGACCGGCCCTGGGCTGACCGCTTCGTCCAGACCATCCCCGGCCACCATCCCGGCGACGGCAGCTTCGCCGCGCGCATCCGCAAGGCCCAATCGTGACAAAGCTCCTCCGCCAACTCGCCCTCCTCGCCAGCGCCGCCCTGCTGGCCGGGATCCTCTTCATGATCCTGCTCGACGCGGTCATCATGCCCTATGTCGTCGATGTGCCCAGCATCCGCGTACCCAACCTCCAGGGACTCTCCGTGCCCAAGGCCGCCATCCGCCTCGAAAAGTCGAGGTTGGGCCTGGCCATCGGCGACTCGCTGCACCACGAGACCATACCCATCGATGCCGTCGTCGATCAGGATCCCGCCGTTGGCCACCGCGTTAAAAGGGGCCGCCGTATCGTAGTGGTATTGAGCAAGGGGCCGCGCTACTACGAGGTCCCCGACGTACAACGGGTCAGCCTGCGCGAAGCCCGGCTGCAATTGGAGGGCAATCAGTTGCGAATCGGCCAGACCCGCTACCAATCCTCCGCATCGATTCCCGCCGGCGCCATCGTTGGGCAATCGCCCGCGTCCGGCGTGCAGCTTGCGCGCGGCAGTGCCATCGATCTGCAGATCAGCAGCGGGCCGCCCGATATCCCCAAACAAGTGCCCAACCTGATCGGCCTGGCCATTGAGGTCGTGGAGGATTCCCTGCGCAAATACGAGATGAGGCTGGGCGCCATCGAGAACCGCATTGACAACCAGCAACCCGTCGGCACGGTCCTCGCTCAAGATCCCGACCACCAGCAGCGAGTTCGGCGGCAGAGTCGCATCGACCTGGTCCTGAGCGTGGAGGAACTGCCCCCGGACGCCGACGACCTAGACACCGGAGCAGCCCCATGACACATCCAAAAATCGCCCCGTCCCTGCTCGCCGCCGACTTCGCCCGACTCGCCGCAGAAATCGACAAAGTCGCGGCGGGTGGCGCCGATTTCTTGCACCTCGACGTGATGGACGGCCACTTCGTCCCCAATATCAGTTTCGGCCTGCCGGTCATCGAGTCGGTGCGCAAAGTCACCGAGATGGAGCTCGACACCCACCTGATGCTCGTGGATCCAGTCCCCTTTATCCCGGCATTTAAAGAAGCCGGCTCCGACTCGCTGACCGTCCACGCCGAACTATCCGACCCCGGCGCAGTACTCGCGGCTATCCGCGACCACGATCTCAAATGCGGCCTGGCGGTCAACCCCGGCACTCCGGTCGCCGCGCTCTTTCCGCACCTCGAACAATTGGACCTGGCCCTGGTGATGTCGGTCGAACCCGGCTTCGGCGGCCAGGCCTTCCAGCCCCAGGCCCTGGACAAAGTTCGCACACTGGCAGCGGAAATCGCGCACCGCGGCCTGGATCTGCCCATCCAAATAGACGGCGGGATCAACGCCGACAACGCCGCCGACTGCCGCTCAGCCGGCGCCCAACTGCTGGTAGCGGGCTCGGCGGTTTTCCGCGCCCCCGATCCCGCGCAGGCCATCGCCGTCCTGCGCGGCTGATCTCTATTGCCTTATTTATACATTAACTTATATTTAGTGATTTCCCGGTTCTGACGGGACAAAAGAGCTATGTTTGACCGACTCAGCGAACGCTTCGAAGACATCTTCCGCTCGCTCCGCGGGCAGGGCCGGATCACCGAGCGCAATATCGACGAAACCCTGCGCGAAGTCCGCCGTTCCCTGCTCGAGGCCGATGTCAATTTTAAGGTCGCCAAAAGCTTTATCCAGCGGGTCAAGGAGCAGGCCCTGGGCCAGGATGTCCTCAAGAGCCTGACCCCCGGCCAGCAGTTAGTCAAAATCGTCCACGACGAACTGGTCGGACTGCTCGGCGGCAGCAATAGCCCGCTCAAGCTGGCCGACAACCCGCCGACCGTCGTCATGCTCGTCGGGCTCCAGGGCTGCGGCAAGACCACCATCGCCGCCAAATTGGCCCGCCAGTTCAGGGAGAAGGGGCGCCCACCGCTTTTGATCGCCGCCGATATGTACCGCCCGGCCGCGGTCGATCAGCTACTGACGCTGGGCGCCTCGATCGACGTGCCGGTCTTCAGCCAGCCCGCCGGAGCCGATCCGGTGGACATCTGCCGCGCCGGCATCGACAAGGCCCGCCAGACCAATCGCAGCGTCGCAATCCTCGACACCGCCGGTCGGCTGAGCATCGACGATGATATGATGGACGAGCTAGACCGTATACAGCAGGTCACCGCACCGCACGAGATTCTCTTCGTCGCCGACAGCATGCTGGGCCAGGACGCGGTCGAAACCGCCGCGCGCTTCCACCAGCGCCTGTCCTTTTCGGGTTGCGTACTGACCAAGTTCGACAGCGACGCCCGCGGCGGGGCCGCGCTGTCGATCCGCGAAGTCACCGGCGAACCGATCAAATTCGTTGGCACCGGTGAAAAGGTCGAGGACATCGANCCCTTCCACCCCGACCGCATGGCATCGCGCATCCTCGGGATGGGCGATATCCTCACGCTGGTCGAGCGGGCTGAGCAAGCGATCGAACGCGATAAGGCCCAGCAGATGGAAGAGAAGCTGCGCAAGGCCTCCTTCACCTTCGAGGATTTTCTCGAGCAGATGCAAGCCGTTCGCCGCATGGGGCCTTTGGACCANCTGATGGGCATGATTCCCGGCGCCGGTAAGGCCATGAAGGGTATGGAGGTCGACGAGGGCGCCTTCTCGCAGGTCGAGGCGATTATCAACTCGATGACCCGCCAGGAGCGGGTCCAACCCAGGATTCTCAACGGCAGCCGCCGCAAGCGCATCGCCCGCGGCTCGGGCACGACCGTCCAGGATGTCAACCAATTGGTCAAACAGTTCCAAATGATGCAAAAGATGATGAAGCAAATGGGCCGCAGCAAAGGCGGTCGCATGCGGATGAAAATGCCCNTCGGGGCTTNATAGATTTTCTAAATATTTTCTAAAAGACACTCACGCCGAGGAGAATAGCATTGGTCAAACTTCGCCTTTCGAGAATAGGCAAACGGAAACAGCCCTACTACCGCATCGTGGCCATGAACGTAAGCGCCCCCCGCAATGGCCGGGCCCTGGCAGAGGTCGGCACTTACGACCCCCTGCACGCCAGCGTCAAAATCGATACTGAGCGCGCTATCGAATGGCTCAACAACGGCGCCCAGATGACCGAAACCGTCGCCGCGCTTTTCGACAGCCAGGGCGTACTCGCCCAGTGGCAGGGCCGCGAGGCCCAGGTGCGCGAAGATGCCCTGAGGCAGGACAAGCCCAAGCGCCGCCGCAAGTTGGCGGCCCAGGCCGCCACCCCGGCCGCCGAAGAAGCGCCGGAAGCAGAAGCCGCCGCAGAAGCACCGGAAGCGCCGGCCGAGGACGCTGGCGAAGAGTAGGTCCGCCGTAGCTTCCGATCGCATTGCCGTGGCCTATATCTCCCGCCCGCGGGGGGTGCGCGGCGAGGTCAGGGCCGAAGCGCTGACCCACAGTCTCGAGCGCTTCGACGACCTGGAAAATGTGGTGCTCGAGCGCGCAGGACAGCCGGAACTGCCGCTNGTTCTCGAACGCTGGCGTACTGACGCCAAGGGCTTGTTGCTAAAATTCGCGGGCGTCGATTCGCCCGAGGCGGCACGCGACGAACTGGTCAAGGGCTATATCACCGTCGCCCGCAACCAGCTCGCTCCCCTGCCCGAGGGCACGTATTACATCGACGACCTGGTCGATGCCACCGTCGTCGATGCCACCGGGCGCGAATTGGGCCGCATCACCGAAGTCATGCAGATGCCGAGTACCGATGTCTGGGTGGTGCNCGGGGCACGCGGTGAAGTCCTGGTTCCGGCCGTGGGCGATTTCGTCGTCGCGGTCGAAGAGGATCGGGTGGTTGTCCAGGGTCTGGAGGAATTGTACGGATCGTGAAAATAGATATCGTCACGCTCTTTCCAGATTTCTTCTCCTCGCCGCTCGAAACCAGNATATTGGCCCGGGCAGTCGAGCGGCAATTACTGGCGTTCGCCATCCACGACCCGCGCGATTGCGCGATCGACAAGCACCGCACCGTCGATGACGAGCCCTACGGCGGCGGCGGCGGCATGGTCCTCANACCAGAGCCGGTCTACCGGCTCTGGCGCGAACGCGGCCTCGACCAGGGCCATTGCATTTACCTGACCGCCGACGGCCAACCCCTCGACCAGGCGCTGGCGGTCGAGCTTTCGCTCAAAGAGCGGTTGGTATTGCTCTGCGGGCACTACAAAGGCGTTGATGAGCGCGTTCGCACCGGGCTTATCGACCGGGAGGTTTCCGTCGGCGACTACGTGCTCACCGGCGGCGAACCAGCCGCCCTGGTCCTGATCGACGCAGTTATGCGGCTGATACCGGGCGTCCTGGGCAATTTTTCCTCAGCCCTCGACGATTCTTTCCAGGAGGCGGTGCTCGACTGCCCCTGGTATACTCGCCCGGCCACGTTCGAGGGGGCGTCCGTGCCCGAAATCCTGCTCTCGGGCGACCACGCCAACGTCGCGCGCTGGCGGCGGCGGCAAGCCTTGCGCCGGACTTTCGAACGGCGTCCCGACCTGCTCGAGCAATCCGAGCTCGACGAAGAAGAGAAAGCACTCATCGCCGATTGGCACAAGCAAGGGCCCTAAAGGCCCCGTAAAAGAGAAGGTAAACGATGGACACGAGCATCATGCGTGAGCTGACTTCCGACCAGCTCAAAACTGACCTCCCCGACTTCCACGCCGGTGATACCGTACGGGTACACGTGCGGGTCATCGAGGGCGACAAGGAGCGCACCCAGGTTTTCGAAGGGACCGTCATNCAGCGCCGCGGCGGCGGTATCCAGGAAACTTTTACCGTCCGCAAGATCAGCCAGGGAATCGCCATNGAGCGCATATTCCCCGTGCACTCGCCGCGCATCGCCAAGATCGAGCGGCGGAACGAGGGCCATGTGCGCCGCGCCCGCCTGTTCTATCTGCGCGGCCGCAAAGGCCGTGCTGCCCGCATCCGCGAGAAGCGGCGTTAAAAGGCCCCGGACCCCATGGCCGAACGCAGCGACCTGCCCTTTACGCGCAAAAACTGGACTCTGGCCGCCCTCGGCCTGGCCACTATCCTGCTGGGCTACGCGGCGCTGCGGATACCNCCGGCCGAGGGCTTTCTCTCGCTCACGCTCGCCCCGGTCCTGCTGGTCACCGGCTATTGCGTACTGATTCCGNTGGCGATTCTCGTCCGCGACCGCGCNNCCGAGAGCACGGCAGACGATCCGGNTCGGGAGAAGTGACCCGATGAAGATCCTGATAGCCGAAGATGACGCCACCTCGCAGTTGCTCTTGCAGAGCACCCTCGAGCAGTGGGATNACGAGGTGGTGGTCACCTCCGACGGCCTGCAGGCCTACCAAGCGCTACTCGCCGACGACGCACCCCGCCTGGCCATTTTCGACTGGATGATGCCCCATCTCGACGGGGTCGATATCTGCCGCAAGGCCCGCGAGGAAGCCCGGCTCGAGCACCTCTACGTCATCATGTTAACCACCCGCGANACCAAGGACGACATCGCCGAAGCGCTCTCCGCCGGCGCCGACGACTACCTCAATAAGCCCTTCGACCGCANGGAACTGCAGGCGCGGATTCAAGTCGGCAAGCGCGTCCTCGATTTGCAGATGACCCTCGCCGANCGGGTACGCGAGCTCGAAGAATCGATAGCGCGCGAAAAACACCTCCAGGGTCTGTTGCCAATCTGCTCCTACTGCAAAAAAATCCGCGACAACCAGCATTACTGGCAGCAGGTCGAGCGCTNTATCGAAACNCACACNGACGTCGCCTTTAGCCACAGCATCTGCCCCGACTGCTACGATACCAGGGTCAAACCCGAGATCGAAGCCTTCCGGGCCGGGATCAAAGCCAACGAGNACCAGCCCCCCTCGGAGTGAGTCCATGTCCGGCGCCCAACGCGGTATAGGCGAGGCCGAACGGCCGGCATACGCCCCCGACCTCTACCGGAGTGTCGCCCGCGCCCGGCGGGTCGCCCGCTTCACCGACATCGGCGATGCGCAGCTCAATTTTTTCCGCCGCGAGGGCTATCTGGTCGTCGATCGGGCTTTTGCGCCGGAATGCATTGCCGCGGCCATTAACGCCGTCTACGACCTCATTGACGGCAAAAACCCCGACTTCCGCGGCGTCCAGCTAGAAGCGGCACACCGCGGCAGCGACCTCAAAGGCGCCGCCCTGCACTGCGCGGTGCGCAAGCTGATGGGCTTTGTCGATTGCGACGACCGCTTCCCTGCCCTTGCCCACGATCCGGCGCTGCGCGGCGTCCTCTCGCAACTGATGGACGACGAGCCTGTGTTGTTTCAGGAAATGGCGCTGCTCAAACCGCCCGGCGGGCGCGAAAAGCCCTGGCACCAGGACTGCGCCTACTTCAACTATCCCCTCGATACCGTCATCGTCGGCGTCTGGATTGCCCTCGACGCGGCCACCATCGACAATGGCTGTCTACACATCATGCCCGGCACCCACCGCGAGGGCCCGATCGAGCATTTCAAGGTCCGCGACTGGCAGATCTGCGACACCGGGGTGCAACGAGAGCGTGATGTCGCCGTGCCGCTGGCACCGGGCGGCTGCCTGCTCTGGCACGGTCTGCTCCACCACGGCAGCCCGCAAAACGAATCGCGGCGGATGCGCCGCGCCCTGCAATTCCACTACCAGCCCGCCGGCGCCGCAAAGACCTCCACCGAAGAGCGCATGCAGCACTTCGGCGGTGAGGTCCGCGGCGCCGAGTGTTGACTACAGCCGCAATATCGCCGGCGTTATAAACCCACCGCTCACCTGGCGCGCGGCCTGCGCTGCCGCCCGCTGCAGCGAATCCACGACGGTCTGTCCGCGGTGATGGCGAAAAGCCATATAGGCCGCGAAAAACACGTCTCCGGCCCCGGTGGGATCGACGACCTCGGCCACCTGTGGCGAGGCAAATTCGGTCCGCGCTCCCGTCCGCTCCAGCACCCACCCGCCGCGCGAACCCGCGGTGACGACCCACTCCGCGATCGCACAATCCTCCACCAAGTCTTGCAATGGCCGACCGCAATGGGCCAGCACCAAGTCCAATTCGTCGATAGAGGCTTTGACGAAATCGGCCCGGCGCAGCGCAGCACACAGATGCGGGGAAACACCCCGATCGACGCGCTCCCCCGCGATCTGCCGCACATAGCCCTGCACATCTAGGCCCACCCGACAAGCGCCGGGAATCGCGGCCAGGGCATCCGGCCCGATGTCGTCTGGATGCAGCGGGCCCAGATGTACGAGCTCGATACCGGTGAGCGCCGATTCTAGCTGCTCCGCGCCGATCGCCCCCGCCCAGGCCGACATTTGCTGCCGCCGCGCATCGCCATCGACATAGTTGACGAAGCGGGTCGTCGCCCGACTCGTAGCCGCACAGACCTCAATACCCCGCTGATGCAGCGGTTCCAATACCGCGCCGTCTGCCGCTGCCAGCTTAGTCACCACCCGCGTCTCGACCCCCAACTCGGCGAAAGTCAACCCGGCATAGGTAATTACCCCGCCCCGTTTATGCGCTTCTTCCCCGTATTGTACTATGCGGTCAATTGTAACCGGCCCGACCACGGCGACGCCCCCCACGTCAACTCTCAACGCGGGTAAAGCGCAAATGAGCTGCCGCAAAGAAGCCGACCCCATGCGCCATTATCAGCGAATAAGCCAGGATCCCAAAGCTGGCGCCGGTGGCGCACTTAACCTGGGTCTGCCCGGTCGAGTCGCGCAAATCGCAACCCCTTTTGCGCCCATCGTAGTCGGTGACCGGCAAGGCGCAAACCAGGCCCGCCCAGCCCATGTGACGGCTCGTCGACCGTTCTCGCGCCTCGCGCCGGGCTATAGTCCATGTCGTCGCAACCATCGGCAATCGCCTGCCAAGCTAGGATGTAGCCACGAATCCACCTGAAAAAATACCACGGCGCAATGCGCCCCTCCCTCTGGCGGCGCCTCATCTGCTGACCGCGCCACCATCGTAGCCATTGCGGCCGGGCCAACGGCCTCTGCCGCGCAGGCCACTAGGCACCGAAAAACAACCGCAGCGCCGTCCCCCCAAGCACCCCTGCCTTTTCCTCCACTCCCAGCCCCAACTCCTCGGCGAAGACCGCCAGGTGCTGGGCGTAGGTAGATTTCTTCAGCCAGTGCTCGCAGGGAAAATCCGACCCCCAGATGCAGCGCTCGGGCCCGTAGGCCGCCAGAATCTCGCGCAATTGCGCGTGGGTGTCGGCAAAGGGATACTCCCGCTCGGAACTGGTCACCGCGAAGGTGAGCTTGGCGACCAATTGTTCAAAGCGCGCCAATGCGACAGTCTGGCGCACCGCCTCGTCCGCCAACCCGTCCGCCGCCCTGGGATAAGCGCAGTGATCTAGCACCACCGGCACCTGCGGAAAACGCGCCAACAGCGCCGCCAGTTCGCCCAGGTAATCCCGCTGTAAATGCGCGCAAATCACGGCCCCGACCTCCCCCGCCCGCCGCCACAGCGCCTCGGCCCCCGGCTGATCGTAGCCCGATGGCCCGACCTCGACCCGTACCCCTTTGACATTATAGCCCGCCACCAGCCGCGCCAACTCATCCGGGCTGTCGTCCCCTGCGGGATCCAATGTACACACCCCCACCGTCCAAGCGGCATTGTCCCGCGCCGTATCGGCCAGCAGGCGATTGTCCCAGCGATAGGCCGACCCCGTCTGCACCAGCACTACGCGGTCGACACCGTTTTCTTGCGCCTCCCGCCGCAGATGCTCAATCGTCCCCACACCCGATATCGGCCGAAACGGCTCGTCCTTCATCGGATACTTCACTTCATTCCCGTGATAAATGTGCGCATGCGTATCGACGATCATTGCCATCTCCTTTCCGCCGCCAATATACATCACTCTCCACCCCCGTAAAACCTTGACATCATTCACCCACCATACCAAGCTATGTGACAGCTTGAAAGCGATTGCTCGCTGTAATACCGCAGGGCTGCCCTGCCATACGCAAATGCACGAGGATTACCATGCCCACCTGGCACCGCTACGAAGAACTCCGCCCCGATCAGCTCGAACTCCTGCTTAAAGAAGCCCCCATCGCCCACTGGCCTCTGGGCCTGCTCGAACACCACGGCTGGCACCTGCCCATCGGCTTCGATGGACTCAAAGCCGACCGCATTTGCCGCCGCCTCGCCGACCGCACCGGCGGCGTGCTACTGCCCGTCATGTGGTGGGGCGGCCTCGGCGGCCACGATGTCTTCAAGTGGAGCCACTACCAGGATCCCAAAGCCTTTGGCGGCATGCTGGTCGAGACCTCGCGGCAATTGCTCGCCTATGGCTTCCGCGTCCTGGTATTGATGGCCGGGCACTATCCCTGGCAGGACGTCCTCGATGCCGAAATCCCGGCTCTGCGTCAGGCTTTCCCCGACGCGCTGATCCTCGCCGGTACCGAAATAAGCATTTGCGGCGACGCGGTGACCGTGCGGGGCGACCACGCCGCGCGCGAGGAAACCTCCTTCGGCCTGGCCCTCTTTCCCGAACAGATCGATCTCGACGCCCTGACTCCGGGCCGCGACGACACTGTCTGGCCAGGCGCGACACCACCGCCTGCCGACCGCCACCATCCCCGTGTTGAATTCGACGCATCCGCCCCGCTCTTTGCGCAAATGGGCGAAGACGCTCGCGAGGCGAGCGCCGCGCGCGGTGAAGAAGGCGTCGCCCAGGTCGTCGATCACCTGGCGCGGACCATCGACGGATTCCTTGGACGGGACGCCTCATGAGCGAAGCCGCGGTCTTCGACTCCTTTCCCACCCTAGCAACCGCCCGGCTGGTATTGCGCCAGATCCGCAGCGCCGACGCCGACGCGGTCTACCGCCTTTTCGCCGACCCGGCGGTGACCCGCTACTACGATCTCGCCACCTTTGACGATCCGGCCCAGGCCCGCGAGTTGGTCGCCCGCTTCCAGCAGCGCTTTGAGCGCCGCATCGGCTTGCGCTGGGGCTTGGCCCTAAAAACAGAACCCGACGCGCTGGTGAGCACTTGCGGCTACAATATCTGGGTCCGCCCCGCTCGCCGCGGCTTGCTCGGCTACGACCTGGTCCGCGCCCATTGGGGCCGAGGTCTGATGACGGAGGCACTCACCGCCGTGCTCGACTACGGCTTCCACGCGATGGACCTCAACCGCGTTGAGGCGCTGACCTTTCCCGCCAACGCCGCCTCGCGCCGACTGCTGGCCAGGCTGGGTTTTGCAGAAGAGGGCCTGTTGCGCGAATACGAGTGCTATGCCGATGGTCCCCAGGACATGGCCGTCTACGGCCTGCTGCGCCGCGAGTGGAACGCCTGTTGTTGACGCTGGCCGTCGATTCCGCCCTCGAATTGCGCCAACTCGAGGGCGGCGAAGCTGCGTTGCTCTTCGCCCTGACCGAAAAAAACCGCACCTACCTGCGCCGCTGGCTGCCCTGGCTCGACGACGCCACGGATGTGGCAGACAGCCGCGCCTTTATCGAAAGCGGCCACGAGCGCTACGCCAATCGCGAAAGCATGGAATTGGGCGTCTGGCACCGCGGGACCCTGGTCGGCATGGTCTCCTTCAACCAGTTTGCCTGGGGACCGCGCAGCGGCGAGCTGGGCTATTGGCTAGACGCCGACGCGCAGGGCTCGGGCCTTATGACCCGCGGCTGCCGCGCGCTGATCGCCCATGGTTTCGCCGAGCTGGATCTGCACCGGGTGGAAATCCGCTGTGCTGTCGACAATTTGAAAAGCCGCGCCATCCCCGAGCGGTTGGGCTTTCGCCGCGAGGGACAGTTGCGCGAGGTCGAATGGCTCTACGACCACTTCGTCGATCACGTCGTCTACGGCCTGCTCGCAGGGGAGGGATTGCGATGATCGTCTTCTACGATCCCGGTCACAGCGTCCACAATCCCGAGCGCGAATACACCAGCGGCGGCCCGATCCCCTATCCCGAATGCGCCGATCGCGCCCATGGAATCGGCGCCGCGCTCAAAGAGGCTGGTTTTACTTTGCAGCCGCCCCCGCCCTGCGCACCGGAAGCCCTGCGCACCGTCCACGACGGCGACTATCTCGATTTTCTCTCTGCCGTCTACTCCAACCAGCACCCACACAGCGCCGAGTTGGTGCCCACGACCTTCGCCCTGCGCGGCGGCCGCCGCCCCCCATGTCGCCGCGCCCAGGCCGGCTATTACGGTTTCGACACCACACCGCTGACGCCTGGAACCTGTTCGGCGGCAAGAGCTTCCGCCAGCAGTGCACTAGCCGGCGCCGGGGCCCTGGCCGATGGTGCGCCCGCCGCCTACGCGCTGTGCCGTCCCCCGGGCCACCACGCCGGGCGCGATTATTTCGGCGGCTACTGCTACCTCAATAACGCCGCCCTCGCCGCCGCGCACCTGGCCACCGGTGCCAGGGTCGCGCTCATCGACATCGACTACCACCACGGCAACGGCACCCAGGATATTTTCTACGAGTCCGCAGAGGTCTTTTTTGTCTCTCTGCACGCCGACCCGAGCTACCAGTACCCGCTGTTCTGGGGCTATGCCGACGAGCGCGGCACCGGCGCCGGAGAGGGGCTGAACCGCAACTTTCCACTGCCGCCGGGCACCGGCGACGACACCTATCTCGCAGCCCTGGACCAGGCGCTGGCCCTCATCGCCGACTTCGACCCCGCTTATCTGGTCGTATCAGCCGGATTGGATATCTACGGGGCAGATCCGCTGGGAGATTGGGATATTACGCAGGCTGGAATCACCCGGGTCGGCGCGCGGATCGCCGCCGCCGGCCGGCCCACGCTACTGGTGCAGGAAGGCGGTTACAACCTCGCAGCGCTAGGGGCTAATACCCGGCGTTTGCTCGAACCCCTTGCCACAGGCTGAGCGCCCCCACTTACCGCATGGCAGCCCGACACCTCGAGATCAAAGCGCTGGCCGCAGGATGCGCCCGACCCTGCCACTGGCGACCCACACCTTGACTGCACGAACGCAAAACCCTTAAAAACACCTGCGACGAGGAGGGCGCGCATGCAAGTACTGGTGCGACAACGCGACCTATCCGACTCGCCGCCTAAGACCGCGGATCCCAGCCCGGCGGGCGGTGCCACTGCCCGTCTGGATACTCATAGCGCACCTCCAACTCGCAATCGACAACCGTCACCGCCACTTCGCGCGCCAGCCGCTCGTTGCGCTTGGCCAGCCGCAGCGCAATTTCGTTGCCCCCTCTGACGGGCAAGCGCCGCAACAAGTCGAAGCGCAGCCAATAATCGGGCGTCGGATCGTAGCCACCGGGCCGCATGGGATTGGCGGCGGCGAGCGGTGCGCCGTTGAGTTCGACGGCGACCTCGTCGGCGATCGTCAGATTGTCCAGATGCAACCACAATACCACTGCGCGCAAGCGATCGCGGTGACGGGCCAGGTCGTCGGGCACTTCCAGCCGCAAAACCGTCGGCTCCGCGCCGAGATCGACCGGGATCTGCCTTGCCGTCTGCAGACAATTGGGGAATGAATCGTGCGAGCGAGTTATGGCGTAGTGCTTGTCCTTAAATTCCAAGCGACGCGGATCACCGATATCGTCGATCGCCTCGCGATTGTCGTAGTCGTAGGTCGGCGCAGTGCCGAAGAAATTAAAGACGTAGAGCCCATCGACCCCCCGGGACAGGTGGCGCGCGGCGAGACCGCGGATCATCGAGTCGTTTAGCTCGGTCATAATCGGCGGCTGGAGAAACCAGCGGCGGAAACCGCTGGTATGCCCGGCGCGGTAGGCTTCCTCTAACGACGGATAGATCTGCACCCCGGTCCCCGCGGCCAGTGCGACCCACTCGGCGACATCCTCTTCCATATCCTGCGCGAAGAAACAGGAGGGAACGACTAGATCGACGAGTCCCTCACCTATCCACATCGCGATGTCCAGCCCCAACCGCCGGCTACCAGCAATGGTATTGGGCACGCGCACCGCCAGCCCGCAATACCGGCCCTTTACCGCGCCGACGGCGTCGAGGGCGCGGCGGGGCTCGCGCATCAGGCCCGTCATGAGCTCCAACCCTGCCTCCTCACCACCGCGCTTGAAGTAACCCGGGCAGCGCATAAAATCGTAGAGAAAACCCGCGATATCGTAGCGGCGGCAGGCCTCGACAGCGATATCTCTCCGCAGCGCCCGCACCTCGGCGTGGGCGAAGTCCTGTAAAAAGGGCAACACCTCGGCCAGCTTCCCCTCCCACCCACGCGCTCCCTCCGCGCCGATGAGGTATTCGGGATGGCTATCGTAGAATGTAGAAGTCTGCAAATTGGTCTCGGCGCCGTCGGCGCCCCAATGATGCCAATCGTTCATGCTCAGGCGGAGCCAGTGGTCGATGCCCAACCGCTCAGCCTCAGCCACCTCCAGCGCCACCGGATCGTGCCCGGCCTCCCACAACAGGCGCAGGTTTTCCGCGTGCCGCCACAGCTGTGCACTGCCGATATGCGCCCCCGCGTTGAAGCGGTCAACCATGAATTCGGCGTTGGCGACCTCGGTCGGCCAGGCCAGGGTATAACCGGCGTTGCAGCCGGGCGCGCCAACATAGGCATCGACCGGCCGTCCGGCGAAAAAACCGAAGTGCGCCTGAGCTACTTGCTCGGGTGATAGCGGCGGGTTGTAAAAGCCCTGCAACCCGCAATTCTGGTCCCACATCACCCGATAGCGCCGGCCCAATCGTCCCGTCATCGCCAATCTCCTTGCGCGTTGGCAACGGCAAACTCGACAGCCCTGTGCTCCGACCAGCAACGGCCGCCCCTCGCGGGAAAACCCACGTGTCCGCCGCCCTGTGGCATTTCCAGATAAACCGCCGGCAAGTCCCTTATCTGCGCGATCGGATAACACCGCGGGCCAAGAAAGGGGTCGTTGCGCCCGTTGACGACAAGCGCCGGCACAGCGATGCCCGGCAAGTAATCCACGCAGCTATTGATCCGCCAATATTCCTCTACGCTGTCGAAACCGTGTAGCGGTGCGGTGTAGCGCGCATCAAAGGCATGGAGGTCGCGGATGCGCTCCACTCCGGTGGCATCTATCGCCCCGGGCATCGCCGCTGCTTTAGCTCGCACGGAGGCTCGGAAGCGGCGCAGGAAGCGGCGCAGGTAGAAGGCGTTGCGGCGCCGGTGCAATTGCGCGGCACTATCGGCCAGGTCGAAGGGCACCGAAAAACCGATCGCAGCGCAAATAGGCGCTCGATCGCCCCGCTCGCCCAAATACTTGAGTATCAAGCTGCCGCCCAGGCTGAACCCCACTAGCGCGATGGCACAAGCCCCGCGCTCCCTGGCGGCAGCGACCACCGCCGCCAGGTCGTCGGTCAGTCCGGCGTGGTAGAAACCCGGCATGCGATTGGGCTCCTCGCTGCACCCGCGCATATTCCAGGCCATCGCGTCCCATCCCGCGCGATTGAAAGCCGCAACCATCCCCAGCACATAGGGCCGGCGCGAATGCCCCGCCATCCCGTGCGCGATTATCGCCAGGCGCTGACCGCCGATTTCTGACCAGTCGAGATCGAGAAAATCGCCATCGGCAGTGGTGATGCGCTGGCGGCGGTAGGCAACCGACGGTAGACGCCGGGCCACCTGCGGCGCGATACTCTGCAAATCCGGCCCGGGCAAATACCAGGGCGGACGGTACTGCGAGGACTCGACGATCATCCGCCCCACACCTCTTTAGCGCCATTGATTTCCGACATGAAATAAATATAAGCACCTGCACGGACCTTGCCCGAATTCGCCTGAGCGATATATTCCGCACCGTAACCGAAATTCGGAAACTCCTGAAAAATCCATGCGTTATTACATCAAACGGGGGTTGTTGGCGCTCCTGGCCATTGCGGCCCTGACCACCGTCGCGGCCGCCTTTACTGCGCGACCGATGGCACCCCATCCCTATTTCGCCGCCGGGGATTTCCAGGTCATTGCCCACCGCGGCGGCAAAGGCCTGGCACCCGAAAATACCCTCGCCGCCTTCCGCCGCGCCACCGCGCTCGGCGTCGATGTGCTCGAAATGGACTTGCGGCAAAGCGCCGACGGCGTGCCGATCGTCCTCCACGACCGCCGCGTCGATCGCACCACCGACGGCCGCGGCCGCGCCGACAGCCTGAGCCTGAGCCAACTCAAGCACCTCGACGCCGGCTATCGCTTCAGCCCCGACGGCGCGGGCTTTCCCCGGCGCGGCCGCGGCATCGCCATCCCGACTTTGGACGAGGTCTTTACGGCTTTTCCCGACATGCGCTTCCTCATCGAGATCAAAGACGACTCCGCCGCCCTGGCTGTGGCCCTGTGCCAGGCGGTCAAACACCACCGGCTTACCGACCGGGTGGTCGCCGCCTCCTTTCGCGACGGGCCGCTGGAGGCTTTCCAGCACGCCTGTCCCGAAGTCGCAACCTCGGCGCCCGCAGGCGCGGTGCTGCCCTTCGTGCTATTGCACTGGCTACGCCTCGACGCGGCCTACCACCCCGAGCACCATGCCCTGCAACTGCCGCCGCGCCTGGGCGCCGTCGAGCTCATCGACCGACGCCTGGTCGAACATGCCCATGCCCACAATGCCCAGGTCCACGCCTGGACCATCAACGACGCCGGCGAAATGCGGCGACTGATCGACCTCGGTATCGACGGCATCATCACCGACTATCCCGACCGTTTGCTGAAAATTCTGCAGCGCCAACCCTTAGAGGAGCGACGATGAACGACGCGGTTGCCCTGGACGTAAACCACCTGACCAAGACCTACGGCGAGGGTTCGACCGCGCTTACCGTACTCGACGATGTCAGCTTCGCCATCCCCGGAGGCACTACCTGTGCCATCGTCGGCCCCTCCGGCAGCGGCAAGACCACGCTGCTGGGTCTGTGCGCCGGGCTCGACCGCGCCAGCACCGGCACCGTCTACCTCGACGGTGTCGAGCTCAGCGGTCTCGACGAGGATCAACGCGCGCGCCTGCGCAGCGAGAAGGTCGGCTTCGTCTTCCAGAACTTCCAGCTGATCCCCACCCTAAGCGCACTCGAAAATGCCATGGTCCCACTCGAATTGCGCCAGGAGCGCGATGTCCGCAAGCGCGCTGTCGACCTGCTCAGTCGCGTTGGCCTCGGCGACCGCCTCGACCACTATCCAGCGCAGCTGTCGGGCGGCGAGCAGCAGCGGGTGGCGCTGGCCCGCGCCTTTATCAACCGCCCGACCATCCTCTTCGCCGACGAGCCGACCGGCAATCTCGACGACGACACCAGCGCCACCGTGCAGGACCTGCTCTTCGACCTCAACGCCGAGGCTGGCACCACCTTGGTGCTGGTCACCCACGACCTCGAACTAGCCGAGCTGACCCGACGCATAATCCGCCTCCAGGGCGGTAAAGTCGCCGAAGACCGGCCCGTGCCGGAAGATCTGCCATGACCACCTGGCTGTTGCAAATGGCCTGGCGCGACAGCCGCAGCCACCGCCGCAAACTGCTGCTATTCACCTCCTCAATCGCCATCGGCATCGGCGCCCTAGTCGGCATGGGCAATCTCAGCGCGACGCTGGAAAAGGCCATTGACGAACAGGCCGCCGCACTCCTGGGCGCCGATATGACTATGGAGAGCCGCCAGCCCTTTGACGCGGCGGCCGAGGCGCTGATCGACTCCATCGGCGGCACTCAGGCGCGACAAGTCGCCTTCAATTCGATGGTCTACCTGCCCAAGAGCGGCGGCACGCGCCTGGCCCAGATCCGCGCCCTCAAAGGCCCGTTTCCCTTCTACGGCGAGCTCAAAACAGCCCCCGAGTCGGCGGCACAATCCTTCCGCACCGGTCCGCAGGCCCTCGTTGATGAGGCGCTGATGCTACAATTCGGAGCAGCGATCGGCGATTCGATCAAAATCGGCGATATGGTTTTCACCATCGGCGGCCGAATTCTGCGAATCCCGGGCGAGAATGCGCTATTCTCCGACATCCAGCCGCGCATTTACATCTCGATGGACTATATCGACCGCACCCGCCTCATTCAAAAGGGCAGCCGGGTCACCTACACCGCCTTCTTCCGCTTTCACGACGGACGCGACGCCGACGCCCTCGAGGACGCGATCCGTCCCCAGACCCGCGGCGACCGCCTGCGCGTGAATACCATCGCCGACCGCAAGCGCCGCCTCGGACGCACGCTGGGCAATCTCTACCGCTTTCTCAACCTGGGCAGCTTTGTCGCTCTGCTCCTGGGCGGTGTTGGCGTCGCCAGCGCAATCCACGCGTATATCAAGCAGAAGCTCCCCACCGTCGCGGTGTTGCGCAGCCTCGGTGCTACCGCCCGCCAGACCTTCCTCATATACCTGATCCAGGCTGGCGCCATGGGCTTGTGCGGCTCGCTGGCCGGCGTGCTTTTGGGGGTGGGCGTCCTCTTCCTGATGCCCACAGTCCTCGCCGATGTCCTCCCGGTCGATATCGATCCGAGCTTAAATCCCCTAACCCTACTCGAGGGTCTCGGGCTCGGACTCGGGCTGTCGATGCTCTTTGCCGCTCTGCCGCTTTTAGCCATTCGCAAGACTTCGCCGCTGTTGACCCTGCGCGCGTCTTTCGAGGAGGCCAGACCCGCCAATAGCGGCCCGCTGCGCTGGGTCTTATACGTCGCCATCGCCATCGCTATCGTACTGTTCGCCTACCGCCTTACCGACGGTTGGACACTGGCGGTCGGCTTCGCTGCGGCGATCGGCTTCGCCTTCGCACTGTTGAGCCTGGTGTCGGTTGCCATCACCGTCGGCGCACGCCGCCTATTTCCATCGGGCTGGAGCTATATCTGGCGCCAGGGCCTGGCCAATCTCTACCGCCCCAACAATCAGACCACCATGCTGATGCTCGGCCTGGGCCTGGGTACCTTCCTACTCAGCACGCTCTTTCTGGCCCAAACCAACCTGCTGTCTTATGTCGAGAGCGTCGGCTCCGACGAGCAGCCCAATGTAGTGCTCTTCGACATCCAATCCGACCAGATCGACCCACTCGCAGCCCAAATCGAGGACATGGGCCTACCGGTATTGCAGCAAGTCCCCATCGTCACCATGCACATCCATAGCATAAAGGGCGTCCCGATACGCGAAATGCTACGTGACGCCAGCGCAGGCGGCGACCGCCGCGAAAACCGCGGCGGCCGGCGCGGCCGTTGGGCGCTGCGCCACGAGTACCGCGCCACTTATCGCGACCAGCTGACCGCAACCGAATCAATCGTTGCCGGCGCATGGAGCGGCACGGCAGGAGACACCGTCTTCGTCTCGCTGGAAGATGGCGTCGCCGCTTCACTCGGCGTCGGTGTCGGCGATCAATTGACATTCGATGTGCAGGGCGTCCCCATCGAGACGACGGTGGGCAGTCTGCGGTCTGTGAACTGGCAGCGCATCATGCCCAATTTCCTCGCCCTCTTTCCCGCGGGCATACTCGAGCCGGCGCCACAATTCCACGTGCTGGTCACTCGCGCCGAAACCACCGCACAGATGGCGGCCCTGCAACGCGACGTAGTACTGGACTATCCCAATGTCTCGGTCATCGACCTCGGCAGTGTCCTGAGCACTGTCGACAATATCCTCGACAAGGTCTCGCTGGTTATCCGCTTTATGGCCTTCTTCAGCGTTGCGGTCGGCTTGATCGTTTTAATCGGGGTTGTCACCGGCAGCCGCTACCAGCGCATTCAGGAAAGCGTATTGCTCAAAACCCTCGGCGCCAGTCGGCGCCAGATCGTCAAGATCATGGTGCTGGAATATCTGTTTCTGGGATCGTTCGCCGCAGCGACGGGCCTGGTCCTGTCACTGGGTGGGGTATGGGGCTTGAGCCGTTTCGTCTTCGAGATCGGCTTCGCGCCCGATTACCTGCCGGTGGTCCTGGCCTTCTGGGTTGTCAGCGGGTTGACGGTGCTGGTCGGCGCGCTGTCGAGCCGCGGCATCCACTCCAGCCCGCCATTAGAAGTACTGCGCTCGGTGGGTTAGCGCATCTGCTCCAGCAGGGGGCCGAGCACCGCCCAGACGTTTTCGGCGACGACTTTGTGACCGGCGACCGTGGGATGATTGCCGTCGGGGAGGTTCAGCTCGGGCCGGTCGCCCACACCCGCAAGCAAAAACGGAATCAACGCCGCGCCGTTCTGCTCGGCCAAACTCGAGTATAACCCCTTGAACTCAGCGGTGTACTCCGGCCCCAGATTGGGCGGCATCTGCATCCCGACGACGACGAGGACCACATCCGGATATTTAGCCTTGACCCGATCGACGATGCCCTGCAGATTGGCACGGGTGTCCTTGAGGTCGATGCCGCGCAGACCGTCGTTGGCACCCAACTCGAGCGCGAAGACATCGACCTTCTGCCTCAAAATCCAGTCGATGCGGCGCAGCCCCCCCGCCGAAGTTTCTCCGCTCAAGCCCGCGTTGAAAACCTCAAAGTCCCAGCCCAGCGAGTCGATCCGCGCCTGGATCAGGGCCGGAAAGGCCTGCTCGCGATCGATGCCGTAGCCGGCCGTCAGGCTGTCGCCGTAGAACAGGACGGTGCGGGTGGAATCCGCCTCCTCGGCGACCGCCGCCCCGCAAAAGACCAGCCATATTATCATAGTGCTGCGCATAATCCCTAAGACCCCCGCCGCGTCCTTTCCGTTCCTAGATCACGCCCATATCGGCCAGCGACTTGCGCCCCTGCGCAATTGCCTCCTTGTCGCACCGGTCCAGCCGCTTGAGCTTGGCTTCCATCCGCGACGCTTGCGCCCGCGAGCCCGCCTCCACCGCGAAGACCAGTTGCAACGGCCCCTTGCCCCGCAGATATTTGGCGCCCTTGCCCTCCTGGTGCTGGCCGAAGCGGCGCGCCACATCGGTGGCGATGCCCGTATACAATGCGGTGCCAGCACAGCGAACCATATACAAATACCACACTATACCGGCTCGTAGTGCACGGCCTCGGGTAGCGGCACCGGTGGCGAGTCTTCAGAATTAATGCTCCAGTCGGCCAACCGCAAACGCATAGCGGCCAGCGCGTCGCGATTTTGTTCCGCGTCGACGACATTTTCCAACTCCCACGGGTCGTTGACCAAGTCGTAGAGCTCGTCGCGGTCGCCCATCGGGTCGTGCACGTATTTCCACTCGCGAGTGCGGACCATTTTGCAACGCCCGGCCGCCTCGCGCCACTGCAGCGAGTCGATCAGCGTCTTGCGGCCCCACGGCTGCGCGTAGCGCTCGAGATCGGCCATGGTAAACAGCGGCCCGCCGGCACCGTATTCGGAAAATGTCGCATCCCGAGGCACGGCGTCGGTCACTGTCGGCAGCGACTCGCCGTGCATCGACCGCGGCGCCGCGATGCCCTGCAACTGCAACAGGGTCGGCACCACGTCAACCAAATTGGCCATGCTATTGTCACGAGTACCTGCAGCAACCTGTCCGGGCCACGAGATGATGAGCGGCACCCGCGTCAAGCTGTCGTAAAAGACCCCGCCCTTGCACTGCATCCGGTGCTCGCCCATAAAGTCACCGTGGTCCGAGCAGAACACCACAATCGTATTCTCTTTTAAGCCCAGCCCCTCGACCGCGTCGAGGATTTGCCCTAGGCAGTCGTCCATAAAGCGCACCATCCCGAAATACGCCCCCATTACCCCGTAAACATCCTCCATGTCGTCGTCGGCCACCCCCACCATCTTGTAGAGCGCGCGATTGCGCTCCGGAGCGCGGTCGTCGTCGAATTCTCCCTCGCGCCACGGCGGCAGGTCGATCTTGTCGGCCGGGAACATCGCTGCATATTGCTCGGCGACCAGCCACGGCTCGTGCGGATCGGGGAACGAGACCCACAGCGCAAAGGGCTCGTCCCTGTGCTTTTCCAAAAAGCGCACGGTCTGCCCCGCGATGAGCCCCGAGGACTGATCCTCCAGCGGCAAATCGGTAGTGCCGTAGGCGAAACGTGGATTCTGCGGCTGCATCCCACGGAAGGCCTCCCGCACCCTTTCGCGCCCCTCTTGCGGTCGCCACCACTCCATACCCCGGATCTGGTCGGGATTGTTGCCGCCGTGAGAGATGTCGTTCCAGACGTCGAAGAGCGCCAGGTCTTGCTCTTGCTCGAAGCAGTGGTTCTTGCCGATCAACCCGGTGGTATAGCCCGCGTCCTTCCATAGCTGGAAGGCGTGCGTGGCCCCCTGCGGCATCAGCGTCTGATTGCGTCGCGCACCGTGCGCATGGGGAAACTGCGAGGTCCAAAACGACACCCGGCACGGCACGCACAACGGGTGCGGCGAAATCGCATTTTCGAACAACACGCCCTCGTCGGCCAGCCGCGCCATCGACGGAGTCTCACAGCAAGTATTGCCGTAGAGATGGCTGGCGGTGGCGCGCTGCTGGTCGGTCATTATCACCAGGATATTGGGTTTGTCGGCCATGATTCCTCCCTCGGTAGATGTCTGCAAAATGATAGGCTATCCGCGGCGGCTCCGCCACCAGAGTGCTGCTGCCGCCGCCAGCAGCGCCAAATCGAGCGCCAATAGCATGCGTCGCAGCGGCGACAGCCGCGGCTCCAGCACTATGCTATATGCCCCCGCCTGCAGTCGCAGCGCCACAAAGCCCCCCGTCGTCCGCAACGGCTCGACCTCCCTGCCATCGACATAAATCGCCAGGTGTGGATAGTGCGCATAGGCCAGCCGGGCGAAGGCCCGTTGCGAAACCTCCAGATCAATCTCCACCCGCTGGTTCCACACCTGGTGCCGCGTCACCGCCACCGTCGGGTCGGTACCTAGGTCCTCTGCGCTGTCGCCACCATCGATTAAGATCTCCGCACAGCTATTGCGCCGGACGTCGACGCCCATCTCCGCAATCAGCCACGCGATCGGATATAACTGCTCAAAAACCTGCATCCGGCTCAACCCCGTGGCCAGCCTCAACATCCGTTCGACTTCCTCGTCAGCAGGCGCACGCGGTAGATCCGCCGTCGCATAGCCTCGCGCCCTGCCGGCCACCAGCACGGGGCTCTGCCCAGCCCAACTCAGCCAGCGCTGCCCGCCATCCTGCTGCACGGCCAGCACGTGCCGCACATTGAGCAACTCGACCCCCGCCTTGATCACCGCCGAGGCCCTGACCTCAGCTATGTCTTCATCGAGTCGTCCCAGCGCCCCATTGAGAAAGGTGCCGAAGGCATTGGCAAATCGATCGGAGGCGGTCAATAAATTGCCGGGGTCGGCCTGGGCCAGCGGCACCCCGGTCTTGTAGAGCGACCACGCATTCTGCAAATAGGGATGCGCCCCGCCCAGCGTCGTCAGCATCCGCACCCCGGGCAAATGCTCAGCCTCATCCGCCGGCATGCTGGCGGCGATCCGATCGAGTAAGGCATCGGGTTCTTCGCGCGACGTGTGGTACATGTCGAGCAGCGTCGTCGGACCCAGGTCCAACAGCAGCGATAAAATTACAACGGCTCCCAAACGCCGCCGCCCCCACGCGCGCAGCGCACTGGCACCCCAACCTGCCGCCAGACTTAGGAAGAAAACCACAAAGAGCAAATAGCGGGCGGCGTTAAACGAGCGCACTGGCGCGAAAACCTGCAGCGCGTCGAGGCGATAGCCGAAGACCAGTAATAAAGCCACTGCCAAGCTGACCACCGCCGCAGTTCCCCGGCGACGGCGCACCGCCGAGACGGCAGCCGCCAGCGCCAGGAGTACGAGCGATACCCCGACATACCCCCCATACCAGTGCAGCGCGCCATCGGGCAACTGCCACAGCCGCAGGTGGTGATTCGACCAGAACAGCAAATGCTGCCAGCTCGGATCGGGCACGCTGGTCAATTCTATTCCCGACCGCAACACCGTATATCCGCGCTCCAGCCACAGTGGCAAGGTCTGA
>PBOD01000038.1 GCA_002724215.1 Gemmatimonadota bacterium | reverse complement strand
GCCGAACTGGCCGCTGCCAGCGGCACCCGCATAAACCTGGTCGATTGGAATATGCCCGGCGATGCCTTTGCGGTGGACCCGGACAACCCGCTAGTCGGAGCTTTCGACAGCGCCTACCAACAGGTGACAGGCGCCCAACTCCCTCGGGGTGGCAAACCCTTTATCGACGATGGCAATAGCTTTATGGCCCTGGCGGGGATTCCGGCGCTAACCCACGGCCCTTGCGCCACCGGGGCGCACACCCTCGACGAGCAAGCGCCGGTGGCCGAATTGGTGCGGGTAGCTCGGGTCTACGCGCTGACCGCGCACAGTTTCTGCCAGGAGGGCTAGCATGCAGCTCGACGACCGCCAACAGCGCCTGGTGCAGCGGACCTTTATGGATTATCAGGCGACCGAGTCCTTTCTCGACAACCCGATTGTGGTATCGCGCGCGGAGGGCCTCTACTACTGGGACACCGAAGGGCGCCGCTACTTCGACGCGATCGGTGGAATCTTCGTTGCCAATCTGGGTCACGGACATCCGCGGGTGGTCGAGGCAGTAAAGCGGCAACTCGACCAGATGAGCTTCTCGCCGCCGATGCACGGCACGTCGGATATCGCGCTCGATTTCGTCGAGCGAGTCGGCCAAGTCGCGCCGGGCGCTTTGAATTTCGTCAAGCCCTTCTCGGGCGGCTCCGAGTCGATGGAAGCGGCGATGAAATTCTCGCGCCAGTATTTCAAGCAGAGCGACCGCCCACACAAATACAAATTCGTCAGCCGCTATTTAGGCTATCACGGCGGCACTTTCGGGGCCATGGCTGCCAGTGGCACCGGCAAGCGCAAGACGCCCTTCGAGCCGCAGATGCCCGGCTTTGTAAAAGTCTATCCGCCAACCTACTACCGCGACCGCTTCGACAACTGGGACGAGTGCAATCGCTTCTGTGCGCAGATGTTCGAAGACGCGATAGTCAACGAAGATCCCGACACGGTCGCCGGCATCATCGTCGAGCCAATCGGCAATACGGGTGGGATTGTCACCCCAACCGACGAATACTTCCACATTCTGCGCGAGATCTGCGACCGCCACGATGTTTTGCTGATCTACGACGAGATTATCACCGGCTGGGGGCGTACCGGCTCGATGTTCGCCGCCGAGACCTTCGGTGCGATCCCCGATATTATCTGCAGCGGCAAGGCGCTGTCAAACGGCACGGTACCTTTGGGCGCGATGATCGCCCGCGAGGATATGGCCGAGGCCTTTCGCGGCGATCCAGCCGCTGGGCTGAACTTTGCGCACGGGCACACCTACGCCGGCAGTCCTCTGGGCTGCGCCGCTGGGCTGGCGGTTATCGATGAGATCGTCGAGCAGGGCCTGTGCGAGCGGGCGCGCGCAATGGGCGACTATCTGGCGCAAAAACTCGCAGGGCTAAAAAAATACGGCGTGGTGCGCGAAGTGCGGGGGCGCGGGCTGATCCGCGGAGTGGAATTGGTCAAGGATACCGCTAGCATGGAGCCGTTTCCCGAGTTGGGGATGGCGCTGAAGAAGACCGCATTGGAAAACGGTCTGATTCTCCGCGTCGATCCGACCTGGTTTGCGGTGGTGCCGGCGCTGGTCATCGCGCAGGAGGAAGTAGACGAAATGTGCGGCCTGATCGAGCAGAGCTTGGCGGCAGCACTCGAGCGGGTGGCCTGAGCTAGCCGGCTTCCATCGCCCGCGCCGCTCGCTCGCCCTGCTCTTCGTCGACGAAGTAGAGGCACAGGCCGCCGGCGATAAAGAGCAGGATGATCGACAAAATGCCGAAGCGCGGGCTGCCGGTTAGCACGGCGACCCAGCCCATTAAAGTCGGGCCGATGACGGCGGCGAATTTGCCCAGCATATTGTAAAAACCGAAAAACTCTGCGGCCCGGTCGCGGGGAATGAGCCGGGCGTAGAGCGAGCGGCTCAGCGCCTGGACGCCGCCCTGCACCAATCCCACCGCTGCGGCCAGCAGGTAGAATTCCCAGGTTTCCTCAATGGTATAGGCCCAGATCGTCGCGCCGACATAGGCGGCCAGACCGATAAAGAGGCCTTTGCGGGTGCCGATGCGCTCGCCAATTTTGCCGAAGGCGATAGCGGCGGGAACACCGACGAACTGGGTGATGCCCAGCGCCAGCAGCAAGTGATCGGTGGCGAAGCCGAGCGACATGCCATAGTCGACGGCCATGCGCACGATGGTGTCGACGCCATCGATATAGAGCCAGTAGCCGACCAGGAAAATCAGCGCGCTGCGCAATTGGCGTATTTCGCGGAAGGTCGCGGCCAATTGTCGATAGCCCGCAGCAAAAGCCTGCCAGCCTCGCTTGGAGTGGGCGGGCGCCGTTTCCTCGACCCACAGCAAAAGCGGCACCGAGAAAATCGCCCACCACAGCGCGACCATTACAAAGCACACCCGCACCGCTTGGGTGGCGTCTGCGAGGCCAAAGGATTCAGGGTTGAGAACCATCGCGACATTGATCGCGAAGAGCAAACCGCCGCCCAGATAACCCAGACTATAACCCAGCGCCGAGATAAAGTCGGCGCGATTGCGATCGGCGACTTCGACCAGCAGGGCATCGTANAAGGTGTNCGCTCCCGAGAAGCCCACCGCTGCCAGTACGTAGACACAGANNGCNAGCACCCACTGGCCTTCGGCCACCAGATACAGGCACCCCGTGGCGAGGATGCCGAGGAAGGCGAAGGCGAANAGGAACTTGCGCCGGGTGCCGCCCTGGTCGGCGATCGCCCCCAGCAGGGGAGCCAGTAGCACGACGACCAGACTGCCGAGCGAGTTGGCCAGGCCGAGCTGGAAGGTACTCTGTTCGGCGTTGGTGCCGGCGCTCCAGTATTCCTTGAAGAATACGGGGAAAAAGGCGGCCATTACCGTGGTGGCGAAGGCGGAGTTAGCCCAGTCGTAGAGGCCCCACGCAATGACGGGTTTTTTGCCCTTTACCGCTTTGAGATCATTCAGTGTAGGCCCCCGCTGCGGTAGCGCTCTTTGAGGTCGTCGAGGTCGGCCAGGAGCGCGCGTCGCTCGCCGTCGAGTCGCTCGAATTCACCGCGCCGCCTCTTGGAGAGGGTCCACTGGTGGCGCAGCGGGACGCTCGCGAGGATGCGCTCCTTATAGTATAGCCCCAAAAGTCCACTCGCCGGTAGGGTCAGCCCGTAAAAAAGGGCGGTGGACCAGCCGCAGAATGCGCTGGTGACGCCGGCGCGCAACAGATAGTAGAGGGGAAAAGCCGCCGCGCCGGCGGCAAATTTGATCGAGCCGATCATTTCGGGGCTGCGGCGGAACGGGTGGGCGCAGAGCCGGGGCAGGGCATAGGGCAGGGCGTTGTGCAGCAATCCGTAGAGGGCCGGCAGTGCCAGAATGGCGGCGAGCAGGGGCCGCTGTGGCGCTGTCGGCGGATGGGATTCAAACAGGTCGAGGCGGCGGGTTTTGCGCTGGTGGGCGTCGAGGCGACGGGCCAGGGTGGCGAAGAGCGCGGGGTCGCTGTCGGCACAGTGGTGAGCGGCGCGGATGAGCACCTGGCCGGCGCGCAAGCGCGGGCTGAGATGGGGATCGGCTGGCATGTCCCGGGCCAGATGATCGGCGTAGAAACGCGTGGCGTCTTCGCAGGGTTGCGCCAGTTCGGCCGCATTGACGTGCCAGGTCAGCAGGGTCAGCCGGTGGTGGATGGTTGCGATCAGTTGGCCTATTGCTTGCTGGCGATTGCTGTCATAGGTCTCCAGATAGTCGGCGACCGGTATGGGTGCGCCGAAGTGGACTTCGACCTCGCCGCGAAAGAGCTCGGGCGCGGTATAGGTTAGGCCCACCGGGACGATTTTCGGCGGTCGGGCGCCGCTGATTGCGGCGCGCAGCGCGATGCGCGCCGCGCCCTGTTTAAGGGGCCGCACGCGGCGCCCGGCCAGACTACCGCCTTCGGGATAGAGGGCCAGCGTGCCTCCTTGCTCTAGGATGGAGCAAGCCTGGCGGAACATATCGCGATTGCCGCTGCGGACCCCGTCCTGATCGCGGCTGACGGCAACCGCCCCCAAGCGGCGCAAGAAGAAGGCGAAGAGACGGTTTTTAAAAAGCGTGCTTTTGGCCAAAAAGCGCGGTCGTTGTCCCGGTATGGTCGCGGCCAGCAAGAGCGTATCGAGCATGACGTTGGGATGATTGGCGACGTAAATCAGCGGCCCGTCCTGCGGGATCAAGTCGCGTCCGCGCACATCGATGCGGCGAAAGTAAATCCACAGGGCAAAGCGAACGACAGGGGCTAAGAGGTGGGTCAACATGGCAATTCCCCGGTAAATGGTGGCATGGTTACTCTTTTCAATGCAAGGCTCATGCCAGGGAGATATAAAATAACAAATATATGTTATTATTGAGTATACGGCACATTTTTCTCTGGGTCGCCTATTGGGGTTGCTTGCATGTCATTGCATCATGTTGCGCAATATTGCGCGAGGGCTGGGATTTGCGTACTATGCTCTCTGGAGCCAGGGGATTATGAAGTTGGGCATGGGTTTTGCCAGTGGTGTATTTAGTGCATATCCACTCATGCGACAGGAGATCGAAAATGCCAGAGCAAATCCATCGTTTCGATGCGGCGACCAATCCCTACGGGCCTTCGCCTCGGGTGCGCGAGGCGTTGGCCGCTTATGCCCTGGAGGGCGATTACTATCACTATGGTGAGGCCAGAGCCGAATCTCTGCGCGCGGATTTGTCGGCGCATTGGGGTTTGGCGCCCGAGCACTTTATCGCCTACAATGGCGCTGGCGAAGCGCTATTGTGGCTCTTTCTGTCGAAATTGCTCCTCGAGCGCGGTAAGCTGATCGTGCCCGCCCCTTCGTACGAGCGCTTTGTCGAGGCGGGCAAGCGCTGTTCGGTCGAGGTTGTCCAGGTGCCGTTGGCGGGGGAGGATTTCGCTTTGCTCCCCGAGCACTGCGTGGCCGCCGGTCGGCGTACGGGCGCGCAAGTCTTATTGTTGAGCAGCCCGAATAATCCCACCGGCAATGCGCTGGTGGACGAGCGAGCGCTGGCTTTTCTGCTCGAGCAGCTGCCCGATTGCCTGTGCATCGTCGATGAGGCCTATGCCGATTACACCGGGCGTAGTTTCGTTCCCTGGGTCCGCGAGCGGGAAAACCTGGTGGTGCTGCGAACTTTCTCCAAGGCCTATGGCTTGGCCGGCCTGCGGGTAGGTTATGCGGTGGGAACGCCCCGAGTCGTCTCGGCCCTGGCGAATTTGCAAATTCCGTGGGCGGTCAATTCCATGGGGCTGGTGGCGGCGCGTGCGGCGCTCGCCGACCAGGCGTATTTGCAGCAAATTGTCGCGCGGATCGCCGACGATTGCCAGGCGCTCTACGCCGGCCTCAGTGCACTGCCCTGGCTCAAAGTCTATCCCAGCGAGGCCAATTTCTTTTTATTGCGTTTTGCGGGAATTGCCGCGGAAGCATTGCGCGCCGGTCTAGAGCGGGAGGGCATTGTCGCGCGCTGGCGTGGCGATATGCCCGACTGTCTGCGCGTGACCGCGCAACAAACTGCGGCAAACGACCATTTGCTCTCGGTGCTGGCGGGTATAGACGCCAGTCTGCACCAAGGAACACTTGTAGATGCGGCATCCCCCCCCCGCAATAAAGGGAGCTAGCGAGTGGCAGAATCAGCGTATTTAAAGCGCCTGCGGCGCGCGGTCGAACGCAGCGGCCTGACCGCCGAGCCCGCCGTTGCGGCCGCGCCGGTCGCCGAGTTGGTCGTTTCGGGGCGACTGGTGCGGGCGATCCACCAACACCTGCTGCGCTTGCGACCGGCGGTCGCCGAGAAAATGGTCGACGAAATGGCCGCCCTGGTCAACGAGGACGAGTGTGCGTTGCTGCTCCATGGCAAGGGCTATGCCCACTTCCACGCCGTGCACTTCCTCTGCGAGTTCGCCGATCACTACTGCGGTCTGGAAGACGGTCGCCACTTTGCCGCCGCGGTGGGGTGGGAAGGCAGTGGACTGCACGGCGATGGCGATATTATCAGCCTGATGGAATTGATGGTCGCTGCGCTGCCTCCGGGCGACGGGAGGACGCATCTGGGCATGGCGCTCAAGGAGTTGGCGCCGCTCTTTCTCGACCACATTTTCCCTTCTAGCCTCTTCAAATTGGCGATAGAACCGCAGGCCAACGGTCTGGAAGTAGAGTTTTGCTACGCCGATCCCGACCAGGTCGAGGCGGCGCTGGCCAGGGTGGGTTTGGCGGGAGATATGGGGACGCTTTTTGCCCGTTCGCTACTACAGGTGCAGGAGACGGTGCGCAAGGGGTTGGCGATACTGGTGCAGGATGCCGAACGCGCGTTGCGGGTAGAAGGCCGCATTGATACCCTGGGCGAGGACCGGCGACGGGCGCTTGCGGCTGCGGGCCGGGCCAGTTGGTCGGTGCAATGGGAGGGGGAAGTCGAGCTGGTCCGCTGCCAGGATCCGGCTGCGGTGCTGGCCCTGGTGCGGTCGCTGCACGCCAATATGCATCGGCGGGAACTCGAGTATTTCCAGGAGCGGGTACGCGGGTTGGAAATGCGCGTCGAGGAGTTGGAGGCCGGCGACAAATTCCAGGAGTTGGTCGGCGGTAGTGTGCCGATGCAGAGGGTCTACCGGTTGATTGAACAGGTCGGCGCGACCGAGCTGACGGCGTTGGTGCGCGGCGAGTCGGGGACCGGCAAGGAACTGGTGGCGCGGGCGATACACCAGTGCAGCGCCCGGTGCGAAGGGCCCTTCGTCGCGGTCAATTGTGCGGCCTTTCCCGAGAGCTTACTCGAAAGCGAGCTTTTCGGCCACGAAAAGGGCGCCTTTACTGGCGCCGACCGCGCCAAGCCCGGGCGCTTCGAACTGGCCGACGGCGGTACGCTCTTGCTCGATGAAGTCGGCGATATTCCACTGCCGACCCAGGTCAAGTTATTGCGGGTAATGGAGACGCAGGCCTTTGAGCGCCTGGGCGGGACCGAGACGATGCAAGTCGATATCCGCTTTATCGGCGCCACCAATCGTCCGCTCGAAGAGATGATCGCGGCGGGTTCTTTCCGCGAGGATTTTTACTTCCGCCTCAACGTGCTGCCGGTTGCGCTGCCGCCTCTGCGCGAGCACAAGGAGGATATCCCGCACCTGGCTCGCCATTTCGCCGAGCGCATCGGTCGCCGCAGTGGCAAGCCGATCGAGCGCATCGCCCGCGGGGCGATCAGGCGATTGGTCGCTAGCGACTGGCCCGGCAATGTCCGCCAGTTGCAAAACGCCATCGAACGCGCCGTGGCCCTGTATGCGCACGACAGGGAACTAGACGAAGCAGCGGTGGTCCAGGCTTTGGGCCTGGAGGTGGAGACCAGGGGCAATCCGGGACTCAATATGCGGCAGCGCGAGCTGATCGAGCTATTGGGCGCCAGCGAGGTCGGCCTGACGGTGGGTGAAATCCAGCGCCAGCTCGGGGCGCGGCAGCCGGGCGGTGGCCGGTCTGGACGCACGCTGCAGAACGACTTGCGCAAGTTGGCGGAGTTGGGTTATGCCGACTGGGTTAAGGACGGCAGCGCGCACCGCTACAGCTTGCGCGATAGCGCCTAGCAAGGAGAAAACTGCACTATGCATTTATCGGAGCGGGTCGCCTTGGTCACCGGTGGCGCCGGCGGTATTGGCCAGGCCATCTGTCGCGCGCTCAACGGAGCGGGCGCCCAAATCGCCGTCCACTACAACACTCAAGTCGGCCCAGCGCAAAACCTGGCCGCCGATTTGGGCAATGGAGCCGCGATTTTTCAAGCCGATATCGCCCAGCCGGCCACGGCCGCGGCCCTCGTCGGTCGCGTCGTTGCGCAGATGGGCGGGCTGGATATTTTGATCAACAACGCCGGTATCACCATCGGGGGGCAGTCCGTGGTCGACATGCCTTTGGAGGATTGGCACAAGGTTGTAGACGTCAATCTGCACAGCGTGCTCTACATGACCAAAGCCGCCCTGCCGCACATGCGGGGTCGCCATGGTGCGGCGGTGGTGAATATCGCCTCCAATGTGGTCAACACGCTGCCGGGCGGTGCCGCAGCCTACGCCACGACCAAGGCCGGCGTGGTCGCCCTGACCAAGGTGCTGTCCAAGGAAGAGGCCCAGCACGGCGTTCGCGTAAATGTCATCTCGCCGGGGATGATCCACGCCGGCATGGGGGTGGGGGCGCTGGAGCGGCGGTCGGCGGCGGTGCGCGAGCAATTTCTCGGCACCATCCCGATGCGGCGCTCGGGCGGAGCGGAGGAGGTCGCGGCGGCTGTGGCTTTTTTGGTGTCGGATGCGGCCAGCTATGTCACTGGCCAGCATCTGAGCGTCAATGGCGGCGATCGCACTGAGTCGTATCAGTAGTGTTGACCTAGTGGCCGATTACCCTAGATTGGCTGCGGGATGAAACGGGCACTCGCCATACTCGCGCTGGCGGCCAGCGCCGCCCAGGCGCAGCCCGGCGCCGCCGAATTCGACCGGCTGCACGCCGGGTTGGAGCGCCTGCTGACGGAGAATATTGCGCCCTTCTGGTACCCGCAGGTCGTCGATCCCCACGGCGGCTATCGCCTCAACCACGACGGCGCAGGCCAGTGGCGCGGACCCGCTGACAAGGTGCTGGTGACCCAGGCGCGGACCCTGTGGTTTTTCTCCCGCTATTACAACGACGGCTATGGCGGTCCCGAATATCTGGAAGCCGCCCGCCACGGCTTCGAATTTTTGCGCGATCGGATGTGGGATTCGGTCTTCGGCGGCTTTTTCTGGGCCGTGGACACCGCCGGCGAGATCGCCACCCGGCCGCACAAGCACCTCTACGCCCAGGGCTTCGCGCTCTACGCGCTGGCCGAGTATATCGAGGCCACCGCGGACTCTAGCGCCATCGCCCTGGCCAACGAATTCTTTGCATTGCTGGAAGCCAAGGCGCACGACGGCGAATACGGCGGCTATATGGAGTGGTTTCGCCGCGACTGGCAGCCCGGACCGGCGACCGGCACCTACATGGCCACGCCGCCCGGCGGTAAGCTCATGAATACTCACCTTCATCTTATGGAGCCGCTGACGACCTATTATCTGGTCAGCGGCGACGAGCGGGTGCGCGAGCGTTTGCTGGAGCTGATTTTCATCCAGAGCAATGCAGTGGTGCGCAAGGATCTGGGGGTCTGTACCGACAAGTACCGGCGCGATTGGACACCGATCCTCGCGCCGCCACACAATCGCGTCTCCTACGGCCACGATATCGAAAATGTCTGGCTGTTGATCGAGGCGCACCGAGCAGCGGGCCTGTCGAACGGCCCGCTGCGGGATCTCTACCGCCACTTGATGGATTATGCACTCGCGTGGGGCTTTGATCACGAGGCCGGCGGATTTTACAATCGCGGGCCTTTCGACGCGCCGGCCGACGAGCGGCAGAAAGTGTGGTGGGTGCAGGCCGAGGGNCTGGTGGCCACTCTGGCNATGTACCNGNTGACCGGCGAGTTAAAATACTGGCAGGCTTTCGTTAAAACCTACGACTGGATNGAGCGTCATCAGGCCGACTGGGCACACGGCGATTGGCATGCGTCGATAGAGGACGGCGCGGTCAGCGGCAGCAAAGCCGGACCGTGGAAATCGCCCTATCACAATGGGCGCGCCATGCTCGAATGCCTGCGATTGCTCGGCGAGTTGGGCGCAGAGGGCGGCCAATGAGCNGGCTGGCGTTGTGTTGCATGCTACTGGCTGTGCCCGCCGCAGCGCAGGATCGCGACATCCTGCAAGACCGCGCGGCGAGACTGCGCAATATCCTCTACGAGAATATCCTNCCCTTCTGGTNGCCGCAGGGCATCGATCGCGAGCACGGCGGTTATCGCCTCAACCACGACAGCGCAGGTCGGTATCTGGGCGACGGCGATAAATATCTGGTGACGCAGGCGCGCATGACGTGGTTTTTTTCGCGGCTCTATCGCCTGGGGTTGGGTGACCAGCGCCACTTGCAGGCGGCGCGCCACGGCTATGAATTTTTGCGCGACAAGCTGTGGGACCAGGAGTTGGGGGGCTTCTACTGGGCCGTCGATTATAAGGGCAATAAGGCGACCATGCCCGACCGTCATCTCTACGGCCAGGCTTGCGGTCTCTACGCCCTTAGCGAATACGCGCAGGCAGCGGGCGATATCGAGGCGCGGCTGCTGGCCGACCGGCATTTCGCGCTGCTCGACGAACGCGCCCACGATGGGGTGCGCGCGGGATATATCGAATATTTTCGCTCCGATTGGACCCACGCGCCGCCCGATAGCACGACCTTTTTCTACACGACCCCATCGACCAAACGGATGAACACCCATCTGTATCTGCTGGAGGCGTTCACCAGCTATTATCGGCTCTCAAAAGATCCGCTGGCGCGCGAGCGCCTGATCGAGTTGATCCAGATCCAGACCAATGCGGTGTGGCGCAAGCGCTACGGGGCTTGCACCGACGGCTATCAACTGGACTGGACGCCGTTGAGCGGCCGCTGGTACGATCTGGTCTCCTACGGCCACGATATGGAGAATGTCTGGATGTTGATCGAGGCGCTGGACGCGGCCGGATTGTCCACTGGGCCTTTCCGCGATTTNTTTCGCCAGATCTGGGACTANGGCCTCGACCATGGTTACGACCACCAGCAGGGCGGCTTTTTCAACGCCGGAAAACTGGGCCAGCCTGCCCACCGCCGGAGCAAGCTCTTCTGGGTGCAGGCGGAGGCGTTATTGAGCGCGCTGTACATGCACCGACTCACGGACGAGCAGTACTACTTCAGCTACTTCTCGGAGATTCTACACTGGATCGAGCACCGCCAGGTCGATTGGTCGGACGGAGAGTGGTTCGCGGAGATCGATGAGGCGGGGGTGCCCAAAGGCGTCAAGGCCGGGGAGTGGAAGGCGGCCTACCACCACGGTCGAGCGGTGATNCAGAGTTTGGTGATGCTCGAAGCAATGCTGCACGTCGAGTGAGGGACTTGCTGTCGTTTAGNCGCACTTTNCCGCCTCAGTGCACCGGCTCGGTCTCCTGCACATCGCAGCGGTAGAGCCAGGTCTCCTCGCCGACGTAGTGGGTGGCGAAGGCACGGCGCGGGCGGTCGGGCGTGTGGTTGGCGTAGGAGCCGTGCACGGTCAGGCCGGTGAAGAATACGGCCGAACCCTTGGCGACAGTGAGCTGCTCGATCTCGTCTTCCTCGACGCCGAGAATGTCGAAGGAGTGCATCAGTTCCTCCCATTCTTTGCCATCGCGATCGCGCATGGGATAGGGCTTTTCCCAGGAGGTGTGCTCGCCCTCATCGCGGACCTTGGTGAAGTCGTAGAGTCCCTTGTGGTTGCTGCCGGGGACTACGCAGAGCCCGCCATTGTCGGGATCCGTGTCGCTGAGGGCGATCCAGCAAGCCATCAGCGTGTTGGGCTCGTTGCGCAGGTAGTGGGTATCCTGGTGCAGGGCGATGCCNGTGCCGCCCNGGGGCGCTTTGTCCAGGTACATGGTCTGGACGATGCGGGGCGAACTGGCGAGNAGTTGGCGCACGACGCCCGTGATATTGGGGTGGTGTGCCAGCTGGGCCCATTGCNCGTCGTCNCGGTGGTTTTTCAAACCGCGGGGGCCNATATCGTCCAAGCCGGCCTCATAGGCGACGAAGGCATCTACTTCNGNGCAGGTGAGCAAGCCATCGACGACGANATAGCCATTTTGTCGATAATGGTCGATTTGCGCCNGATTGAGTTGGGGCATGGTCGGTCTCCCTTGGATTGACGATAGTCTATTTTATAAGGGGAAAATTGTCAATTAGCGCAATAAATAGCGCTTGCCNNCAGTTTGTGTTAGACACCCGAACTGGCTGTATCTATATTACTTTATAACGATATATTGCGTGGCGAGGGATTCGAACTTGCGTACCCTNACCGGCTGCAGAACGCGATGCCGTTTNGGCTTTATCGACAAACCCGTGGGGCTCGACCAGTCGCAGACCCTGGTTGAGATGACCTTNNAGACATGAAATATCTGCTCACCGGTGGNGGCACCGGCGGCCACGTCTATCCGGCGCTGGCCATCGCCGAGGAAATCCGCCGCCAGCGCGAAGGCGCGCAGTTTCTCTACGTNGGCCGCAGGGACAAACTGGAATCCTGGGTGGTGCCGGCGCACGACNATCCCNTCCGCTTTGTCCGCGCCCGTCCCTTTCCGCGCTCGGGCTCGCCCTGGGCCCTGGCCCGGTTTGTGCTGACTTTGTGGGTTGGCATTGTGCAGGCGGCGCTGATCCTGCTGCGCTACCGGCCCCACGTCATCATCGGCACTGGCGGTTACGTCAGCGCGCCGATCCTCTTCGCCTACGGAGCGCTGGCCAAGATCGGCCTCGCGCGCGCCCGGGTTTTCCTCTACGAACCCAACGCCCATCCGGGTCTGTTGAACCAGGTAGTGGGGCGACTGGCCCAGCGCATCGGCGTGGCTTTCGAGCAGGCCGGTCGCTGGTTCGACATGAAGCGGGTGGCGGTCGTCGGCTATCCGGTGCGGCGGACGTTTTTGCAACTCGATCCGCAAGCTTCGCGCCAAAGGTTGGATATTCCCGCCGCGCACAAAGTGGTTTTGGTCTTCGGCGGTTCGGGCGGGGCGAGGGTAATCAACGAGGCGGTGGTCGCCGCACTGCCTTTGTGGCGGGATGCCGGCGGCCTGACCGTCCTCCACATCACCGGTCGTTACCGCGGTCCCGATTACGACGCAATCGCCGAAACGGGTGCCGCGCTAGACGGCATCGGCATCGGCGCGGGCGATCGTTGGTACCGCCGCTACGATTACGCCGACGAAATTTCAGAGTTGGTCGCTGCGGCCGATCTGGTCATTTGCCGCGGCGGGGCCGGGACCCTGACCGAACTGGGGGTCAGTGGCACGCCGGCGCTTATCGTGCCATTGCCAACTGCGGCCGAAGACCACCAGGCGATAAACGCCAGGGAAATGGAGCGGATGGGCGCCGCCAAGGTTCTCCACCAAGAGGCGGTTTGGGACCGCGCGCATATCCACAGCCGGCTCGACGGGGAGAAAATGGGGCGGTTGGTACTCGAATTGTGCGCCGATGAAGAACGATTGCGGGCGATGGGGCAGGCGGCCATGGCTATTCCGCAGCGCAATAGTCTCGCATTGATTATGGACGAACTCGACAGCCTGGTTGCCGGCCAGCGCCCGCCGCCGCTGAGCCTGGAGTTTCCCCAGGCCAGCCGCGGTTTGCCGGGCGATCCCAATGCCCTGTTGCGCCAGGTCCAGGCTCGCGTTGCCGAAGTCGGGGGGGTGGCGGCGATGGACGAGTGCGAACTGGCCTATTTGCGCTACCAGGCCGATCGGTTACTGGCGTCGGAGGGGTGGTACGAGATCCCATTGGGGCGCCGCAACGTCGGTATCAAGATGGTCGGCGTCTTAGAATACTGGCAGCACTTACCCCTGTTGTTGCAGATACTCAGCGACCGCACGCCCATCGGGCGCGTGGCGGGGATGTGCGGCGGTGATTATTTGCACGGGGGCATTTTGCGCCGCAATGCCGTCGAGCACGGTCTGCGGCGGCTGGGCGCTGCCGACGCCGAGACCGAGGGGGCGCTCTTGGCGGCGCTGGCGGACGATCCCTATTTCGAGGTGCGTGCCTGGGCGGCGCGAGCTCTGGGCGAATTCTTCGCCGTCGACGAGGCGATAGAAGACGGGCTGTGCGCCGCGCTTGCCGACGCCGCACCCGAGGTCGTCAATCAGGCGTTGTGGGCGCTGGGCCAAGTCGGCTGCCGCGTCGAGTCGCTCGCTTGCTTGCGCCGCTTCTACCTGCATGCCAACTGGCAGTACCGCTACGGGGTGGTATGTGCACTGATCGAATTTTTGCGCCGCGGTGTAGTCGAGCCGGCCGCGCTCGAGCGCGATCTCGACCAGATCCTGGCCTCGACTCCGTTTTTTAAACCCGAATTTACGCTCAACGAGCGCCTGCGCGAGCTATCCGAATTGGTGCGCGTGGGCCCTACTGAGGCACAGGGCCGCATCGCGGCTGCGCAGCGATGATCTACTACCTCGGGACCTATTTGCAGGATACGGTCGAGGCTTTGTCTTTTCTGCGCCTGGTCGATTCGATCAGTTTTCGCGCGATCTCGGGGGCGATTACCTCACTGCTGATCACCATCCTCTGCGGCGGGCGGGTTATCCTCTACTTCTACCGCCGCGGCTACCGCGATATTCCCCGCGACTACCTCAACTTCCAATCGACGGACAACCAGGCTAAGACTTACGGCGGGGGTCTGCTCGTGGCGGTGATTCTGATCAGCGTCGCGCTGTGGTGCAAATTGCACAGCGTCTTCGTGCTGCTATGCCTGGGGGCGATCGCGTGGTTCGCGGCGCTGGGCTGGATCGACGACTTTCTCAAGGTGCGCCACGGCTCGAGCGACCACGGTTTGTCCGAGGCGGCCAAACTGGCGCTGCAGATCGCCTACGGGACGGCCTTCGGCCTAGTCTACGTCGGCGAATTTCTCTCGCCATTGCCCGCCGGTTTGGCCACCCAACTCTATTTGCCCTTCTTCAAGAATCCCGTTATCGACCTGTCGTGGGCCTATGTGCCGTTTATCGTCTTCACGATCACCGCCATTTCGAACTCGGTCAATATCGCCGATGGCCTCGATGGGCTGGCGGTCGTGCCGACATCCTTCGTGGTTGCGGTGTTCGGGGTTTTTGCCTATGTGTCGAGTCATGCGCAGATTTCGGCCTTTCTGATCTTTCCCTTTATGCCGGGGGTGGGCGAGATCGCGGTGATTTGCTCCATCGTCTTCGGCGCCTGCCTTGGTTTTTTGTGGTTCAACTCCTATCCGGCCAATGTAATTATGGGCGATACTGGCTCGATGGCGCTGGGCGGTTTGCTCGGTACGGTCGCGGTGTTGGTCAAGCAGGAGTTTCTCTTTTTGATTGTCGGCGGGATTTTTGTCAGCGAGGCGCTGTCGGTAGTAATACAGGAGAAGATCGGCATCAAGTGGCTGGGGCGGCGCTTTTTCGCCCGCTCGCCGGTCCACCACCACTTTCAGCAGCGGGGGTTAGCCGACACCAAGATCGTCATCCGCTTCTGGATCGTGGCGGGCATTCTGGCGCTGTGCGGGTTGGCGACGCTGAAGATCAGGTAGCCGCTATTTATTGGGGATGCTGAGACCGAAGATGCAGAGCAGGACCACGCTAGTTCCGACCATCACCGCGATCCACTGCGGCACGTTGATGGCGCCATCGCCGTGGATGTCCCGTTGGTAGCGGCGGTACTCGTCTGCTAGCACGATATAGCCCGATACCAGGGCGGCGATAATGGCNACGACGAGGAGGACGATGCTAANAATTTCAGTAGAGAACATGCGGCCCAGGCTCGTAAGATAGGAGCCAATATTGATCAGCAGCCCGTATTCGCGCGTGAGCAGNCCGTAGACGACGATGCTCAGGCAAAACGAACTGACGGNCATCGAGGCAAAGAGGGTGAGCAGGGGAATGGAGGGGGCGAAGGCNAGTATGCCAGTGCCGAGCAGCAGGTGGAGCCATAGCGTGACATAGGCGTAGAAAAAGGGAGGCCTTGTNAGCGAGGCATGGCCGATCAGNTATTGGGCGAAAGTAAGACGCCGGGGCATANGCGGGCGCGCCAATTGTGCTGGGGGAAGANCGGGGGNTGGCAACANNNGCTAAGATACGACGAGGCNNCGCCGCGTGTCAACGGCGGGGCCTCGTCGNATNTNGAGCAGATGTCNTAGGTNGNTGTTTTAAGCGGCAGTTGCCACAGCCGGGGCGGGATTGTGAACACCTCGCTGCAGCGCCTGGCGTTGCAGATAACTGACCAGGCGGAAAGCTCCGTCATTGGGTTGGGCGAAGGATACGGCCAGCGCGTAGANCGGACCGCGTTCGTCCCGGTTATAGACGCTGGCTTTGANCAGGCGCGTCTCGATATCGCTGAAGCCNTCGCGCAATTTGGTGCAGGNCTCCTCGANGGGGTCGCTGAAGACGTGCGATTTGCTGGAGTTGAGCCGACCGACCTGGCGCATGGCCCATTCCTCNANAAAGGAGTCGGGNGCGTCGATGGTCAGCAGCAGGCGATCTTTTTGCGGCAGNGTGCGCATATAGAGGCGGGCGCCGCCGCCGCTGAGATTGGTNAATNCCGCGGNTTTGCTCAGCATCTCATCCTCTTCCCACNTCACCCGCGACTTGAGGGCGGCGGAGATGCGGAAGGAATTGCGGCGCTGTTGTTTTTCGAGGCGGTTGGGTGCCTTGACCAGTAGCACGGGCAANCGACCGTCGAGNGTACTGCGGCCGAGAATCTCGCTGGAAAAGCGAAATTCCTGCGGGCTTTGCGGCATGGTGCTGACGGTGACGGGGGTGCCGAAGGGCGGCTGGCATTCGGGCGCGACATCAATGCACAGGGCACCCTCCTTGTTCATGTCCTGCAGNCGGCCCGATTGCGGCGTGGCGTCGNCCAGGTCGAAGGAGAGCAAAAAGCGCTCGCCAATTTTCAAGCCATCGGGTAGCTTATANCCCTTGTGGGAATTTTTCATTCTCTTACCTCCTTGTAAGCAGAGACCGCTAGCGGGCTCTATTTACAAGGATCGGTAAGGGCCGATATTTCTTTAGTATTATTTCNCACTANTTAGTATTTATTNAAGGCATTTATTTATCTAATAGCATGGGAATTTTATCCACAGGCATAGAGGAGGTAAAGGGTGTGGGTGCCAAGCGGGCGGCCGTTCTCAAGGAGGCCGGCATCCATAGCCTGGGGGATCTATTCTACTATTTGCCCCGGCGCTATATCGACCGCACCCAGATCCTGGCGATGGCGCGGGCGCCGATCGGCAGGGAAGTCACCCTGGTCGGCAAGGTGCGGCAGATGCGCTTTGTGCCCGGGCGCAAACCCCGTTTTGTGCTGGTGGTCGAGGACGATACCGACGATATCGCCTGTACTTTTTTTCAGGGCGGGCGCTATTTGCAGCGCAATTTTGCGGAAGGCGACGAATTGGCGCTTAGCGGCAAAGTCGATCTCTTCCAGGGCCNGCGCCAGATGGTCCACCCCGAATACGAGTTTATCCGTACCAGTGAAGAGGATTTGCTGCACACGGGCGGGATCGTAGCGCTCTATACTTCCAGCGCGGATATGAAGGAGCGCGGTTTGCGCAGCCGGGGTTTTCGCCGTTTGCTGCACGGGGCGCTCGCAACCTTCGTTGCTCAGATTGGGGACGATCTGCCGGCGGAGCTGCGCCAGCGCCTGGGCCTGGGCGAATTGGGCGACAGCCTGCACAAGGTGCACTTTCCGGCCAGCCTGGAAGAGGCGCAAGCGGCTAGGCGCAGGTTGGCCTTCGGCGAACTTTTCGATTTTCAGGTGCGGTTGGCGCGCTTGCGCAAAAAGCGGCAGGAGACGCCCGCAGGCATCGCCTTTAGCCCGAGCGAAAAGCTGGTGCCGGCGCTCATGGAATCGCTGCCTTTCGAGATGACCCGGGCGCAGCGCCGGGTCGGGGCCGAGATCGCGGCCGATATGCAGAGCCCGCAGATTATGAATCGCCTGGTGCAGGGCGATGTCGGTTCGGGCAAGACGCTGGTGGGCTTGGGNGCGATGCTGATGGCGGTCGAGGCCGGCTACCAGGCTGCGCTGATGGCGCCCACCGAAATCCTTGCCGAGCAGCACTACTTCAATATCAAGGCACTCATCGAGCCGCTGGGGCTCACGGCGGTATTCCTCAAGGGCAAGCAGCGCAAGGCGCTNAAAAGGGAACGGATTGCGGCGCTCGAAAGCGGCGCGGCGCAGATTGCAGTCGGCACCCACGCGCTGATTCAGGAGGAGGTGCAATTCAACCGCCTGGGTTTGGCGGTGGTCGACGAACAGCATCGCTTCGGGGTGGTCCAGCGCGGCGCGCTCTATAAGAAGGGTGCTAAGCCCGACCTGCTGGTGATGACCGCCACGCCGATACCCAGGACTTTGGCGCTGACNCTTTACGGCGAGTTGGAAGTCTCGGTCATCGACGAATTGCCGCCGGGCCGCCAGGCGATAACCACCGCGCTGCGCGGGCCGGACAAGCGCGATGCGATTTTCGAATTCGCCGGCGACCAGGTGCGGCAGGGCCGGCAGGTCTACGTGGTCTATCCGCTGATCGAGGAGTCTGAGAAGATGGATTTAAAATCCGCGGTCGAGGCCTGTGAGGAATTGTGCCACGGACATTTCGCCGAATTTTCGGTGGCGCTTCTGCACGGGCGGATGGCGGCGGAGGAGAAGGCTGAGGTGATGGCGGGCTTCAACGACAACCGCATCCAGATCCTGGTCAGCACCACCGTCATCGAGGTCGGGGTCGACGTGCCAAACGCCACGGTAATGGTCATCGAGCACGCCGAGCGCTTCGGTCTGGCACAACTGCACCAGCTGCGCGGGCGCGTCGGCCGCGGCGGCGAGAAGTCGTACTGCATCCTCATCAGCTATGCCCGCAGTGGCGCCGAACTAGCAGATTCGCAGGAGCGGCTGACGACGATGGAGCAGAGCCAGGACGGGTTCGAAATCGCCGAAAAAGATCTGGAGATTCGCGGTCCCGGGGAGTTTTTCGGCACCCGCCAGGCCGGCATGCCCGAATTCAAGGTCGCCGACCTGATCCAGGACGAGGATCTGTTGCAGAGCGCGCGGCAAGAGGCAACGCGGATGGTGGCCGCCGAGGGTTGAGCGGCCGCCGCAGCGTGGTGCTGGTCGGGTCGGCAACGGCTTTTTCGCTGCTGGGCGACCAGATGCTCTACTCGGTGCTGCCGACTTATTACACCGAGCTGGGTCTGTTGCCGATACAGGTCGGCATTCTGCTGGCGGCCAACCGCTTTGTGCGGATATTCATCAACCACTGGATCGAGCGCCTGAGTAATCGCTACTCGCCGAGCTGGATGTTGGGTTGCGCACTGGCTGGCGGCGCGGTACTCTCGGCCGTCTATGCTCTGCTCCCCCTCTTCGCCTGTCTGCTCATAGCCCGTTTGCTCTGGGGCGTCTGCTGGTCGGTCATTCGCCAGATCGGCCTGATGACCGTGGCCGAGGCGGCCGCAGCCGGAGGCATCGGTCGCTATATGGGCTTGAACAGCGCGCTGACCCGATTGGGTTCGGTGTCGGGAAATTTCATTGGGGCACTGGGGCACGATCTGATCGGCTTTGCGGGGATTCTGCTGGTCTTCGCGTTGGTCTCGGGGCTGGCGGTGCCGCTGGGGCCGTTGGCGCGGCGGTCCTTGCCCGAGCGCGGAGCCACCCCCGTTGCGGATGCGGGCGGTCGCGGGGCGGGCAAGGGATTGTTCTTTGTGGGATTCACCCTGGGCTTCGTCGGCTATGGCATGATTATGTCGACTCTGGGGCTGGTGCTGAAGGAGGCGGTGGGCACCGGGGNGTACATCGGCGGCGTCTTCGTTGGCGTGGCGACTCTGACGGGGGCGATGATGGCGACGCGCTGGNTTTTCGATTTGGCCGCGCCCATATTGGGGGCTTTTTGCGATCGCTATGGGCGCGGCGTAGGCGGGTTAGTTTTTTTCTGGTGCGGGGCGGTGGCGTTGGGGTTGGCGGCGGTGGCGGTGGCATGGACGTGGATCGGNCTGGCGCTGCTGTTGTTTTTTTTCTGTGCCACCGGGGCGGTGGTGGCCCTGTCGGCTGAAGCCGGTGTCCGCGGGTCGCGCGCGGTTGCCACCTATGCCACCGCGCTTGATGCCGGCNCTTGCGTCGGGCCGTTGCTGGCGTGGACGATGCCCGAATTCGCCTGGCCGACGGAGTGGATTTTTGCGCTGGGGGCGGGCTTTTACGTGGCTGCCGGCGGGGTGGCTCTGCGCTCATGCGGTCGCGGCGGTTGAGTTTTTGCTCGGTATGGTCCAGGTGCATTGCCCCAGTGGGGTGGTGCAGGGTTTGCGGCCTGGAGGCCCAGCACTAAATTAAAGGCCGTCCAATACCGCGGAGATTGCCGTGCTCTACTTCGACTGCCACGCCAAAATCGGCCAGCGTCCCCTCAAGCACAAGCGCACCCGCTGGTCCACCGAGCACCTGCTCGCCGATATGGATCTGGCGGAGATTTCCGGCGCACTGGTCAGCCACGCCGTCGCGCACTCGTACGATCCGCGCTATGGCAATGCGCGGTTGGCCGGGGAACTTGCAAAGGCACCCGAGCGGCTTTTCGGCCTGTGGTGTCTCTTNCCGCTGGCATCGCCGGATTTNTACGTCGCTGGCGACGACCTGCTGCGGGCTATGGCGGCNGCGGATATNCGCGCGGTGCGCTGTGTNGCGGGCAACTATTCGCTGCACCAGGAGATGATGGGGCCAACCCTCGCCGCGCTTGAGGAGGCGGAGATNCTGCTGCTGCTGGAGGCNGGTTGGGCCACGGACGATTTCTTCGCTTTTTTTCACGATCTGCTNACGCGCCATCCGCATNTGCCGGTGCTGCTTACCGACCACACCTGGTCGCAACAGCGATACGTNCACCGGCTGATGCAATTGCACGAAAATCTCCACCTCGAATTCTCCAGNTACCAGATCAATCGCGGCATCGAGTACTACGCGGCCGAATTTGGTGCCGANCGGCTGTTGTTNGGGACGGGCGGCACCGAGAAATCGCCCGGTGCGGCGCGGACCTATATCGACTACGCGCAAATTNCCGCCGCTGCCAAACGCCAGATCGCCGGTGAGAATTTGCGCCGCCTGCTCAAAGGACAGGGCCCCGCAGTCGCCGCCGCGCCAGNCNGGNCCGAAGACCCCTGGGTCGTCGATGTNCGGGCTGGCACACCGCAGCGCGGCCTGNTTATCGATGCCCACGCCCATGTTCTACACGAGGGCGGACAGGGCGCGGGCATCAATTATATCATGTTTGACGGCGATGCCGAGGGCATGCTGGAGGTCAATGCGTGGTGTGGGATCGACCGCATTGCGATGATGAGCTGGCACGGGCCCGTTTGCACCGACGCGGTCGACGGCAACGACATCGTGTGGCGCGCGATGCAAGCNNACGGCGAACGCATCATCGGCGTTGCAGTGATCGATCCTACCCACATGGATCGCGGCGAAATAGATGTGGAAATTCAGCGCCGCTATGTCGAGCAGGGCTTCGTCGGTCTCAAGCCCTACGTGCGGATGAATCTCTCGTATGAAGACCCGGATTTCGATCCGTGGTGGGCCTTTGGCAATGCGCATAGGCTCTACGCACTAATGCACGTGGCAGGACACACCGGCGGGGTGGCGGGCGTCGGTCGATTGGCCGATCGCTATCCCGAGATGAGCTGGTTGATCGCCCACTCGGGCGGCAGTTATGCCTTCGCCGAGGAGGTGGCCGCCTGCATCGCCGACCACCCCAATGTCTATGCCGAGATCACCCTGACCCCGGTGACCAATAGGGTGGTCGAATTTCTGGTCGCCGCCACCGACGATGAACACGTGCTCTTTGGCAGCGACGCGCCGATGCGCGACCCCCGGCAGCAATTAGGTTGGGTTTTGTGGGCCGATTTGCCACCGCAGAGCAAGGCGAAGATACTCGGNNGCAATTTTCAGCGNATACTCGATCGCGCCATTGCGCCCGAGGGTTGATATGGCCGGTCTGATACCCAGGGACGATTTCGTTGGCCTCGACGAAGTAACCCATCTCTGCACTGGCGGCGAGGCGCCCTGGCTCAAGAGTCAGGTCGAGACCTACGCCGAATTTGCNCGCTTGAAAAGTTATGGAGACCGCGGGCGGCGGCAAATGTACGCTCTCGGGGAGCGCTGTCGGGAGCGCATCGGGCAATTGTGGGGCGCGCCAGCGCGGCGGATCGCCTTTATGCCGTCGGCGGCTGAGGGCATGGCCTGGCTGGCGCGGGGGCTCGAGTGGCGGGCAGGCGACAATGTGGTGACGACCAATCTGGAGTTTCCCTCGGTGGCCTACAACTGGCGCAATCTGCGCCAGGCGGGGGTAGAGTTGCGGCTGGTGCCGCACCGCGACTGGCTGGTGCGCGAGGAAGATCTACTCGCTGCTACCGATGCGCGCACGCGGGTGCTGGCGGTGAGCCAGGTCAGTTTCTACACCGGCCAAAANNTGGACATCGCCCAGTTGGCACAGGGGCTGGCGGGNGGCGGCGCGCTGCTNGCTGTCGATGCCACNCACGCNGCCGGTGCGGTGCGAGTAGCGGCCGAACTCGCCGATCTCTGCGTCAGTTCGGCCTATAAGTGGCTGCTCGCGACGCACGGGGTGGCGCCCTGTTATATGAGCGAACGGGCCGAGGCACAGATACGGACGACAGCTTTCGGGTGGCGCAACTTGGCGGTGTGGCCCGAGCAAGGCGCCGAGCGCGCGTCGGATGCCCCGGAAAAGCCGATGCCGGAAAAAATGGAGCCGGGCAACCCGGGCATGGTCTCGGTACTCTATCTCGACCACGCCCTGGGCCGCTTGCTCGAGATAGGCATTGATCGCATTGAAGACCACAATCGCGATTTGTCGGCGCGGATCGCCGTTGGACTCGAAGGCCTGGGGCAAAAGGTGATCTCGCCCGCTGCGCGATTGCGCCGCTCGGGCAATACCTGTTTTGCCGCCGCCGACGCGCATGGTCTGTGCGAGGCGCTGGCTGAGCGCGGTGTGCTGGTCTGGGGCGATTATGGGCGAGTTCGGGTGTCGGGCCATCTCTACAACGATGGGGCCGATGTCGATCGCTTGCTGGCGGCGCTGGAGAGTCTGGTGTAGATGGGGCCGCCGTTTGCAGTGCTATTCCTGGCGCTGGCCAGCGGCCTGGGCGCCGGGGTATACGGCGCGATCGGTAGCGGGGGCTTTCCACTCGACGACGCCTGGATCCACCTGCAGCTGGCGCGAAATGTAAGCGTTGGCGCGGGCTTCGGTCTCAATCCACACGAACCGGTCTCACTATCCACCGCGCCGCTGTGGACCTTGTTGGTCGCCTTATTGCACCTATTGCCATGGGATATCGTCGCCGGAGTTAAGACCGCGGGCGCGCTGCTTCTTTTTGCCAATGCGCTAATGACCTGGTGGCTGGCGCAACGAATCGGGCTGGACCGCGGCTGGGCGCTGCTGGCGGGATTGGTGGGGGGGTTGACACCGCGCTTTTTGTGGGCGAGTCAATCGGGTATGGAGATTTTGCTCTA
>PBOD01000037.1 GCA_002724215.1 Gemmatimonadota bacterium | reverse complement strand
ACTACGAGCAGCTCTGCCGCGGCGCCGGTCTCAAAAACGTCTACTCCATCAGCGATGACGACGATTTCGACGCCAAGCTCGACCAGCACTTCACAGCAGAAGGTCCGGTGGTCTTCATCTGGAAAATCGCCAGAGCGGAAGAGCCCGTTCCCAAGCCATCGCGCCCCATCCGCGAGCGCGCCCACCGCCTGCGCGACGCGCTGGTCGGCTAATCCATTCCGAGGTCGTGATGCAGCTGCCCAAAATGGCCCCGGTCAAACAGCACTTCGCCAGCACGGCGCTCGCCGATGTCGCTGGCGCCGTACGCACCGAGTTGTCTGCGGCCGGTCTGGCCACAGGCATCGCCCCAGGCGCCCGCATCGCCGTCTCGTCGGGTAGTCGCGGTATCGCCAATATCCCGCTGATCACCCGCACTGTCGTCGATATAATCAAAGAAGCCGGTGGCGAGCCCTTCTTACTGCCGGCGATGGGCAGCCACGGCGGTGCCACCGCCGAGGGACAGATCGGTGTTTTGGCCAGCTATGGCATCACTGAGGAGAGTATGGGCTGTCCGGTCGCAGCGACCATGGACGTGGTCGAGGTCGATCGATTGGCCGACGGCACGCCGGTCCTGCTCAACCGCCTCGCCACCGAGGCCGACGGGGTGGTGCTGATCAACCGCATCAAGCCGCACACGTCTTTTCGCGGGATCTTCGAGAGCGGTCTGATGAAAATGATGACCATCGGCCTGGGCAGCCATAAGGGCGCCACCATCGCCCACGCCGGCGGTGCCGAAAGTCTGGCGCGGCTGATTCCAGCCTGGGGGCAGGCAATACTGGATAAAGCCCCGATTCTCATGGGCCTAGCCATCGTCGAAAACGCCTACGAACAAACGATGTGCGTGGAGGCGCTCAGCCCCTCGCAGTTCCAGAGCCGGGAGCCCCAGCTTTTGGAGCAAGCACGCGCAGCCATGCCGCGGATTCTGGTCCAAGGCATCGACCTCCTGATCATTGAACAGATCGGCAAAAACATTTCCGGCACCGGCATGGATACCAATGTCGTCGGCCGCATGTGGCTGCCGGGTGTCAAGGAGCCGACCAGCCCCGGCGTCGCCCGCATCGCCGTGCTGGATCTGACCGAGGAAACCCACGGCAATGCCAATGGCGTCGGCCTGGCCGACATCATCACCCGCCGCCTCTACGAGGGCATCGACTACAAATCGACCTATGCCAATGTCTTCACCACCACCTTTTTGAACCGCGCCTATATCCCCGTGGTCATGGAGACCGATCGCGAAGCCATCGAAGCCGCGCTCAGCGTGCAACCCCTGGAAAAGACCGAGCGGGCGCGCATTGTGCGGATCAAGAACACCCTCGATATCGGCGAGATTCAGATTTCTCAGCCGCTGCTAGAAGAATTCGGCGACCATCCCGACATCGAGCCCGTCGGCGAAGCGGTTGCGATGGAATTCGACGGCGCGGGGCAGTTGCTCTAACCCACTTTTCGGGCCCGCGTGAGCCAGGCGACCTAGTGCCGCGGCGGCGCAGAGTGCGACTTCCCGCTCGCCGGATCAGAGCATCGCACGAAAAAACCCGCTGGATGCAAGTGCCAGCGGGTATATCTGCATCGAAATTTCTACCGTCGCTCAGAGTTCCTTGCGATACCGCTGCGACGGAATCTGCAACTGTTCACGATACTTGGCCACCGTGCGGCGCGCGATCTTCAGCCCGTCCTCGCCCAGCCGATCGGCGATCTCCTGGTCGGACAGCGGCTTGGCCTTGTCCTCATCGGCGACCATACTCGATATCTTCTCCTTGACCGAGCGCGCCGACACATCGCCGCCCTCGCTGGTCGATACTTTACTGTCGAAGAAGTACTTCAGCTCGAAGACGCCGTGCGGCGTCAGCATGTACTTGCCATTGGAGACCCGGCTGATCGTCGATACGTGCATCTCCACTGCGTCGGCCACATCCTGCAACACCATCGGCTTGAGATGCGCCGGCCCCTCCTCGAAAAAGGGCATCTGCGCGGTAACCAGATAGTTGGCGACCTTGAGCATAGTCGTGCGGCGCTGGTGGATGGCGTTAATCAGCCAGCGCGCGTCGTTGAGCTTCTGCGAGACATAAGTCTTCACCTCATCCTTGCCGTTGCCACGCTTTTTTTTCAAAAGCTCGGTATAGGTCGAATTGATCTTCAAAGAAGGCATCGATCCATCGGCCAGAGACACGACCCACTCTTCGCCGACCTGCTCGACGATCAAATCCGGCGTGATATACGAAACCTCGGTGTCCAGGGTCAACAAGCCGTTGTAATCGCTACTCGATGGCGAGCCCGGGTTGGGCTGCAAGAGCTCAATAACCCCCAGGACCTCTTTGAGTACCTCGTTGGAAATGCCCAGTGCGCGGGTGATCCGCGTCAGACGGCGGCGGGTCAGATCCTCCATCTGATTGCGCACTATCTGTAGCGCCAGTTCGCTCAAGGGATCCTGATGCTGGGCCAACTGAATCATCAGGCACTCGCGCAAATCGCGGGCGCCGACGCCGGGCGGCTCAAAGGTCTGGATCACGCGCAGGATCTTTTCCACCTCTTCAACCTCGATCTCGAGATCGGCGGCAATCTCCTCAAGCGAGCATCCGACATAGCCGCGGTCGTCGAGATTGCCGATGATATATTCGGCGATCTCGCGGTCTTCTGGATCAAGATCGCTGAGCGAAAGCTGCTCGTAGAGTTGGTCTACCAGGGGGGGGATGGCGGTGATGCGATTTTCCTGTGGCTCGCGATCGACTTCCCAGTTGGGATCGTATTCGGTGCGCTCGCTATTGTAGGCCCCAGTGTCGAACTGGTCGTCGAGGACCTTGTCCCAATCGACTTCGTCCATATCCTGCGGCAGGTCCTCTTCTTCCTTGATACCCTCTTCTTCCTTTTCGGGCTGCTCTTCTTCCTGATCCTCGAACTGCTCCAGCGACTCTTCGAGCAGGGGGTTGAGCTCGAGTTGCTGCTTAATCTCCAACTCCAACTCCAGCGTCGACATCTGCAATAGCTGCAGCGATTGGATGAGCTGGGGCGCCATCTTTTGCTGCAAACTGAGGTTTTGCGCGATTCGAAGCATAGGATAAACTATTACAAATTAATTACTTGAGTAGATCCAAGTTCAACTGGTCCGATAATTGCTATGTATCTTAATAATAAGGGAGATCGCGAGAAAAAGTCAAGTGAAGGAACGGTTGAATATAACCCGTCTAACGCGAGAAACGCTCGCCCAGATAAATACGCCGCACCTGCTCGTCGGCGGTTAGCTCATCGGCGGTGCCAGCGGTGAGAATTTTGCCGTCGACGATGATATAGGCGCGGTCGGTAATATCGAGCGTCTCGCGCACATTGTGGTCAGTGATCAGCACGCCCAGCCCCTTGGCCTTGAGCTCGGCGATGATATTCTGAATGTCTTCAACCGTGCGCGGGTCAATGCCGGCGAAGGGCTCGTCGAGCAACATATAGCGCGGCGCGCAGGCCAGAGCCCGCGCGATCTCCACTCGTCGCGTTTCGCCCCCCGACAGCGTGTCGGCGCGCTGGGCAGCGCGCTCGCTCAGGTTCAATTCGGCCAGCAGCGCTTGCTCGCGCGCAGCGATCTCGGCCTTGGCTAGCCCCTGCGTCTCCAACACCGCGCGAATATTCTGCGCCACGCTCAGCTTGCGAAAAATCGACGTCTCCTGCGGCAGGTAGCCGATACCCATCTGCGCCCGACGAAACATCGGCAAGCCGGTAATCGGTACGCCGTCGAGCAAGATCTCGCCGCCGTCAGGCGCGGCAAAGCCGACGATGCTGTGAAAAGTCGTACTCTTGCCTGCGCCATTGGGCCCCAGCAGTCCGACCACTTCGCCGGGATCGACGCTAATATTGACCCCGGCGACGACCATGCGCCCCCCGTATCGCTTGCTCAACTCGCGCGTTTCCAGCGCCACCTATGGCTCCTCCTCCGGTGGATAATAACTGCCTTCGATATCCGGACCGATGCCGACTTCGGCAATCGATCCGTCGGCGAAGTAAATTTCCAATTCCTCGCCGCCGACCTCGTTGACCGCTACCTCACCGCCTTCTTCCTGTAGTCGGGTCACCAGTTGCGCATTGCCGCTGACCAGCGCCCGCCGCAAGCCCCCGGCGTCGAAATGGAGCGTCATCCGCTGCCCGTGGAAGCGATTGACTTCGTCCTGGTCGAGATGGCGGTATGTCACATCGGCCTCCGCATCGATCTCGACCCGTTCCAGGTCGCCGGCAACCATAAAGACGCGCCCCCCCAGGCCTTCGATCCAGTTGCGCCGGGCCTCGGTATCGACCTGGGCAAAGACCCGGCCAGGCATCGCGATTTGCTCTACCTGATTATCGACTAAGGCCACCACCATCGAATCGGCTTCCAGTCGGCTGCGGTAGTCGCGCGCGGCGCTGCGATGGTGCAAGACCACCCCGTCGGCAGCCAGCACCCGCGCCGAATCGGCCTCGTAGACTCCACGCGCGGCAGCCAGCGCCACGCCCCCTGCACGCAAGGCAAATTTCCCCGCGCCCTCGAGCCGACGGCGCGCTAACTCAAAGCGCAGAACCCCGGCCGCCAGCGACAAAGTATCGCCATCGGCACCCGCGCGGCGCAATGAGGGCGTGCCGACCAGCCGCCCCTGCTCGCGATCGAGATCGAAATAGAGCGAATCCCCGGTCAGCCGCCCCTCCAGCTCGGGCGCGCGCAAGTCCACCTCGTCCCAAACCGCGAGCACGGCCGCATCGCGCTCGTAGCGCAGCGCCCCCGCCTGGAGCCGGCGCTGGCCCTCGCTAAATTCGACGCCCTCCCGCGCCGTCAACACCCGCACGGCGCGCGCGTAGCCCAGAATCGGCGCGGCAATCCGCCGCGCGCCCTGGACAAAGACCGCTGGCGTGCCCCGCGCCCGCAGCCGCCCGGCGCGGCGATCCTCCGCCACTTCTGCCGCCGCGAGCTCGATTTCATCTTCGCGATAATCAACCTCGCCGCGCGCCAATAGTTGTTCTGCGGCGATATCGACCTCGGCCCGCGCGGCGGTAAAACGCGATAGCGAATCGGCGCCCGTGATTCCGCTGGCGAAGACCAGCTTTTGCCCCTCGGGCGCAAATGTGGCCCGCGCCCCCGCCAATGTTATGCCATCGTACTGCACCTGAACGCTATCATAGGTAATTTCCTGCACCCCATCGACGCGCCAGCTCTCTTCGCGCCTGGCGCGGATCACCACCTCTTTTCCGCCCTCGCTCCGCCAGTGGCCCTCAACCGCCTCCAGCGTCCAGGAATCGACTGCGAAATTGCTGCTGAGATTGCGCGCTCGCTCCCATCCCCAGGCGACCTCTACCCGCAGCGAGCCCGGGATCCGCAAGCGCTCGTCCTCGCCGGCCCAGACCAACGTATCGGCCTGCACTTCGAGGCTGTCTCCAGCGGTCAAAATCACACCGCCGGCCAGGCCGAAGCGGTCGCGCTTGTGCTCGAGGACCAAGCGCTCTGCCCGCAGTTCGGTCGTATGGCCGCCCCCGCGAAAAACCACCTCGACGCCATCCCGCGCCCGCACCTGCTGCGCCTCGGCAAACTCGCGCACATAGGCCGCGGTTATATCGATCCGGTGGTCGGGCCGGCCGATCTCGAAGCGCGCGTCCCAGGCTTCGCCATCGATCGCCGGCACCTCGGGCATCTCCTGCGGTGCGGCCGCTTCCTCGCAGGCGGCGCACGCCGCAATCGCCAGGCTGGCGCAAAAAAGCCGCGCTCCCCGGGGGAANGCGCGGCCTCGGTGCTGTGCGTCGGCAACCACGGATCAGGACGCAGCCACCTGACCCTCCCCATCGCCGTCGGCCTTTTCGTGCTGATAGGCCAACGAAGCGCCGACGAAGCCCGAAAACAGCGGCGAGGGATTGTCCATGCGCGACTTGAATTCGGGATGGGCCTGCGTAGCGATAAAGAAGCGATGGTCGGGCAATTCAATAAATTCCATAAGGCGGGTACCATCTATCCTGCGGTGGTAGCCCGAGAAGACCAGGCCCTCGTCTTCGAGCACTTCGACAAAACGGGCCGAAACCTCGTAGCGGTGGCGATGGCGTTCAAGTACCACCTTGTCGCGCTCGAGCATGACCATGCCCACGCGAAAGGCCTGGTCCTGATTGGCCAGCAACTGCTCGATACGCCGCGCGTCCTCGTTGAGGCGGCCCGACTCCTCGTAGAGCTGGAGCACCCGGCTGTCCTTCTTGAGCACCGCGGCGTAGGCGCCCAGCCGCATGCTGCCGCCATAGCGATGCTCCTCCAGCACGCTCTTCTGCGTCTCCTGCACGCAAATCACCTGCCACTCGGAGTCTGCGTCGAATTCCTCGGAAGTAGCCTTTTCGATCCCCGCCACATTGCGCGCGTATTCGACGACGGCGGTCTGCAANCCATAACACAGGCCCAGATAGGGAATATTGCGCTCGCGCGCGAAGTGGACGGNCTCGATAACCCCTTCGGCCCCGCCGGCGCCGAAGGCCCCGGGCACGATAATACCGTCGAAGGCAGCGAGCTCTTCCAACTCTGTATCGCCGCGCTCGAACTCGTGGCCGTCGATCCAGGTGATATCGACCCGGGTGTCCCAGGCCACGCCGGCGTGGACCAGCGACTGGTTGACCGAGATATAGGAATCGGTGAGCTGAAAATCCCCTGTGGCAACGTATTTGCCGACCATCNCCACCTTGACCTCCCGCCTCGGGGATACGCTGCGCTTGACCAGGCCGCTCCAGTGCGACCAGTCGGGCTCCANCTTGGGCTCGCAGGCCAGCTTGCGCAATATCTTCAGGCCCAGCCCCTCTTCTTCCAGCACCAGCGGAATTTTGTAGATCGTATCCGAATCCGGCGCCGAAATAATGTGGTCGTTGGGCACATTGGCGCCGATCTGGATCTTCTTCTTGCGCACCTCGTCGGTATCGGTCTCGGCGCGACAGACGATAAAATCGGGAAAAATGCCGTAGCCGCTGAGCATGCGGATCGCCTGCTGGGTCGGCTTGGTCTTCATCTCGCCCACGTGCTGCGGGATCGGCATATAGGTAATCAGCGCGTGCACGAAGTGCTCCTCGCCCAGATCGCGCTCGAGGGCTTTGACCGCGAAGAGGAAGGGCTCGTTCTCGTAGTCGCCGACCGTGCCACCGATCTCGACCAGCACGATATCATAGCCCTCACCCGCCTCCTGCAACCGTCGGGTGATCTCGTCGGTGATATGGGGNATGGGCTGCACCGTAGCGCCCAGNTACTCACCGCGNCGCTCGCGCTCGATGACGGTATGATAGATCTGCCCGGTCGTCAGNTTGTTGGCACGCGGCAGATCGAGCCCGAGAAAGCGCTCGTAATTGCCGAGATCCTGATCGATCTCGCCGCCGTCGTCGGTCACCCACACTTCGCCGTGCTCGGTCGGNCGCATGGTCCCGGCATCGTAGTTGATATAGGGATCGATCTTGACCGCCGTGGTGCTGTAGCCGTATTGCTGCAAGATCCGCCCCATAGAGGCGGTGGTCAGTCCCTTGCCCACGCCGCTGATCACACCACCGGTCACGACGACGTATTTGGGGCCACAGTACTCTTTGTNCTTGGTAACTTCAGCCACGATAAACGCTCCTCTGAATTACCCTTAAAACAAAGAAGCGGCGACAGGTGTCTGTCGCCGCTTCTCTTTACTCNATGATGCGCGGAACCTTGTAATANCGCCCCTGGCGCTGCGGGGCTGCGGCGAGAATCTCCGCCACCGCGGGCGAGGGNTCCACCTCGTCCCGGCGGAAGGCGTTGCCCAGGGGCANCACGTGGGACGTCGGCTCCACGCCCTCGGTATCGAGTTCGTTGAGCTTGTCCATATACTGCAAGATACGATTGAGGTCCTCGGTCAGTCGCTCCTCTTCATCGGGCGAGAAACGCAACCGGGCCAACTCGGCAACCCCGCGCACTTCGTCTACAGTAACTGCCATATTGGGAAANTAGTTATAAAAAAGGGATGGGGTGGTTAACCCATCCGTCTGGCCTCGTCAAAAACCGGTCCTAATATCACGTACACCCCACCTAAGCGCAAGGACTTTGTGCATTCGGCTTGAAGCCGGGGCCGCCAATACCTATACTTGCGGCTCGCAGTCCGCCCCCAAACTCAAAATTGGCTATGCCTCGCAAAGCTTATACCGTCGAAGAAGCAAACGCCGCCCTGCCTCGGCTCGAAGACCTTTTCCAACGCCTCGAAACCAAAAAGGCGGCCATCCGCCACCACGACCAGAAATTGCAGGTCCTCGATGCGCTGTGGGGCGAGGCGCTGACGCGCGCGACCAACCCCGACCGCGCGACCTTTGACGGGCACCGCGATCGCGTCGACGAATTGATCCGCGATATAAAAGAAATCGTCGAGGACGAGATCCTCGNCGCGGGTATCCGCTTTCCGTCCGGNGGGCTCGAACACGGCCTGCTGGACTTCCCGACGACCTACCAGGGGCGCTGGGTGCTGCTCTGCTGGAAGCGCGGCGAACCTGCCGTCGGCTTCTGGCACGAACTGACAGGTGGTTATGCCGGCCGCCAGGAAATCACCGCCGAGCACATCATCGCCATGGGNAAGGAAGACGATCCGGCCACCATCGACGANTCCGACCTAAACTTCTGAAGCCAGCAACAGAGCCGCCGCCTCGCGCGCGTCGCCAAAGACCAATTCGCGGGCGGGACAGGTCTCCACCAACCGCCCGATCACCTCGATCGCATCCTCGCCCCGATCCCAGAGATTGAATGACTGCTCCAGCAAGCGCCCGGCGGCCTCGGTCTGCCCAAGCACAGACCAANGCGCCGCAGCACCTGGCTTGCGCACGGGAAAAACCAATGCGCCGCAGGGGGCGCCCCCGCCCGCGGCGCTAGCCCCCACGGCGCGGGGCGGCACGTAGCAGTAATCGGAAAACACCTTCCAGGCCGGCAGGTTCGTCTCGAGTTCGGGAAATAGTTTTTGCGTTCCGCGGTGGACGATCAAATCGCGGCGAAAAGGATGGACATCGAATCTTTCGGGGTCGAAAAGGGCGACTTCATCGCTGTAAAAATCGGCCCCGGCCANGGCCAGGCCAACAACGAGCGAAGTCTTGCCCGCCTCGGGGGCGCCGCACAGCACGATTGCACGCCCGCGATGGACGGCCACGGCGGCATGGAATTGGCAATAAGCGCCGAGGCCCTCCATGAAGGCCTCGGTCAGTCGCCATTCTGCCGCTTGGAAAAGCTCGGCGCAAGAACGCGCGCCGCGAGATGCATCTCCCTCGCGCTGCAACGACAACCGCCCCTCGTCGCTGGCGAGGTCAAAGCGGATATCCGGCTCCACCGTTTCGCAGCGCGCCCCCTCATATAAGCTCGCGGCCAGGGCTTGGAGCCGGGCATCGAAACCGCGCAGGACGATGGCACAATCGGCGATCCGATAGTGGAGTTGCCATCGCCCCATAGGCGCTTCAGGCGGCGATCCGATTCCGGGCCGGGCGGCGCAATTCGGCCAATGCCGCCCGCGCCTCCTCGATCTGGCCCCGCAAATGCGAGCGGTGAGACGCGTATTGGCGCTGGCGGCGTTTTGTCTCGTCGATCGCCGCGCGGAGCTCGTGCAATTCCCCAGCTAACTTTTTGCAGGTCTCATCGCCGCTCAACACGACTTTGCGATAGCGGCCCATTTGCCAGGCCGTGAACCACCGCAGCGCCAGCGGAATGAGAACCAAACCTACACCGATTGCAATATCAGTCACTTATTCACCACTTTCTTGTAATGCCACTTGATACTAATATCGATATTACTTATATCGACTATTGCAATCGGTCCTCTACTGATTTTCGCGCTCGATCCGGTCTTGCTCTTCTTTAACCTCCATATCCCTCAATAAGATGCGAATGAGCTGGCGCTCTCTCTTGCTCGCTGCGGCAACCAGGGCCAACAACAGCCGCTGGGTATCGCCCGGAGCGAATTCCCCTACAACGCCCTCCATAATTTGGCGCCTATCTGCGGGCAGCCCGGCGATGATGGACTCGATAAGGGTGTTTAAATTCAATGGACTCTCTCCTCGCTATGGCGGCTAATGTCGGCGCGGCTTGGACCCGCGTCAAGTCGGGTAAAAAGACCCTTGACCGGATAACCAATATATAGTACAATACTTGCTACTATAACACTATTTGTTGTATGTTTCGCGGTTTATCGGGTCTCCGGACTGCCTCCCCGCAGCGCCATCGGGTCCCATGGCCTTTCCCCGAGGCCCATGCCGTCGATCTCCCCATAACGCTTCCCGGTATCCTTTTCACCCCTCCCCAGCGGGGCATGGCGATCCCAAGCCCTTAGGAGCGAAGACCAGTGCGCCTGACCCAACTCGAAATCTTCGGATTCAAGTCCTTCGCGCAAAAAATTGCGATCCCCTTCGACCCGGGGATTACCGCCATCGTCGGACCCAATGGCTGCGGCAAGTCCAATGTGGTCGAAGCCATTCGCTGGGTCCTGGGCGAACAGCGCGCCGGCACTTTTCGCAGCCACCGCATGGAAGACGTGATCTTCGCCGGCACCCGCCAGCGCAAGGCCCTGGGGATGTCGGAAGTCTCGCTCTCGATCGAAAACCACGAAAACGTCCTGCCGGTCGAATTCAACGAGGTCATGCTGACCCGGCGTCTGTTCCGCTCGGGCGAGAGCGACTACCTGCTCAACAAGATCCCCTGCCGTCTACTCGATATCGCCAATCTGCTGATGGACACCGGCCTCGGCCAGGGTGCCTACGCGGTGATGGAACAGGGTATGGTCGATGAGATCATCAGCGAAAAGACCGAAAACCGCCGCCGCATCCTCGAAGAAGCCGCCGGCATCACCAAATACAAAACCCGGCGCCGCTCCACCTGGAACCGCCTCGAAGCCACCCAGGCCGATCTGACGCGGATCGAAGACATCATCGCCGAAGTCAAGCGCCAGGTCGACTACCTCGGCCGCCAGGTCGGCCGCGCCCGCCGCTACCAGGAACTCAAGCAAGAGCTCGACCAGCTCGACGTGCTGCTGGGTCGCCATCGCTTTTTCACCTTCGGGGCCCAACTCGACCCGCTGCAGGACGAGTTCGAAGAATTGGGCAAGGTCGCCGAAGAGGGCTACACCCGCTTTACCAGCCGCGAAGCCGCACTCGAAAAGGCCCGCCTGATATTGACCGAAGCCGAAAAGGCCATGCAGGAAGCCGGCATCGAACTCAACCGCCAGATCGAGACCATCCACGAGAAGGAACGCGTCCTTGTCGCCGTTCGCGAGCGCCGCGATTCCGCAGTTCAGATCCTCGAGCGCGCCGCTCGCGAACGCACCGACTATATCGCCCAGCGCGAAACCGCCCAGCAACAGCGCGGCGACAACGCCCAGCGCCTCGAAGCTACCCGCGGCGAACTCAAGGCCACAGAGCAAAAGCTCCAAGAGCGCGAACGCCTGGCCGCCGCCGCCGAAGAGGCCTACGCCCACCACCGCACCGAGCTAGACCAGCGCCAGCAGGTCCGCATGGAGCACCTGCGCGAGCAGGGCGATATCAGCCGCGCGCTCGAACGCCAGCGCGCCGAGCGCGAAGCCCTCGATGAGCGCACCGCCGGCATGCGCGCCGAAGAGGAGCAGGCCACTGCCGAACGCGATCGGGCGCTCGCCACCGCCGCCGGCGCGGAGGCCGCCCTCACCGCAACGCGCCAGAGCCTGACCGTCCAGCAACAAAGACACGCGCAGACCCGCACCACCCGCGCCGAAACTGCACAAACCCGCGACCGCCTCGACGCCCAGCGCGATGCCGCTCGCCGCGCTGCCGAAGCCAATCAAGCCCGCCTGCAAGTGATGGAAAAAGTGCGCTCGGGCTACGAGGGCTACCAGAGCGGCGTCCGCGCGCTAATGCTCGAATCACCCCACGCCGACCTCTTCCGCGGCGTACTGGGCGATCTNGTCGATGTCGATGCCGAACACGCACGCGCGGTCGAAGTCGCGCTCGGCGAGGCNCTGCAGGCCCTNGTCGCTCACGAAGACCGCGGCGTNACCGAGGCCATCNGCTACCTCAAAANCCGTTCCGGGCGCGTNGGCGTCCTCTCGCTTTCAGACGCCCTCAGCNCACCTGGACCAGCCGTCGATCCCGAGCCCATGCCCGGNCTGCGCGGCGCCCTCCTCGATCGAGTACGGCCCGAAGCCGANATCGCTCCCCTGGTCGCGAGGCTCCTGCACAACACCTTTCTCGTCGATGACCTGCAGACGGCGCTCGCTCTGTCGCGCCGCTACCCCGCGGCTTATTTGCGCTGTGTCACGCCCGAGGGCGACGCCGTCGATCTCTTCGGCCTGGCGTCGGGGGGCAAGAGCGAAGGCGAAGACGGCAGCGTCCTCGGCCGCCGCCGCGAAATCCGCACATTGCGCGCGGTCATCGCGCACCAGAACGCCCGCTACGCGGCGCTGGTCCCGCGGCTCGACGCGGTCGCGGTGCGCCTGCAGACGCTGGACCGGCGTCTGGAGGCGCTAACAGGTGAAATCGATACCTGGCGAGAAAAGGAGCGCGACCAGATGCACCGCCATCAGGCCGCAAACGCCGACGCCGAACGCCTCGCCGCGCGCCAAGCGCACTTGCAGGGCGAAAACGCCCGCCTCGCCGCCCGGCGGCGCGAACTGGACGGTCAGGTCGCCGAGCAGGAGGAGCGCCTGCACCACAGCGAGCGTGCGAGCGAGCGCCTCAACGACGAGAGCTCCGCGCTCGAAGAGCAGCTCAAACAGAGCGAAACGCAGCGCCAGGAACGGCGCGAAGAGCTGGGCGCACTACGCGTAGAGCGCGCCCGTATCGCCGAAACGGTCCAGAGCCTCGAACGCGACGCCAAACGCCTGGTCAATATTGAAGACAACCTGCAGCAGAATGTCGAACGCCTCGACCAAGAGAGCGCCGAAGCCACTCGCCACCGCGAAGAGCGCAGCGCGCGCATCACCGAAATCGAAGCCGAACTCGTGGTCCTGCACCAGGACCGCGAGCGACTCGCCGCCGACCAGGACCAACGCCGCCAGCACTGGGCCGAAGCCAACACCCAGAACCGCGATTTGCAGGAAGATATCGGCAAGCTCCAGCGCCAGCTCAACGACCAGCGCGAGCGCCGNAGCAAACTCGAAGTTCAGATCTCCGAACTCAAAATGCAGACCCAGCACATCCGCGAGCGTCTACAGGAGGAGCAGCACTGCGATGTCGCAACCATGGGCGCGCCCGACGAAGAGGTCGATGACGAGGCAGCGGTGCAGCGCATCGACCAACTGCGCCAATCGCTGCACCGCCTGGGCACGGTCCACCTCGGAGTGCTGGAGGAATACGAGGAGCAGAAGGAGCGCTACGACTTCCTCTGCCAGCAGCGCGACGACCTGGTCATCGCCGCCGAAGATCTAAAGAAAACCCTCAACCTGATCGACCGCACCGCGCGACGAATGTTTACCGAAACCTTTGCGGAGATCCGCGAAAAATTCAAGGAGACCTTCGGCCGNTTTTTCGANGGCGGCGANGCCGACCTCATGCTCGAGGACGGCGTCGATCCCCTCGAGGCGGGCATCGAGATCACCGCCCGGCCGCGCGGCAAGCAATTGCAGAGTATCACGCTGCTTTCGGGCGGCGAGAAGGCGCTGACGGCGATCTCGCTGCTCTTCGCCATCTACCTGGTCAAACCCAGCCCCTTTTGCATCCTCGACGAAGTAGACGCCCCGCTCGACGACACCAATATCGGCCGCTTCGTGCGAGTTNTAAAAGAGTTCGCCCGCACCACGCAGTTCATCGTGGTCACGCACAACAAAATTACCATGGCCGCCGCCGACACCCTCCACGGCGTCACGATGCCAGAGGAGGGCGTGTCGCAATTGGTCTCGGTGCGAGTCGAAGAAGACGAACTGGAAGAGGCCGCNGGCTAGAGACTGCCCCNTGCGGGCACNTCGCGCCGGCATTGTGGCGCGGCCNANNGNCCNNTNGNNNNTCAGCCGCGCCACAATGCCGCATCGAGGTNATAGGGNTTCTCCTCGACCAGCATCCGCGCGCGCCCCGCCGCCCTGGCGTCGTCGCCGTTGAGCGCACGACGCAAAAACTCGGGGTGTGCCTCCAAAAAATCTTTCATCGCCGCGTGCGGATCGCGGTAATAACTCGCCAGTACCGCTGCCTGANCGGNNTCGATCCGCCCCATTTCCACNAGCCGCGCGAACACGGTCTCATCGACCCNCATCAGGGCGCCGGCGGGCACGCCCCGCTCGTTGAGCACCTCAATCCCGCCCTGCCCCCGATCGATCACATTGGCCGCATAGGCGATGCGGCCGCCGCCGGCGCTGACGACCGGTATCCAGTCNCGAAAATAGCTCGATGCCTCGGTGACCAGATCGGCCACGTGCAGCGTCACCAGTTCGTTGGCGACTATGGGGTGGATCTGGTCTCCGTCGAGCAAGATTTTNCGATGGTCCTTAAAGATCAAGAGGTCCGGCAAGCCCAAGCGCGCGGCGACCGCCAGCGAGAAAAACCAGTCGCGCCGCTCCCCCCCCGACACCGCCTGGTACTCAGCGCCCGCATCCCGCGCCCCTGCCACCAGCAAATCGACCACCTGCCGGTATATCGCGTCTTCGGCATATTGCTTCTCCACGCGCTCGCGCAACCGCAAGGGAAAATCCGCGCGCCCCGATTCGGCATCGATATAGCCCAGCAATTCNCCCGCCGCCGTCGGCCCCCCGTAGAGATTCTCGGTATTGATGTAATAGGGCCCCACCGTCCCCGACGTATACCAAAACACCTCCCCGGGCGGGGGGAGGCGCAGCGCTTCCGTCTCCAATAGAGCTTCCAACAAATCGAATGCCATGGATCTCCCCTTTGTTTTACTCTGGTAATTCCCCTTCTACAATGTCCCGCATCTGCGGATTCTGCCGATCGCGATCCGAAATGATCAACTCCCCTTCAACCCTCCAATCCAGACCCGCGTCCGGATCATCCCAGGCCACCCCGAATTCGTCCGACCCATCGTAGTATTGATCGACGAGATAAAATAGCAGCAAATCGGTGACCGCGTAAAAGCCGTGTGCCACCCCCACCGGGACAAACACCCCGCGCAGCGCCTGCTGATCGAGGTCGATCACCTCCGCCTGCCCCCGCGTCGGCGACCCGCGCCGCAAATCGAGCAAGCCCACGCGCATCAGCCCCATCCCGCAATGCCAGTAATCCACCTGCTGGTGGTGGTAGTGCAAACCGCGCAACGTGCCCTTTTGCGATTCTGAACGGCTCCACTGGAGGTCTTCCCAACTGCGTTGGGGGAACCACTCCTTGCGGTAGAGTTCGGTAAAGCGCCCGCGCGAATCGCCGTGCGATTGCAGTTCGGCGATAAAGACGCCCGCGATATTAGTCGACTCGCGTATATCCGCCATCTCAAGCCGCCTTGCCGCAGCACTTCTTGTATTTTTTGCCGCTACCGCACGGACACGGGTCGTTGCGCCCGACCTTGGGCTGGTCGCGGCGGAAGGTCTCGATTTTATTGGGAAAGAGCCGACCGCCCTCCAGCACNTCAGCGGGCTTTTTGCCTTCGAGCGACTCCCGCGGCGTCTGCAGCCATTCGTCGTGCAACGCCTGCATCGCCTCGCTCATTTCGGACTCGCCCATCTCGGGCTCGACCCCGCGCTCCTGGCAAAAGGCGCCGAAATCGCCCAGCAGGGCGCCGCGCGGCGATTTGAGCATCTGCTCGACCTGCTGCATATCGACCCCGGGCGGCAACATGCCCTGCAGATCGGCNAGGTCCAACTCAGNCGGATCTAGATCCTCATCGNNATCGCCGTCCTCGNCAACCGCCTCCCCCTCCTCTTCNGCGGCCNCTTCTTCCTCTTCCGCAACGGGCGGAGGTGCTACTGCGCTGGCGATCTCCGCCAGCAACTGGCCCAATTCGCCCCGTGCCTCGGCGGACGCAGCGGGTAGGACCTGGTCGATGATCCAATCAACCTCTTCGCCGTCTTCGAGCAACTCGACCATTTCCTCAGCCGAAAATTTCTCCNCCCCCCGGGCCTGGCACAATTCTTCGAGACGCGTGGCCAACTCTTGCACTAACTCACTCCATCTTTCAGTGATTACAGGGATTTATCGGGAAAGAAATCTAAATTTAGACCTCTGCCTTGTCAAAAGCTACGCTCTCAGAAATCTGAGACTACCTCAAATATCTGAGTACGTTTGCAAACTTTTTTGTCGCGATTGGGGCGAAGAACGGGTCACTTTGGCAGAAAAACGGAGATTTTTGAGAACGGTACGGTTCTTGCTAAAATCCTACCAAGTCGCGTCGGCAAGTTCGAGGCCGCCGACGCTCCCCGCGAGAAAGGGTATAATAATGGAAGCGACCAACAAACTTACGGACAAGGAAATCCTGATGCGGGCCGTCGAAGATCAGGGCCATCTCGCCCTGCTCGTCAAGCGCTACCGCACGCCGCTCTACAACTTCGTCTACCGCTTTGTCGGCGATCGCGAGACCGCGGAGGATATCGTCCAGGAGACCTTCCTCCGCTGCCTGCGGCACAGCCACCAGTATCCGGCCATCGAACAGGTCTCGACCTGGCTCTACACCATCGCCGGCAATCTGGCCAAAACCGAATTGCGCCGCCGCAAGCGCTGGCACTGGATCCCGATCGGCCCCNGCGACGACGACGAGCAGCGCACCTCTTTCTACGAGCCAGTCGATAAAAACCGGCTGCCCGGTGAACAGACCGACGCCAACCGCGTCAAGGACACCGTCGTCGCAGCCATCCACAACCTGCCCGAAGAATTTCGCGCAGCCGTGCTATTGCGCGACCTCAACGGCTTGTCCTACGACGAAATCTCCAAGATCATCGATTGTCCCGTCGGCACGGTCAAGTCCCGCGTCAACCGCGGCCGCCTGCGGCTGCAAAAGGCCCTGCGCGGCCTCGCCGANGAGGTCATCGGCACGATGGCAGCCTGATATACGACTCCTTCCAAACATCTCNTGCGCCGGCGCTATTTGCGTCGGCGTTTTTTATTGCCCGCGCCGGGCCGCCTGCTTATTTTCGCTGCCCCGCCCATCGCAAGCACTGGGAGTGAGTTATGCACATCGACCCCGATCACCTGTACGAACTGCTGGAAAAAATGCTCGTCGCCCACGCCCCNCCCGGNGCCGAAACCGAAATGGACGCACTGGTCCACGAAATAGCGGCCCCGCTCGGCGATGCAATCTGGCGCGACGCGGCCGACAATACCATCNTCCACATCAAGGGCAAANGCGACACACAGCCGGTAGCGGCGCTGTCGCACGTGGACGAAATCGCCCTGATCGTCAAGCGCGTCGATGCCGACGGCAAAATCAGGGTCCGGCCGCTGGGCGGCCTGCATCCCTGGGCTTTGGGCGAGAGCCCAGTAGACATCCTCGCCCGGGACGGATTGTGTCCGGGGGTGCTGTCGATCGGAGCCAAGCACGTAACCGACGAGAGCCCGGCGGGCCCGCTCAAAGCAGGCCAGGCGCTCAAGTGGGAAGACATGTGGGTGGAGACGCGGCAGTCCGCCGAGGAGTTGGCCCGACGTGGAATCCGCGCCGGCACGCGGGTNGTCATCGCCCGCAAACACAAGCTCCTCTGGCGCATGGGCGATTGCGTCTGCGGCTACAATCTCGACTGCCGCGCCGGCCTGGCGGCCATTTTCGCGGCGGGCCGTTATTTGCGCGCACACCAGCCAGCCCAGGATGTCTATCTCATCGCCAGCAGTAGCGAGGAAATCGGCGGCCACGGCGCGNTCTACGCGCTGGCGCAATTGCCGGTGCAAACGGCGGTGGCCATCGATATCGCGCCCGCCGCCAGCGAATATGGCACCGNCAACAACGGCGACCCCATCATCCCGGTCAAGGACGCGCGCGGGCTCTACGACGGACGCGTCATCGAGCGCTTTGAGTCNCTGGCCACAGCCGGGGGTTTCGGCATCCAGACAGCGGTACTCAGCTCGTACGCCAGCGACGCCACCATCGCCAAAACCTCCGGCNCCATCGGCCGCGCGGCGCTAATCGGCTATCCGGGCGACAATACCCACGGCTACGAGATCTGCGCCTGGGACGGCATNGTCAACACGGCGCGTTTGCTGCTGGCNTTTCTNGAAGATCCAGCNATTTAGTGGCACTGTGCCGCGGAGTAAGGNAAAGGCGCNTNTTGCGGCCTGTTGCTGGTGCAATTCNCCTGTTTNAAAANGCCCGCTGNACCAGGAAATTTANCATTTCCCCCAGCGTATCGCGCGCGGCATTGGCGGGAATCTTCTCGAGATAGGCCATGCTTTCGCGGGCCTTCTGCAGACAGACTTCCTCGGCGTAGCCATCGCATTCGTAGTGCTCGACCAGGGCGATGACCCGTTCGATCTCTTCGGCGGTGTTGAGCTGGCGCTCCTGGTGCAGGATGTGCAGAACTTCTTCCCGCTCGTCGTCCGTACACTTGCGCAACAAGTCTATAATGATCAAAGTGCGCTTNCCTTCGGCGATATCCCCACCCCGCTCCTTGCCATAGGCTCCAGAGGTGATGCCGGGCGCGATGGCCGCGTCTTGCTCGGACGCGCTCAGGTTTAGTAAGTCGTCGCGGATCTGGAAGGCTACAGCCATGGCTTCACCGAAATCGCCGATATGGGCGCGTAGCGCCGGATCGGCGCCGGCGATGATCGCCCCGGCGGTACAGGGTCCCCGACCGGTGTACCACCCTGTTTTCTTGCGCAACATGGTCATGAAATCCTCCTCGCTGGGAATACAGCGCTGGCGAATCCACCCCACGTCGTAGGCCTGCCCCTCAAAGGTCTCGCGCGATCCGCGGATCATTTCCTCGATCAGGTCAAGCGAAACTTCGGCGCCCAAGAGCTCGCGGTTGGCACTNAGCACCTCAAAAACCTTGGCGTAGAGCGCGTCGCCGACATTGATACTCAGCGGAATGCCGTGCATTTTGTGCATGCAGGGCTTGCCGCGGCGCATTTCGGAATCGTCCTCGATATCGTCGTGGACCACGGCGAAAGACTGGAACATCTCAAAGGCTGCGGCGGTGCGCACGGCCTTATGCATATCGCCCTCAAAGACCTGACAGGCCAAAAGCACCAGCGCCGGGCGGAAGCGCTTGCCGCCGCGNTCTGGATAGTCGCGCATCGGACCGTACATATAGTCCTCCGGCTCCTGGATCGGCAGGAAGTTGAACATCTCCCTCTCGATCTCGGGTATATAGCGATGCAGAAATTCGCTCAGGCCCTGGGATACCGTCGTCATATGCCACCCTTTGTCATTTAAAGTAANAATCGTCCGCACATTNTAATGGTAAAATTCCGACAGTGTAGAAGCAAAAGAAAAGGGCCGACCACCCGCAGATGGTCGGCCCCGATAAAGGTANTGCCCAAAAATTAGCCGCCGACTTTGAGGCGNTTGAGCGCCCGGGAGAGCGCAGNCTGGGCTCGCACTACATCGACTTCCTCTTCATTNCGTCGGGCCAGGCGTTCCTCGGCGCGCTGCCGCGAGGACTCGGCGCGCTGGGTGTCGATCTCATCGGCGCGTTCGGCCGTCTCGGCCAATACCGTGACCCGCTCGCGACCAACCTCGGCGAAACCGCCGCTGACCGCCATCTGCACCCGGTCGCCNCCCTCTTCCGCAAAGCGCAACGCTCCCACCTGCAGCGATGTCAACAGCGGCATGTNGCCCGCCAATACGCCGAAACTACCCCTGCTACCCGGCGCCTGCACGCTCTCGACCTGGCCCGAATAGACCACGCGCTCCGGCGTGACGATTTCCAGCGCGAACGAGGCCATTGTCTTAGAGCCCCTTGGCCTTTTCGAGCGCCTGCTCGATGCCGCCGACCATCATAAAGGCCTGCTCGGGCACATCGTCGTGCTCGCCATCGACCAGTTCTTTGAAGCCGCGGACGGTATCNTCAATCTTGACGTANTCGCCGGCGATGCCGGTAAAGGCCTCGCCTACCGTGAAGGGCTGGGTGAGGAAAAATTGGATGCGGCGGGCGCGAGCGACGACCAGGCGATCTTCGTCGGACAGTTCGTCAATGCCCAGGATGGCGATGATCTCGCGCAGGTCGCGGTAGCGCTGCAGCACTTCCTGCACGCGCTGGGCAACCGCGTANTGNTCATCGCCGACGACGCGCGGATCCAAAATGCGCGACGACGAAGCCAGCGGATCGACCGCCGGATAGAGGCCCTGGTCGGCCATCGAGCGTTCCAGCACGATGCGACCATCNAGGTGGGCGAAGGCCGAGACCACGCCCGGATCGGTGTAGTCGTCGGCCGGCACGTAGATGGCCTGAACCGAGGTAATCGAGCCGTTCTTGGTAGTGGTAATGCGCTCCTGCAGCGCGCCCATTTCGGTAGCCAGCGTCGGCTGGTAACCCACCGCCGAGGGCATGCGGCCCAACAGCGCCGAGACCTCGGCGCCGGCGAGGATAAAACGGAAGATATTATCGACGAAGAACAGCACGTCCTGGCCGGCCTCGTCGCGGAAGTGCTCGGCCATGGTCAGGCCGGTCAGCGCGATGCGCTGACGCGCGCCCGGGGGCTCGTTCATCTGACCGAAGACCATCGCCGTCTTGTCGAGGACATTGGCCTCGATTAGCTCTTCCAAAAGGTCGTTACCCTCGCGGGTACGCTCGCCGACGCCGGCGAAGACCGAATAACCACCGTGGCTGGAGGCGACGTTGTTGATCAGTTCCTTCAAGATCACCGTCTTGCCGACGCCAGCGCCGCCGAACAGCCCCAGCTTACCGCCGCGGGCAAAGGGACAGATCAAATCCATGACCTTGATGCCGGTTTCGAGCATGTCGTCGGAGGTGACCTGGTCCTGCAGGTCGGGTGCAGCGCGGTGCAGCGGCATACGCGGGACATCCGCGGCGACCTGGTCCTTGCCGTCGATCGGCTCGCCGATGACATTGAACAAACGGCCCAGCACCGCCTCGCCTACGGGTATTTGGATCGGACCGCCAGTATCGACCACGCGCGCACCGCGGGTCAGACCGTCGGTGGAGTCCATCGCCACGCAGCGTACCAACTGCTCGCCGAGGTGCTGCTGCACCTCGAGCACCAGGCGCTCCTCACCCGGGCGGTCTTCCGCGACCACCTCCAAGGCATTGTAGATGGGCGGCAGTTCCTGCCCGGCGAAATCCACGTCGATAACGACGCCGATGATCTCTTTGACCTTGCCTTCTTTCATTTCCTACCTCGCTATTAGGCGACGGCCTCGGCGCCGCCGATGATATCCATCAATTCTAGGGTGATCGAAGCCTGGCGTTCCTTATTCATCTCGCGGGTCAGCTCTTCGATCATGTCGCCGGCGTTCTTGGTGGCGTTGTCCATCGCCGTCATCTGCGCGGCAAAGAAGCCGGCATTAGCTTCCAACAGGGCCCGCCAGACCTGGAAGTTGACCTGGCGCGGGACCAAGGTCTCCAACAGCGCCTCGGGCGAGGGCTCGAAGGCGTAATCGGCACTGCCAGCCTCGGCCTCGCTGGCTTCGGGTACGATAGGCAGCAACTGCTGCACCGTCGGCACCTGCGAACCGACCGAAATGAACTCGCTGTAGCAGAGCAACACCCTATCGGTCTCGCCGGCGATAAAGCCGCCGGTCAAATCCTGGGCGATTTCGGTGGCGCGCACAAACTCGAGATGGCTGAATACGTCGGCGTGGTGACGGGCGACATGGTGACCGCGGTTGCCGAAGTAGTCGCGCCCCTTGCGGCCGACCGTGATCAACTCGACCTGCGAATCGCCCAACGCGCCCAACTCGGCCTGGACCCGGCGACACAGCGCGGAGTTGAAGGCGCCGCACAAGCCGCGGTCCGAAGTCACTACCACCAGCGACACGCGATTGCCCGGCCGCTCCTTGAATAGCGGCTGCTCGTCGGTATCGACGCTCTGGTGCAGTTCCCTGAGTACCCGGTCCAACTGCTGCGCATAAGGGCGCGCTGCCTCAATCGCGTCCTGGGCCCGGCGCATCTTGGCCGCCGCCACCATCTGCATAGCGTTGGTGACGCGCTGGATGTTGGTAATGCTGGCTACGCGCGTGCGGAGTTCGCGGAGGGTCGCCACGGGCTATTCTCCTATCCTTCCGAGGGGCGGAAGATGCCCTTGAACTCTTCGATGGCGGCCACCATCTTGTCCTTGTTGTCGTCGGTGAGCTCGGCGCTGCCCTTGATCGCGGCCAGCAACTCGGGCTGCTTGTCCTTCATATAGGACAACAACTCCGCCTCGAAGCGACCCAGGTCGGCCGTCGGCAGATCGAGCACGTGGTCGATAATCGACAGCGAGACCGTCAGTTCCTCTAACGACTGCGGGCTGTACTGGGGCTGTTTGAGGATCTCCATCAGTTTCTCGCCGCGGTTGAGCAGGTTGCGGGTAGTCTGGTCGAGATCGGAGGTGCCGAACTGGGCGAAGGCCTTGACTTCGTTGTAGCGCGAGATATCGCCCTTGATCGTCTTGGCCACTGCCTTCATCGCCTTGGTCTGGGCGTCGGAGCCCACGCGCGACACGGAAGCGCCCACGTCCATCGCCGGGCGGTTGCCCGAGTAGAAGAGCTCGGGCTTGAGCAGGATCTGGCCGTCGGTGATCGAGATGACATTGGTCGGCACGAAAGTCGAGACATCGCCCTCAAGGATCTCAATGACCGGCAGGGCGGTCAGCGAGCCGGCACCCTTCTCATCGCTCATTTTGGCGGCGCGCTCCAACAGGCGCGAGTGCAAGTAGAATACATCGCCCGGATAGGCTTCGCGACCCGGCGGGCGGCGCAGCACCAGCGACATCTCGCGGTAGGCCCAGGCCTGCTTGGAGAGATCGTCGTAGATGATCAGTGCGTGCTGACCCTTGTCGCGGAAGTACTCGCCCATCGAGGCGCCGGCGTAGGGCGCGATAAACTGCAGTGGCGCCGGGTCGGACGCGGTGGCCGAAACCACAATCGTGTAGTCCATCGCGCCGGCGGCTTCGAGTTCGGCCACCACCTTGGCGACCGTCGAGGCCTTCTGGCCGATGGCGACGTAGATGCACTTTACGTCCTGGTCCTTCTGGTTGATGATGGTGTCGACGGCAATGGCGGTCTTTCCGGTCTGGCGGTCGCCGATGATCAGCTCGCGCTGGCCGCGGCCGATCGGCACGGTCGAGTCGATGATCTTGATGCCCGTCTGCAACGCCTCTTTGACCGGCTGGCGGTCTATGACGCCGGGAGCCTTGCGCTCGACCGGCAGGGTCTCGCTGACCTGGATATCGCCCTTGCCATCGATGCCCATGCCCAACGGATTGACGACCCGGCCCAACAGCGCCTCGCCGACCGGCACCTCGACGATGCGGCCGGTGCGCTTGACCTGATCACCTTCATTGATCAGGGTGTCGTCGCCGAAGAGCACACAGCCTACGTTGTCCTCTTCGAGGTTGAGGGCCATGCCCATAATGCCGTGCGGAAATTCCACCAACTCGGTGGCGCGCACATTGCCGAGACCATGGACGCGGGCGATGCCGTCGCCGACGTAGAGCACGGTGCCGGTCTCGTATACGTCTATTTCCTTCTCAAAGCCCAGCAGCTGTTGCTTGAGAATCTGCGATATCTCATCGGGCTGGACCATCGCTTCGGTGGCCATAATATCCTCTCTCTGAAAACTTATTGTCTCTTAGCCGGCCAGGCGCTGACGCAGGCGCTCGAGGTGGGTATTGACGCTGCCGTCGAATACCGTGTCGCCAACGCGGGCGACCACCCCGCCGCGCACGGCGGAATCGACCCGGGCTTCGAGCCGAACCTTGCGACCGGTGTAGCGCTCGAGACGCTCCTGCAAACGCTGTTGCTGCTCGGGACTCAACTCCACGGCCGAACGCACCTCGGCGCTGACCACGCCCTCGCGCTCGGCGACCAGCTCGAGAAAGCCCTCGAGCGCGGCGGCGATAATCGCGGCGCGGCCCCTGACGCCCATCAACTGCAGGAAGTTCGAGGTCAAAGCCTCGACTTTGCCGCTGAAGAGTTGCTTGAGGGCCTCGGCCTGGACCTGAGCGCCGATGAGGGGATTGGCCAGGAATTCGGCCAGTTCCCCGGATTGGCGCAAGGTCGCCACCAATCCTTCGACATCGCGCTGCACATCTGCAGTCGCGCCGGTTTCGTCCGCGGCTTCAAGCAGCGTATTGGCGTAGCGGCGCACAACCTCGGGTGCGTTCATGCTCTTTCTCTCACGCGCCTTATGGGCCCTGCGGCCCTCATGGGCGTCAATTGGACTCGGGAATTCTGGAGATCAAGTCGTCGACCAGGCCGCGGTTCTTCTCGTCGTCCAGGTTGGCGTCGATCAGGGCACTGGCGGCTTGCACCGCGAGGTCGGCCATCTCGCCGCGCAACTGGGCGATGGCAGCGCGCTTCTCGCTCTCAATGCTGGTGCGCGCTTGGTCGATGGTCCGCTGCGCCTCTTCCCGGGCCTGTGCGACGGTCTCCTGCCGCACCTTCTCTCCGGCTTCGCGGGCCTCGGCGACGATTTGCCGCGCCTCCTCCTCGGCCACCGCCAACTTCTGCCGATGCTCTGCCAAGACCTTTTCGGACTCGGTGCGCGCCTGCTCGGCCGAGTTAATCGCGTCGCTGATCCGCTGCTCGCGTTCGTCGAGCGAGGCCAAAAGCTGCGGCCAGGCGAACTTCTTGAGGATGAGGAGCACCACCACGAAAGTGATGATCGTCCAGAGTATGGTCCCTAGATGGGGATCGAGTAGCATAGTTGCCTTGCGCTCGCTACTTGGTCAATACGACCAGCAGGGCCACCACCTCACCGATCAGAGCCACGCCCTCGATCAGGGCGGCGGTCAGGATCATGTTGGTGCGGATATCGCCAACGGCTTCGGGCTGACGGGCAATACCCTCCATCGCCGAACCGGCCAGTTTGCCGATGCCCAAGCCGGCACCGATCGCGCAGAGACCCGCGCCGATCGCGGCGCCCATATATGCCCATTCCATAACTCAATACTCCCTTTTTGAACGGTGTGAACCCCGCTTAGTGGTCCGGATGTGCGGCCATGCCGATAAAGACCGTCGACAGCAGGGTAAAGACAAATGCCTGTACGAAACCTACGAAAATCTCGAGCAGGTAAATCGCCGCGGCGAAAGGTATCGCGCCGATGGCAATCCACTCGTTTTGCATGATGATAATCAAGCCCAGAAAGACCAGGATCGCCACGTGGCCGCCAGTCATATTGGCGAAGAGACGCACGCAGAGGGCGAAGGGTTTGACGAACAAACTGATCAATTCCACAGGAATCAGAATGATCAGCAGCGCCGGCGGTACGCCGGACGGGATCAGGCTCTTGAAATAGCCGAAAAAGCCGTTGTTGGCGATGCCGGCCCCGAGCATGACCAGAAAAGAGCAAATGGCCAGGCCGGCAGTGACGCTGATATTGCCGGTGGCCGTGGCGCTGTAGGGGATCAGACCCAGGAGATTGCAAAACAGGATGAAGAAGAAAATCGTCAGCAGGAAAGGCAGGTATTTCTTGCCGTGCTCGCCCATGATCGGGATGACTACTTCGTCGCGCAGGAACAAGACGATGGCCTCGAAGAAGTTGGCCAGGCCCGAGGGCACGTCCTTGGGTTTGCGGAAAGCCTTGAGCATCATGGTGATGAGCAGGATGCTCGCCACCCACATAATCGCCACGTGCTTGGTGATCGACATGTCGATTTCCACGCCGGCCACATTAAAAGACGGTATGGTCGGGAGGGAAAGCGTATCGGCGACTATTGTGTGGGAATCGGTAAAATTGATAAAGGGCAATTCAAGGACATTGCTGTCCATTATATGCCCGATGATATCCGGTTGCGTACCGCTAGCCATGTACTGCCCTAAAAAAACAGTTGAAATTGCGGGGAATTTGCGCTCAAACTGCTGTAGTAGAGCGCGTTGGGGACTAAACTAATGCGACCATAAAATTCTGTCAATACTTTGCAACCTATTTGGCCATAAAACTAGCCCTTATCTCCCTTTTCGGCCTTGTTTTTTAGCACGTAGAGGACTTCGAGCAACAGGAAAAACAAATAGGCCCCCACCAGCGCCACAATATAGCCCTTGGTATCGACCGCCGTCAGCTTGAGCACCGCGACCGAGCACACCGCCACCAGCATCAACCGCAGGGTCATTCCGCCGAAAAAGGCGATCATAAAAACCTGCATTCCCTTGTCCAACCCCCAGCGTACCGCCGCCAGGGCCAGCGCGCCATTGACGGCGGCGACGGCCAGCCCCGCCATTACGCCCTCCCACATCATGAAGATTCCTCCTTCTTGCGTTTCTCGTCGAGATCCATCAGGGTCCGGTAGAGCTTGTAGAATGCAGCCACCGCGCCGAGCAACATTCCCAACAGGATAAAGATCGGCGTCGTCCCCAGACGGCCGTCCAACCACCAACCCCCGGCCACGAAGACCAGGATCGTCACCGCGAACTGGATGCCCACACTCGCGTAGGGCCCGATATCGGCATAGGCGCCCGCCTTCTTGCGATCTTTATCCGCCGGCGCCATGGCCTACAATACCGCGACCGCGGTTTCGCGTGCCGCCCGCAATAACGCCGAGGGCCAGAGTCCTAGGCCCAAGGTCCCCAACACCGACAGCAATAGCACGACCAGCGTCTCGGCGCCTAAGCGCACGGGCGCTAGCGCCTCTGGCGCGGGCCGCGCGAAAACGGCGATAAACACCCGCAAACAGGCGTAGAGCAAGAGCGGGAAGCTACCCGCCAGCACCAGCGCCAGACCCAGCCGGTCGGCTTCGAGCGCGGCATCGAGCAAATACAGCCGCCCGACATAGCCCGCAGTCGGCGGCAAGCCGACCAGCGACGCCAGGCAGAGCGCCAGCGCCAGCGCCACTAGAGGCTGCCGCCGCGACAACCCCCAGTAATCGCGCAAGTTCGGCGCCGGCGGTCCGCAGAGCGCCAGCACTGCATAACATCCCGCCAGTGCCAGCGCCAGCGCCAACAACCAGGACAGCAACGCCGCCAATCCCGCCTCACTCGCCGCGAGCAGACCCACCATGGCGCAACCCAATTGTCCGACGCCGACATAGGCGAGCAACCGCCGGATATTTCGCTGGTTGGCGGCCAGCAATCCGCCGCCCACCATACTCGCAATCGCCGCCACCTCCACCAGCGGCATCCACAGATCGCCCGCCGGGGCCAGACCGTAGAGCACGACCCTGCCCAAGGCGGCGAGACCCGCAATAGGCAGCGCCGTGGCGATAAAGGCCGAGACGGGCAACGGCGCCCCTTCGCGCGCGTCGGGAAGCCAGGCGTGGAAAGGCGCGGCGCCCGCCTTGAGCAGCAAGCCAGAAACCAGCAATACCCCCCCGGGCACGACGAGTCGCATATCGGCCGCCTCCGACGACAGCACCGCGACTAGGGCCTGCAGTTCGGTGCTGCCCGCCGCGCCGTAGAGCAGCGCGATACCAAAGAGCACCAGCGCGCTGCCGAACATCCCCAGCAACAGAAACTTCGCCGCCGCCTCGACCCCGTCGCGGCGCCCCAGCGCGGAGAGGGCCAAAAGCGGCAGCGCCGCCAGTTCCAGCCCTAGGAAGAGCGCGATCAAATCGGCCGCCGACGCCGTCAACATCATGCCCAGCGCCGCCAGCATGAGCAGCGGATAAAACTCCCCGGGCACTCTCGAAGCGCCGTCCGCCCCGAGGGCCAAAAGCACCGCGCAAAGCGCGGCGGCAATCACCAGAATATCGAAAAAAGTGGCGTAGGGATCGAGAAAGACCAGATCGTGGAAAGCCGTTCCGCTGGTGCCGTGGGTCCATTCCTCGAGTGCGGCGCTCAAGACTAGCAGCAACCCGCACAGCGCCAGATAGCCGAGATTACCCGAAGGCCGCCGGGGCCAGAACGTGGCGTCGATCGCGACGACGATCAGGACCAATGCGGCCAGAATGGCCTCGGGAAAAAGCGGCGTTCCCGCCCAGGCCGTGCCCATACTACTCGCCTTCCCCGGCAGTTGCCGCCGGCGCGGCGACAGCCAGCACCTGGTCGATGGACCCGCCTACTCGGTCCAGCACGGGTCCGGGCTTGAGCCCCAAAGCCAACGCGCAGAGCAATAGCGGCACGACCAGGGCCATCTCGCGCCAGCGCATATCCATGGGGGCGGTGGCGCCTTTTGCGCCCCAGACGATGCGCTGTATCAATCGCAGGCCAGACACTCCGTGCAATAGCGCGGCCATCGCGATCAGCAACCCGGGCTGGCCCCACGCGGCGCAGGCCGCGACGAGTATCGAGAATTCGCCGGCGAAAAGCACCGTCCCTGGCAAGCCGACCGCCGCCAGCGCGGCCACCAGCAACCAGGCCGACAGACGCGGTGCGCCGCGACCGAGGCCATTTTCCGCATCTATGCCCCGTTCGGCGAGCATCCCGGCCAGTAGCAGCCACGCCGCGATGACCAGACCGTGTCCCACCAGCACCACCGCGCTGCCCCGCAAGCCGGCCGCGTGCAAGGTGCATATGCCGAAAACGACCCAACCCATCTGGCTCAGCGTCGCGCAGGCCAACCAGGCCCTCATCCGCCCCTGTGCCAGCCCAATTAGCGCACCATAGACAGCCGTGGCGGCCGCCAGTGCGGCCAGCGGTCCGCGCCAGGCGCTGAAGGCATCTGGAAAGAGCGTCGGACAGAAGCGCATAATGCCATAGGCCCCCAGGTGTAGCCAGGCGCCGGTCAGGACCAGCAGCACCGCCGGCGACGCCACCCGCAGCACCATCTGCAACCACCCGTGCAGCGGTGCCAGCGGCACCCGCACCGCCAGCCCGAACAGAAAGGCCAAAAGCAGCCAGGCCTGGGCGGCGGCGGGCAAATCGAGCGATTGCAGATCCAGCAGATCGAAACTGAGATGGCCGACCTGGCTCAGGTGGACGACCCCCAGATAGACCACCGCAACCAGGAGCGGCACCCCGCCTGCGGCCGCGCCAAGCGCCAGGCGCAACCCGGCCTGCGGCCGGCCATCCTCCCTACCCAGCAGAACTAAAAGCGGCAAGATCGCCGCCTCCGCACAAAAGTAAAACGCCAGCAGGTCCTGTGCGGCATAGGCTCCCAGCGCCGCGCTTGCCACTACCGACAAACCCACAATTTCGCCCCGGGTCCGCCGACAAACCGCCAGCGCTAACACCAGCGCCAGCGCCGTCAACGCGAAGGGAAAGAGAGCGATCCCATCCAGGCCGACGCGATAGGTAATGCCCAATTCCGGGATCCAATCCCAGCGCGACTCGGAAGGTTCGAAACCGACCACCAGGGACAGCGCGATCAACGCCGCTCCCACCGCGCCAACGAGCGCACAGCGGTAAACCCACACCGCGTCGTCCCACAGCACTGCGACCAGCGCAGAGCACAGCGGCAGGCCGATGCATATGCTGAGCAAATGGGCTTCCATAACAGCTATACCGTCGCCGCCATATAGGCCAGCGCGGAAACCAGGACCAATACCGCCAGCGCGGCGTAGAAGCGCAACTGCCCGCTCTGCAGATGCCCCAGTATCCAACCCGCGCCCCTAAAACCCGTCGCCGCCACCGCTCCGACCGCCAATTCGCAGACCAACGCGTCGATATCGCGGACCAGACGCGCCAGGGCCAGCACCGGCCGGCCGATGAGCGCCACCAGCAACCGCTCGCCATAAAAGCCCGCAGCGGCTATTCGCCCCCACGCACCCGCTTTTTGCCCGGCCGCGGCATCCTGGTCCCCATAGACCAACCAGGCGATCAGCAATCCGGCCAATCCGGCCAATCCGGGCCCGGCCAGCAATTCCCAGCGCAGGGCGCCGGCGGCGAGATAGCCGGTGCCGGGTGGATAGCCGAGCGCGCCAGCGGCCAGCGCGAGGAGGCCGAGGCCAACCAGCGCCGTTTGCGCCGCGGCACCCGGTGCGCGAAAGGCCTGTGGCCTGTGGCCCGCTTCGGCGACGGCCAACATAAATACCACGCGCAGCGGTCCTAAAGACACCGCGCATACCAGCAGACAACCCAGGGCCCACAAAACCGGACCACCGGCGGCGAAAAGCCCCGCGAGCAAAGCGCCATAACTCCAGGCACCGGCTAGTGGGGGACATCCCGCCAGGGTCAGCGCGCCCAATACTGCTGCCCGATACGGCAACGGCAATAGCTTGCGCCAGCGCCCCAGCGCCACCACATCCCAGGTAGCGCCCTCCCCCTGCGCCAGGTAGGCGGTTCCGACCAGACACAACCCAAAACCGAGCCCGGCTACCGCCAGGTGCAACGCCACGCCGCCGCCACCGCCGAGCGCCAGCGCCGCCAGCACCAAGCCCATTTGGCCCGCCATGGCATAGGCCAGGATCGCGCGAATATCGCGGGTGACCAGTGCCGCATTGGTGCACGAGACGGTCGTCAGCACACCGCAGCCCACCGCTACATAGACAAGCGTAGAATTTGTAGCCCAGGCAGACCCGGTCCGCAGCAGCAAATAGATCCCGCCGGCGCCAACGGCGAAGGCCTGCAGCAAAGCGCCGACATCCCGCACCTGCGTCAACCAGAAGTGCGCGGGGTATTGCGCCGCCCGCGACGCGCCGGCCAACAACAAACACCACCCGATCCACTGGGAGATTCCCTCGCTTCCACGCCAGTCGATCTGGCCCCCGGCGCACAGCGCGACGACCGCCACCCACAATAGCATATCGCCGACGCACAACGCCGTCCAGATCCGCGCCACGTGCTGCCCCGCGGTATAGTCCGCGCCGGCGCGGAGGTGGAACCCGGCACCGAGCAAAGCCCAACCCACCAGCAAGAGCGGATAGTTGTCTGCGCACAAGAGCAGGGCCGTCGCCGCCGACACCGCGCTGGCCAGACGCAACGTGCGTGCGGCCTTGGCGCGGAGATAATCGACGGCGAATAGCTGCGCGGCCAGCCCCAGTGAATGCGCGCCCAGCAAGAAGACGGCCGCCGACAGATCCACGCGCAGGTTCAGGCCGATAACCAGTCCCCCGACATCCATCCACGGCCCCAGCGACAGGTGTATCTGGGCACCGGCGAGTGCCCCGTGTAATAGCACCGCGCTCCCCGTCCAGGCACCCACCGCGCCGACGACGGACGCCCCGGGCCGCCACAGCGCGGCCAACCCGCCCAGTAGCGGCGCCAGTAGCGCGGCGACCAGCCCCCAAACGTATACTTGGTCTACCATTTCAAGCCATCCAGGGTACCGGTATCGAGGGACCGACGGCGGCGAAACAGCAAAACCCCAAGCGCCACGCCGACGCCGACCCCGGCCGCCGACGCCGCCAGTGCCAATAGCGCTAGTACTTCGCCGGCGGGATAGAGGTGGCCGAAGGCGGCAAAGACGAGGGCGGAGGCGTTGAACATCAAGATCAGGGCTATCAGCGCGGCCAACATATTGCGCCGCAACAGCACCCCGGCGACGCCGAGCGCGAAGAGCGCAGCGGCTACCAATAGATAGGACGATAGGGCGACCATATCACCGATCCTCCGCCGACTGCCCGCCGCCAATCAGCACCGCAACGGCGAGCACTGCCGCCAATAGCAGCGCCGCAACCATGTAGAGCGCCAGCGCGTATTTGCCAAAGAGCATCGCTCCGGCGGCGACCGGGGCGGACATCGCCGCATCCACAGGTCGATAGCCGATCAGGAAATAGGCGAGCAAGGCGAAGAGCCCAACGGCCAACAACCCCGCCCCATACGCGCGCCAGCGCCCCTTCTCGACCGGCGCGGCCAGAGCCGCAAAAAGCGCCGCGCAGACCAGCCCGGCGGTGCCGCCGTAGACCAGCGCCTGGGCCGCGGCCAACAAGGGCGCCGCCGCCAGCGCACAGAGCGCCGCCGTGCCCAAGCTGGAAAACCCTAAACCGAGCGCGTTGTAGACGGCCCGGCGACTGCCGATCGCCAGCGCGGCAAATCCCAGGGTCCAGGCGGAAAAAATNGCGAAGAGAGCGTCTTGCACGGCGACCTCAGAGCAGCGTGGCGATCCAGGTGACCGCCGCCAGATTGACCAGACTCAGCGGCAACAGCACTTTCCAGGCCAAGCTCTGACCGCGCCTGAGGCCCAGGCCCGGCAGCGACCAGCGCAGCCACAATAGCGCCAGCAGCGCCAGCGCGGTCTTGGCGGCGAAAATCCCGACCTTAGCCAGATCTGCTCCCGGCCCGCCGACGCCCGGTTCGGCCCAGCCGGGACAGTGCCAACCACCGCCGTAGAGCGCGACGGCNAAACAGGCGACCGCCAGCAAGCGCGCGTGGTCGGCCAGCTGCCAAAGCGCCAGCGGGCCGCCCCCGTAGGCACTGTCGTAGCGCGCGCCGAACCCCGTCGCGGCCCTATCCGATGAGCGGCGGCAAGCCGGTCCAACAGAGCCCGGCGACGGCGAAAACCACACAGCCCAGAGGCTGCAGCCACCCATTCCACAAAGGCAGCGGCCCCCAACTGCGCGCCTGCGCCTGGACGATATCCGCCAGCGACGCCGAGCCGCTCAAGAGCAGGATACCTACCGCGCTGAGCCCAATGNACAGCANGTAGCCCAACTGNCGGGCCGCATGGCGCACCCCGTNCAAAAGCGAGCNCTGNTCGCCCGCGCTCCAGCCNCCCCATNGCNGCGCGAAAAAAAAGAGGACCAGCACCGCCAGCACGTANAGCAGGCCCGGATCGGCCACCTGCACCGCGTGCATCTGGCCCGCCCAGGTGATATTCTCGCCNAAGGGTATCGCCGCAAAGACCATCAACGCGGCGACCAGACCCAGGACGGGCGCCAATACATTGGCCGCCCCTGGCTGCTGACGCGCCATGAGCTTGACCAGATCGGCCAGGGGTTGCAGCACGCCCCGGGGGCCGGCGGCGCGCGGACCATAGCGCCGCTGTAATCGCGCGCCGAACCGCCGCTGGCACAGCATGGTCGCGGGCACGCCGCAGCAGAGCACCCCGCAGAGGATGAGGGCGACCTTGACCAGGACCTGGGCTTCTTGCAGCATCTTATTCGACCTGCTTGGTGTGGTCTTCGACGTGGATAAAACCGCGGCGTTGTCGCCAGGTGGACCAACCACCGCCATAGGCCTGGCCGGTATAGCCCTCAGGGGTNGCGGCCATCGCCGCGGCGTGGCGCACGCCGATAGCTGCCGCCACCGCCNCCGGATCGCCAGCGCCCCAGTCNATGCCCCCCAGTTTGCCCAATTGGGCGAGAATCCAGACGTCGGGTCGCGCCAAACCGGGCGGTGTGACCGCGGCACGGATCCGCTGCACCCGGCCGTCAACATTGGTAAAGGTACCCTCTTTCTCGAATGCCGTAGCCCCGGGCAAAACCACCGCCGCCAAGCGGCTCAACTCCGATTCCACCGTTCCCAGCACCACCAAAAACTCCACCTGCGACAGCGCCTCTCGCTCCTCGCGGGCCAGGGTTTCGCCCCGGGCGCCCGCCACCGCGAAGGCGGCGCGCACCCGCCCCGCTGCCATATCCCTCCACATGTCCTGCGCCGCCGTGAACTCAAGGCCCAATTGCACGGCGATTTCCCCGGCCCCACGGGTGTTGGGCGCTCGGTCGGCGCGAATAGTGAAGCCATCGCCGAAGCAGCGGTCACCGCCCGGATCTGCCCGGTTACACAGCGCGATGCGACCGGTCTTCCAGATNTCGCGCGCCAGTTGCCCGAGCAGAAAGCTCTCCTCGTTGGTGGCCCCGGCGGAAAAACGCACGGCAATCGCCTCGCCCCCGCACAGCGCCAGGCGCTTATCGACCAGCATCAGCGCTTCGTCCCAGGCGATTTCCTCCAAGTGCTCGCCGCGGCGCACCTGCGGCGCAGTGAGCCGCCCCGCGCCGTGGACATCATCCCAGCCGTAGCGCCCCTCGTCGCAGATCCAGTAGCGGTTGACNTCCATATTGACGCGCGGTTTTATGCGGACGATCTGGTCGCGGTGGACATCGACGCGGACATTGCAGCCGGTGCTGCAACCCGGGCACAGCGAATCCACCCCCTTTAACTGCCAGACNGGTGGGTCGAGNTGGGCCTGCGGCTCNGCCAGCGCACCGACCGGACAAAGATCGACGACATTGCCGGCGAGCGGATTGTCCAATTGGCGTCCCGGAAAGACGGCGACGCGCGCTTTGCCCCCTCTTGCGACGCGGGTGAGTTCGCCGCTTTCGGCGACTTCGTCGCAGAAGCGGATACAGCGGGTGCAGCCTATGCAGCGATCGGCGAAAAGCCGGACCCGCGGGCCGAGTTCCTCCGTCCCGTGCCGGTGATGTTCTTCCGCGTAGCGCCCCTCGGCACGGCCGTGGACCGCGACGTGATTTTGCAGTTCGCACTCGCCGGCCTTGGCGCACACCGGACAATCGAGCGCGTGGCCGACGAGCAGAAATTCGAGCGCCTCCTCGCGCGCTTTGACTACATCGGGAGCCGTCGTATCGACGACCATNCCCTCGCTGACCGCTAAATCGCAGGCCGGATGCAGCCGCCGTTGGCCGCCCTGGCCGATCGCCGCCANGCAGAGCCGACAATTGGCCGGGGCGGCCAAACCAGGATGGTAGCACAGGTGCGGAATCTCGACGCCCGACTCGTGTGNTGCCAGCAGTAGATTGCTCCCCTCCGGNGCNTCGCAGCGNTCGCCGTTTAATTCGAAANAAGCCATATCAAAAACGCACGCTTACGGTTTCGGGTATTTTAATCGCGTGGTCTTTCGCCACAGGACAGCGCCCGGCGCGGACATGGGCGGNGAATTCTTCNCCNAAGGCGCGAACAAAGCCCTGNAGCGGCCAGGCAAAAGTCTGGCCGAAGCCGCACAGCGTCGCCCGCTGCGGGGCCAAAAGCGGCGAGACTTGCGCCGCAAGCTCCCGAANGAGTTCCAGGTCTTCCTCGCGGCCTTCTCCCGCTTCGATGCGCCGCACCGCNTCCGCCAGCCAAGGCGCCCCCGCACGGCAGGGCGGACACTGGCCGCACGACTGGTCNGCGTAAAAGTCCAGCAGGTTGAGCGCAGCCTCCACCATGCAGGTGGTCTCATCCATAACAATCACACCCCCAGTGCCGAAAGATCCCGCGAACTGCCCTCCGCCCGGCACNGCCCAATCCTCGGGGCTCAGCCGCACGTCCAACTCGTCGGGTTTGAGCACCGGCGCGCCGCCACCGCCGGGAATCACGGCCTTTAGCTGGTGCCCCTCGCGCACTCCGCCCGCGTAATCGCAGACCAGTTCGCGCAAGGTCGCCGCCCCCAGTTCCAGTTCGTAGAGCCCCGGCCGCCGCACGTGTCCGCTGACGCAAAAGACCATCGTCCCTGGGTAGCGCTCGGTGCCCAGCTGGCGAAAATCCGCCGCACCCTGCCGCAGCACATGGGGTAAATAGGCCAGCGTGCCGGCATTTTCGACCAGCGCGGGACGGCCCCATAATCTTATTTCTGAGGTCGAGAGTGCTTGCGGTTCGGCGCGCCGGCCGGCCAACGAGTTGATCAGCGCCGTCTCCTCCCCGGCGATATAGGCGCCGGCCCCGGCCTGGATCCGCACTTCGAGCCCATAGCCCGTCCCGCGAATATCCGCTCCCAGCCAACCGCGCTCGTAAGCCTGGTCGATCGCCTCCTGCAATAGCTGCCGACCGCGCCCCATNTCGCAGCGAATGTAGATATAGGCCTGGCTCNCACCCAGGGCGAAGGCGGCGAGCAGCACGCCTTCGAGCAACTGATGCGGATGGCGTTCGATCAACTTGCGNTCGCGGAAAGTGCCCGGCTCGCTCTCGTTGGCCTCGANGCAGAGCACGCCGCCCGGCGGCATCTCGGCCCAGCGNTCGGCCAGCGGATGCCANCGCCCACCCCGGTCGCAGAGACCGGCGGCGGCGACCTCGGCACGGACCTGCTCCGGCGACCCGGCCAGGGCCTGGTCCGCCGCGGCATAGCCACCGCAGCGCAGATAGGCGTCGATGTGCTCGATATCGGGGATGTCAATGTCGGCGAGTAACAGGCGCGTTTCGGGCATCAATCCAACCTCTCGACGATCTGGTCGATCCGCTCGCGGGTTAAGCTCTGGTGCAACTCGCCATCGACCGCCATCACCGGCGCGGTCCCACAGGAAGCCAGACAGCCGACTTCTTCGAGGGTGAAACGACCATCGGCGGTCGTCTCGCCNGTCTCGATCTGCAAGCGGGCGCGCAGACAGTCGCGGACCTCGACCGCNCCCATCAGACAACACGAAAGACTGCCGCAAACCTGAATCACGTGCCGCCCGGGCTTGGTGCTGCGAAAGGCGGGATAGAACGACGCTACGCCCATAACCCGCGCCGGCGGCAATTCCAGCAGCTCAGCCACTGCCGCCATATTTTCGGCACTGAGATAGCCCTCGTCGCGCTGTACCTCGTGCAATACTGGCAGCAGCGCGGCAGCGGGCTCGGGATAGGCAGCGGCGAGGCGGGCGCACTCGGCCGCGAGTGCGGGATCCAGAGCCATTAGCGATCGACCTCAGTAGCGGCGATATTGAGACTGCCCAAGACCAGCGCCGCCTCGTCGAGGTCGAGCCCGGCGACCAGTTGCGGATAGCACTGCAAATGGGCGAACGACGGCGTGCGGAAGTGCAGACGGTAGGGCCGGTCGGTGCCGTCGCTGACCAGATGGATTCCCAGTTCCCCGCCGGGGGCTTCGACGCCGCAGTAGATTGCGCCCGCCGGCGGCTGCAGACCGTGTCCGTCCATCCACAGTGCGAAGTGGTGTACCAGCCCCTCGGGCGTGGCGACATCGCCGCCGGCAAAGCGGCGGTCGGCCAAAAGGTGCGGTCCNTCGGGCAACCCCGCCAGGGCCTGCGCNACGAGNTCGGCACTCGCCACAATCTCGGCGAGGCGGACCCGGCAACGGTCGTAGACATCGCCGTTTGCGCCCACCGGCACCGCGAAGTCGAAATCCCCGTACGGCGCGTAAGACGCCGCCCCGTGCCGCAAGTCGGCAGCCACGCCCGCAGCCCTGAGTACCGGCCCGCTCGCACCCCAGGCCAGCGCCNCCTCCGCCGCGAGCACACCCAGCCCCCGCGCCCGCCGCTCCCACAGAGGATGCCCGGCGAACAACTGGTCAATTTCATCGATAAACGACGGCGCGCCGCCACAGATTTCGGCCGCCGCGCGGGCAAATTCCGGCACGATATCGACCACCGTGCCACCGGGACAGATCAATCCGGCGGCGGCGCCCGGCACCAGCGTNTCCAAAAGCGCCCGAATCTCGTCCCGCGCGCACCAGGTCCGCTGCCACACCGCGGTCGCACCGGCCAGTTCGGCCTGTTCGCCCAGCCAGGCCATGTGGGCCGCCATTCGTCCCAACTCGCACCACAGCGCCCGTAGGTAAACCGCCCGGGGCGGTGCCTCGATACCCATCAACCGCTCGACGGCCAGTGCCAGCGCCAACTCGCCGCTAAACGACGATTGCCGCCCGATGCGCCCCGCCAACTGCGCGCATTGCCTGTAGGTCAACGACTCGCCGAGTTTTTCCAGCCCCGCGTGGACATAGCCCAAATCGGGCCGGATAGCGCGAACCCTGTCGCCCTCGACTTCGACCTGCAAGCGCAAACCCCCGCCCGCGGCATGCAACTCCAGCACTTCGACCTCCCCTTCCTCGCTGAGCGGATCCAGCGACGGCGCAGGATCTGGATCGAACTCGGCACGCGCTTCGCCGCTGCCGGTCAGAGGGTAATCCTTGCGCAAGGGATTAGCGACGAAATCGGCCGGCAGCAACAGGCGCCGCAATTGGCCGCGCCCCGAAAACTCGATACCGAACAAATCGTAAACTTCGCGCTCGAACCAGTCGGCGGCCGGCCACAATTCGAGCGCCGAGGGCAAGGGCCCACCCGCGCAGGGCACGATCAACCGCAGGAGAGACCCCGCGGCCCCACTGCGCAAACAGTAGTAAACGCTAAATGGGGCCGCGCTGTCGCGGCACTGATTATCCACCGCCGTCAGGTCGGCCAGCGCGTCGTAGTTGGGCTCTGCATCGTAGCGCAGAAAACGCAGCACCTCGGCCAGCGCCCCGGGCTCGACCACTGCCACATCGCCATCCCACTTGACCCGTTCGCCCAAACCATTCACGCGCGGCCCTCCTTGCGCCAGAGGTAGAACAGGCCGACGAACACCACCAGTACAAAGAGCCCCATTTCCGCGAGATATCCCCGCCCCTGCGCCCACCCGGCCCTAAAATAGATGGCCCAGGCACAAAGCAAGACCAGCACCACTTCGCCAAAGAGTACATAAAAGAATACGCGGTAGGGGTATAGCGGCAGTCGCGCACCGCGGCGGAGCCATTGCCCCCCCTCTGCCGGCGGCGGGCTCCACCAGCGGGCCAGCGCCAGCAAAAACAGCGCGGCCGCGAGCGACAACGCCGCGAATACAGTGAGGGCTAGATAGGACATGGACGGGGTCGGTCGAGGTCTTAGTCTCCGCCAAGTATAGCGAATGGCCGGCGGCCATGTCAAGGCAGCAAAAGACTTGCAACTACTGAATCTCCAATACTTTCTGTCGAATTTTGCGCAAAGAAAAACGGCGGACCGAAGTCCGCCGTTTGCGCGCTAGTATCGGCCGGCTCGCCTCAGGCCGTTTTGACCAATTGCGCCGGGTCTGCTTCCGCCTCGCCGCACGTGCCGGGCGCCTTGCCGCACTCGCACATCGGCCGACCGAAGTCGTCGCTCATGGTGTTCAAGCCACCGCACGAACCCTTGATGACGCGATTGCTGAAAATCACGCCCACGGCCATAGCGACCATCACCAGCCCAAAAGCCACAAACGCGGCGATTAGCGTATCCATATGTCCTTTCCCCGTTTTCTCAATTGACTTCGCACAATGCCAACCATCCAGAGGACCGCAGCACTAAGATCCAAAGTCGTCGAAACGGATCATTTCCTCTTCTACTCCGAGATTATCGAGCATACTCAATACGGCCTGAAGCATGATCGGAGGGCCGCAGATATAATACTCCACATCTTCAGGGGCGGAGTGCGTTTCGAGATAGTTTTCGAGCAAGACCTGGTGGATGAAGCCGACGTAGCCGTCCCAGTTGTCCTCCGGCCGAGGCTCGGACATCGCAATGTGGAATTTGAAATTGGGAAAGGCTTCTTCAAGTTCGCGGAACTGTTCCTCGTAGAAAACCTCATTGGGATTACGCGCGCCGTACCAATAAGAAATCTTGCGTCCCGTCTTGAGCGTGTGGAAGAGATGAAAGAGGTGCGAACGAAGCGGTGCCATCCCGGCACCGCCGCCGATGTAGACCATTTCACGATCGGTATCTTGAATGAAAAACTCGCCGAAGGGACCCGATATGGTAACCTTGTCGCCGGGTTTACGGCTGAAGACGTAGGAGGAAGCAACACCCGGCGGCACCTGCATCCAGCCAGTGGGAGAACTACGGTCCGGCGGCGGTGTAGCGATGCGAATGTTCAACATGATGATGTCGCCCTCGGCCGGATGGTTGCCCATCGAATAGGCGCGAACCACCGTTTCGGTGTTAACCGCCTTGAAGTCCCAGACCCGGAAGCGGTCCCAGTCGGGGTGGAAGCGCTCGTCGATATCCTCGAAGTCCTTAAAGTCGCATTCGAAAGGCGGCACTTCGATCTGGATATAGCCGCCCGATTCGAAGTCCATAGTCTCGCCCTCGGGCAACTTAACAACGAATTCCTTGATAAAGGTGGCTACGTTGTCATTCGAAACGACCTCGCACTCCCACTTCTTGACCGAGAAGACCTCTGGCGGCACCTCGATCTTCATGTCTTCCTTGACCGCAACCTGACACGATAACCGCATACCCTCGCGCGCCTCGCGCTTGTTGATATGGCCGGTCTCGGTCGGCAATATATCGCCGCCGCCCTCGTGTATGTGGACTTTGCACTGCGCGCAGGTACCACCGCCGCCGCAGGCCGATGAAACGAAAACGCCATTATCGGCCAGCGCATTGAGCAACTTTCCGCCGGCTGGCACCGACAGCGCCTTGCTCTGATCGTCGTTGATCAAGATCCGCACGTCACCGCTGGCTACCAATTTGGAACGAGCCACCAGGATCAGCACCACCAGGGCCAGCACCACCCCGGTAAACATACCTACGCCAGAAATAATTTCTGTCATGGAAAAACTCTCTTAGAGTTGAATGCCGGAAAAGGACATAAACGCCAGCGACATCAGCCCGACGGTAATAAAGGTGATCCCGAGACCGCGCAGCCCCGGAGGCACGTCGCTGTACTTCATCTTCTCGCGGATCCCCGCCAGCGCGACAATGGCCAGCGCCCAACCGACGCCCGAGCCAAAGCCGAAAACCACGCTCTCGCCGAAGTTGTAGTCGCGCTCGACCATGAACAGCGAACTGCCCAGTATCGCGCAGTTGACGGTGATCAGCGGCAGGAAAATACCAAGCGCGTTGTAGAGGGCCGGCACAAATTTGTCGAGGAACATCTCGAGGATCTGCACCATCGCCGCAATCATGCCGATATAGCTTATCAGTCCCACGAAAGTCAAGTCCACGCCCGTCAACCCAGCCCAGGCCAGCGCGTCCTCCTTGAGCAGGTATTGATAGATCAGGTTGTTGGCCGGCACGGTAATCACCTGCACCACGATCACCGCGATCCCCAACCCGAAGGCCGTCTCGACCTTCTTGGAGACGGCGAGGAAGGTGCACATGCCGAGGAAGAAGGCCAGGGCCATGTTCTCGACGAACACGCTCTTCATAAAAATGCTGAGATAGGCTTCTGCCATTTTACGCCTCCTCCTCAATCTGGTCAGTCTTCCAGGTCCGCAGCGCCCAGATGAAAAATCCGATGATGAAGAAGGCACTCGGCGGCAATAGCATCATCCCGTTGGGCGCGTACCAACCGCCCTCCGTCGCCAGCGCAAACATCTCGACGCCGAACAGCGTGCCCGAACCGAAGAGTTCACGAAAAACGCCCACCACCAGCAGAATCAGACTGTAGCCCAAGGCGTTGCCCAAGCCGTCGAGGAAGCTCAAACCCGGGCCGTTCTTG
>PBOD01000036.1 GCA_002724215.1 Gemmatimonadota bacterium | reverse complement strand
TCCCGGCCATCGCTGGCGATCACGCCGCCGGTCTGGCCTGGACCATCGGCTGTATCCGCGCCCTCGACCAGGCCGTATAGAAAAGGCGGCGCGGGCCATAATCGCCCGTGCCGCCCATTGCTTTCTCTACTATACTATAGTGACTACAGTAGCCCTTACTGCGTTGCGACTTCCTCCCCGTCCTCCTCTTTGCCCCCCTCCATAATCTCCTTTAGGGACTCCTCGCGCTGGCGCAATTCGGCCTTGAGCCCCTCGATCCGCAACTTGTAGTCGCCCATGCCCTCCAGATCGACCGACTCTCCCGCGTCGAGCCGCGCATAGATCGCTTCGCCCAGATCGGCGAAGGTCGAGCGCAGTCGGCGGCGGGTGGCGGCGATATCGGCCCGCGCCTTGAGCGCCTGGGCCAGCACCCGGCCCCGCTCGCGCACGTTGACGAATTGCTCCTTGATCGTCTGGGTGATTTCCTCTTTGGTCCGCATCATCATACGCCTGTCCTTTTGTAGGTCCATCTCGCGGCAGCCGCTGACCGGGGCCGCCGCCTGCTTCTTTCGCCCGGGGGACGCGATTAGAGAATATAAGGCATTGTGGGGACGATCCCCAAAAACAGCGCCCGTCTTGGTCGCGCCGCACTTTTGCTGTATTCTTTCCCCATGTTGCGCCTGATCCTCCCCCTCTGCCTCCTGCTCCCGGCTTGCGGCGGCGACGCCCCGCCTGCCGCACCTATATCCGACGGCCCTGCAGACACGGTCCCGCTAACCTTGCTCGACTTCGAATTCAGTGGCGATTTTGCTCGTGCTCTGCTCCAGACGCCCGACGGCCGCAGTGTCGCCATCCCTGCCGAACCCTGCCCCGCCGCGACCATCGACCTGCGCCTCGACGACTTCGCCTTTCCCCGGCCCCTCACCCACGACCTGTTGTTGGCCGCCGCCGAGCGCCTGGCCCTGCCGCCCTCCTCCGTCCTCCTCGAATTGAGCGACGGTATTCCCCACGCGCACATCGCGCTCGCCGGCGGCCAGCACGAGCTCGTCGCCACCATCGGCGACGGCCTCGCGCTCCACCAGCGTTCGGGCGCGCCGCTCACGGCCACGTCCGATCTTGTCGCTACCTATAGCGACACCATCACCACCGGCAAAGTCGTCGCCCACGCGCACGCCGCGCCAGCAGGCCCCCGGCGCCCGCCCAGTGCCCGCCTGGCTCAGGGCGACGCCTTCGTCCCCATGCGCATGATCGGCATCGTCCAGGCCGCCGGCGAGCTCGTCGTGGTCCTTGTCGATCTCGACGACCAGCGCGCCTTCCCCTTCTTCATCGGCTTCTGCCAGGCTGCTGCGATCAACGCTATCTTCACCCGCCTCACCGCCCGCGAGGCCAGCACCCATTTCCTCTTCCACGACTTCCTGACCGCTGCCAGTGCCACCGTCGCCCGCGCCCGCATCACCCAATTGCGCGAAGACACCTACATCGGCGAACTCAGCCTCAGCCACCGCGGCCAGACGCTGGTCCTGGATGCCCGGCCCTCCGACGCCGTGGCCCTGGCCCTGCACAGCGGCGCCGCGATCGAAATCGCCGCCGAGCTGCTCGCCGCCGTCGGCGAAGACGCCAGTCCCTACGTCGAGCTCTTCGCCGCTGGCAAACGCCCCGTCGCCGGCTTTTTTCCTGCGGTGGGTAACTTTTAAGCCCGCCAAAGCGACACTATTCGACAAGCGGCAGAGATCCACCGTGGGAGATAGCAGCCAGCGGCCATATCGCACCGGCTGATCGCATGGACACTCGTTTTTACCCGCTCTATATTTGCCTCGTCACCCAATACCGGAGTTAGCACACCTATGCCGCATCTCACGCCCGAGCAAAAAGCAGCATTCAAAGCCAACGGCGCCCTCATCATTCGCAATGCCCTCACCCCCGCACAGATTCGGGACGCCCGGGACGCGCTGTGGGAAGGTATTGCAGCCGACCGCGACGATCCCGAGACCTGGATCGATGCCGGTCCGCGCGTGCCCGTCGGCGGCGACCACCCCGCCATTCGCGCCACTGTCCACGACTCGCCGCTCTTCGCGATGATGGAGGAAATGGTCGGCGTTGACGCGCTTCCCAAAGGCAGCGCCGGGCCGCACTTGGTCTTCCCCGCCAGCGATAAGAGCTGGTCCATGCCCGAGCGCGGCCACCTCGACGGCTATTACACCCCCACCAATGGCGTCCCCGAGGGCACCGTCGGCTATATGAGTATCAATGTGACGATCTACGTCGAGGACATCGACGAAAAGGGCGGTTGCTTTACCTACTGGCCTGGCAGCCACAACGTCGCCTACGAATACTTCAAGACCCGCTCGCTGCTCTCGGTGCAGGGCGGCATCTCCAGCGATGTGTTCCCCGCAGGCACCTTTCCGCAGGGCCAGCAGTTCTCCGGCAAAGCCGGCGATGCCATCTTCTGGCACGGTCAGATGTTCCACACCGGCTCCAAGAATATCAACCGCAATATCCGCATGGCGTTGATCGGCCGCTTCTCGCGCAAGGACGCCAACGACATCCGCTTCGAGACCTGCGGCGACCAGTGGGCGCACTGGGAGGGCATCGAATAATGCATCTCGTCTTCAGCCCGACCCTGTGCCCCGACGCCCTGCTGCCCGCAGTCCTCGACCTCGCCACAACCGCCGGCTTCACCCATCTCGAACTCTTCCGCGCCCACACCCAGAGCACGCCCGTCCACGACGACTGGTCTGTCCCCATGGTCCGCGCCGCCATCGCCGCCGCCGGCCTGACCCTTTCCGGCTTCAATATTCGCAACCTCACCGGTCGCAAAGCCGATTCCGACGAGCGCAACCTCAACTACAACCTGCGCCAGCTCGAATGGGACATCCACCTCGGCCGCGCCCTCGGCCTCAAGGAGATGAACACCAGGGGCGGCGCCCGCACCGCCGAAGCCCGCGAAGACCTCATAGAAGGCATCGACAAACTCTTGGCAAACGTTCCCGACATCACCCTCAACCTCGGCAACCAGAAGGACAATCGCCTGCAAACCCTCGCCGACTACCAGGCCGTCCTTCCCCAACTCCCCGACCGCGCCCGCGTCCTCCTCGACACTGGTCACCTGCTCGCCGCCAACGAGCCGATCCTCCCCTTCGCCGAAGCCGTGGCCGACCGCATTGGACTCGTCCACCTCCGCGACCAGCAAGGCGCAAAACCCGTCCCCTTCGGCCAGGGCGACCTCCCCTTCGCGGATCTGTTGGGAATTTTGAATAATGCCGACTACCAGGGACCCCTCGTGATCGAACTCGAAGACGTAGACTGGGCCGAGCCCCTTCCCGCAGCGATTGCCGCCCGCGAGTACGTAGAAAACCTCCTCTAATGCCCCCATCCTCCCCAATCGAGCGCAGGGGCGGGGGGACAGCTCCGGATTGTCTTCGGGTAGTGGTGGAAAAGGGCCTGGCACAGGGTGCTCGGTGCAATTTACGGGCGCTTGCGCCCTCTCCGAGCCAGGCCCGGGCGCGATGCAGAAAATAACCGCAGTTGGCACTACTACTCCGAAGCGTCCGTTTGCTCCGACTCCCCCCATCCCCTAAATTTCCGGCCAATTCCCAAGGAGCTGCCCGATGAAACGCATCGCCACCACCGACTTCCGCGACCATCTTCGCGACCGCTTCATTGACGCTCAAACCACCCCCGCTGCCCGCCTCGCTCCAACCCACTTTCTAACCAACGAAATGGGTGTCGATGGCGACATCCGCGAAGAGCTCACCCCCACCGCGCTGTCCAAAGTCGAATTCGATATCCCTTCGGCCAGACTTAAGGGCGCCGAGTTGCTGTTCTACGTCAACGCCGACACCGCGACCCAGGACAAGCCCATGCGGCTCCAGGTCAATGGCCACGTCCTCACCCACCGCCAGAATCGCCAGCGCATGCTCACCGGTGGTTGGGACCGCAAAAAAATCGCTGCGAAATATCTCAAAGAAGGCACCAACGAATTCGCGTTCTCGCACAGCGGCGTTCTGCATATCGATCCCTTTCCCGGCGGCCACGCCGACGCCTTTCCCAGCCGCTCGTCGCGCAGTTACGACGGCGGCAAAACCTGGCACAAGGGCGCCCTCGGCGAGGCTCGGACCATCGCTGGTGAATATCTGGTGCGTCTCCGGCTCAAGGGCCATCCGCCGGCTGGCACCCTCTGCTCGCCAGTTATCGACCTGGCCGACGAAGAGGGCAAGGGCCTGATCGCCCCGCGCCTGGGCATCCGCCGTCTGGCGCTCAAGGCCCGCATGCGCAAGCCGCAGGGCACTCGCATTCACTTCGAACTGCGCAGCGGCACCACGCCGTCTTTCGACCCGCGCACCTGGACTCCCTGGGAGCGCCGCAACGCGCTGCAGTGGCCTGGCCGCTTCGTCCAGTGGCGCGCCATCCTCGAAACGAATGCCGCCGACAAAACCCCCGTGCTGCAGGGCGTGACTTTAGCGGTCGACCGCAAGGAAGACGCCGCCAGCCTCGCTCCTTTCAAGGCGGCCAAAATCGATCACCCCGAGCTGGTCTATAGCTCCTACGACTTCGCCTACATGGGCCAGCACCCGCACCAGGAACGGCTGCGCAAGCAGTACCGCCTCGACGAGGTCATTGCCAAAGGCCAAACCGAACTCGAGCAATTTGCGCTACTCCGCGACTGGATCCACAGTCAGTGGCTCGGCTGGCAATCGGATAAATATCCCCACTGCCCTTCGTGGAATGCCCTTGAAATCCTCGATACTACCAAGGGGGACTGGGGGTTTGGGATGTGCACCCACTACGGAGCGGTCTTCGCCGCCTGCGCATCAGCGCTGGGATGGGTGGCTCGCTCGATCATCGTCGACCACCACTGTCTGGCCGAGGTCTGGTCGGAAGAATTGCAGAAGTGGATTCTCGAAGACGCCGGCCCCGACCGCGAGTACGACGCCACTTACGAGATCGACGGCGTACCGATCAACGCGCTGGAGCTGCATGAGGCTGCCGCCGGCAAAAAGCGCAAGAAGCTCATGGCCAATAAATTGCCACAAAAAGTCATCGAGCCAATGACCAAGTACATCGATGTGTTCTGTCGCTTTGGCATCCCGCTGCGCAATACCCACCTGATCTTTGCCGAGCCGGCCGAGCTGCGCCACGGCGCCGGACAGTACCACTGGGACGGTTATTTGTGGTGGTCCGACGATATCGACCCCAGGTATGCCGAATACTCGCTGCAGACCTCGCGCCCCGGCGACTTCTACTGGTCGGTCAACCAGACGCGGATCTACCTGCAGGTCGCCGATCGCGACGGCGTGCTGCAGGTAGATCTCGAGCACACCGCGCCCAACTTCTCGCATTTTCTCGTGCGCGAAAATGGCGGCGAGTGGCGAGCAGAAAAGGAAGCTCGCTGCGAGTGGGTGCTCGCTGCGGGCAAGAATCGGCTCGACGTCCGCAGCGTCAATATCTTCGGCAAGATGGGCCGCATCTCTTCGGCGAAAGTGGCTCTGGCGTGAAACTCGCGATTTTTACCGACGAAATCAGCCCCGACCCGGCGCGCGCCGTCGCCCTGGCCGCCGAGTGGGACGTGCCCTACGTCGAGGTCCGCAAGCTGGCCGGCGGCCGCTATCCGCGCGTGTCCGACGACGAGTTGGAGAGCTTCGCCAAAACGATCGCCGACGCCGGGCTCCAGGTCTCCAGCGTTTCGCCCGGCCTGTGCAAGTGTCCCGTCGACGACCCTTCCGTCGCACCCGATCTGGCCGAGCTTTTGCCTCGGTCCTGCGAGTGGGCGCAGCGCCTGGGCACCCATCTGGTCTCGGCCTTCGCCTTCCGCCGCGACGACTCGCAGGCCCCGCCGCAAGCCGTGATCGACCGCCTCGGCGAGATGGCCGCGACCACCGCGGCGCACGGCTGCCGCCTGAGCCTGGAAAACGAAGCCGGGTGCTGGGGCGCCACTGGCACGGAGGCCGCGGCGCTGATTCGCCGCGTCGGCTCGGACCATCTGTCGCTGCTGTGGGACCCGGGCAATTCCGCGATGGCGGGGGCGGAAAGTCCTTACCCCGATGAGTATGCCGGGCTCAAGGACCTCGTCAGTCACGTGCACCTCAAAAACTGCCGTAACAATAAGTGGGCCCTCATCGACGACGGGCCCATCGACTGGCCGGGGCAGCTCGCTGCGCTTGCGGTCGACAACTACGACGGCTTTATCGCGATCGAGACCCACCTCAAAGAGCGTCCGCCCGGCCTCGACCTCCACGACGGTCTCGATGGCCTCGAATCCAACACCCGCCACAACCTCGACTACGTGCGCTCTCTCCTCATTCCGTAGTGAGTACCCCCTCGCTAGCCACCCGCGCCCTGCGCGGCTTGCTTTGGAACGGCGGCGCCAGCATTATCCAGCTCGGTATCATGCTGGCGCTCTATGTAGTGTTGGACCTCGCCGACCTGGGCCATTTCGAGTGGGCGCTAATGCTGGTGATGTTCCTGGCGCTCATCGGCGACCTCGGCCTCGGCTCCGCCCTGGTCCAGTATCAGGAGGCCGCCGAGGCGCATTTCGACTCTGCCTTCTGGACTGCGCTGGTATGGGGCCTGTTGCTGACCGCCGCAGTCTACGCCATCACCCCCGCGCTGGCGCCCCATCTCGGTGGTGACGATCCTCAGACCTTCGCCCTCGTCTTGCGCACCTTCTGTCTGCTCATTCCCTGCGCCTCGGTGTCCGGGCTGTTCCGCGCCCGCCTGCAGCGCGCCCTCGATTTTTCTGCCGTCGCTCTGTCTGAGTTGGTCTCGGTGCTGTCCTTTGGGCTGGCGGCACTGGTGCTGTTTGCGCTGCGGCCCGAAATCGGCGTATTGCTCCCGGTAATCGCCGCGATCTTCCGCGAGCTCGGGCTGCTCGCCAGTCTGGTCTATTCGGCGCGCTGGCGACCGGGCCTGTCTTTCGATGCACAGGCGCTGCGCCAGATCCTCTCCTTTGCACTGCACTTCACCGGTTCGCGCGCGGTGACCTACATAAACACCAAGATCGCCTACTTTTTCATTTTCGTTCCCCTCGGCGCCACTGCGCAGGCCTATTATACTCTGGCCGAGCGCCTGACCCTGCAACCGCTGACCCGCCTGGCCACCACCATCCAGCGCGTCTCCTTCCCCAGCTTCTCGACGGTGCAAAACGATGACGAGACGCTGCGCACGGGTTACATGCGCGGTGTGCAGGGACTGATGCTGGCGATGGGACCGGTGCTTGCCGGGATGTTCGTCTTCGCGCCGGAGATCGAAGCGCTGATCGGCCGCGGTCCCATCGCGACGATCCTGCGCCTGCTCGCCGCGGCGACTTTCCTCAAAGTCGTCGGCACCATGGTCGGCTCAATATTCATGGCCAAAGGCAAGGCCAGCTGGTCGTTTTACTGGTCGCTGTTCAGCATGGCGGTGCTGATCCCGACGATGTACTTCTACGGCCTGCCGCGCGGTGTCGAGGGCGTGGCCCTGGTGGTCGCTGCCTCTGCTCTGTTCTTTGTATTGGTATCGCAGCAGTTGGCCAACCGCCTTATCGGCTTGCCTTTTGCCGTCTATTTTCTGGCCCTGATCCGTCCGGGCTGGGTCGTCGCCAGTGTCCTCGCCACGCTGCTGCTCACCCGCCCTTTACTGCCGGGTCCGCCTTTTGCAATCCTCGTCGTCGGTGCCGTCCTCGGCATCCTCACCACCCTTGCGGCCCTTTACCTCATCGCCCGCGACCTCTGTCTGAGCTACTGGCAAAGCCTGCGTGGACGCTGAATCCATCCCAGCAAAAATTCGCGTCTTTCCTTTGCGCACGAGAGGTTTATCGAATATGTTCTACGGGACTGATCCAAAGGAGATTTTGCTATGAGCGATACCACTGCCAACGGCCAGACCGGCACCCTCCGCCTCAAGACGGGCTTGGCCGAGATGCTCAAGGGCGGCGTCATTATGGATGTCGTTACTGCCGACCAAGCCAAGATCGCCGAAGATGCCGGCGCAACCTCGGTCATGGCGCTCGAGCGCGTGCCCGCCGACATCCGCGCCGAGGGCGGGGTGTCGCGTATGTCGAGCATCGAGAAGCTGCGCGAGATCATGGAGGCTACCTCCATCCCCGTCATGGCCAAGTGCCGCATCGGCCACTTCGCCGAGGCGCAAATGCTCCAGGCTCTGGGCGTCGATTACGTCGATGAGAGCGAGGTCCTGACCCCGGCCGATGAGCACTACCACATCGACAAAATGGCCTTTGAGGTCCCCTTCGTTTGCGGTTGCCGCAATCTCGGCGAGGCCCTGCGCCGCATCGGTGAGGGCGCGGCGATGATCCGCACCAAGGGCGAGGCCGGTTCGGGCAATATCGTCGAGGCGGTGCGCCACATGCGCACGGTCACCGACGAGATGCGCCGCCTGACCACTCTGCGCCGCGATCAACTGATGACCGCCGCCAAAGACCTCGGCGCGCCCTACGAGCTGGTCCTCTACGTGGCCGAGCACGGCAAGCTGCCGGTGCCCAATTTCGCCGCCGGTGGCGTTGCTACCCCGGCCGACGCCTCGCTGATGATGCAGCTGGGGGCTGAGGCGGTCTTCGTCGGCTCGGGCATCTTCAAGTCGGGCGATCCGGCCATCCGCGCCAAGGCGATCGTCGAGGCGACGACCCACTACGAGGACCCGGAGGTGCTGATTCGCGTTTCGGAGAATCTGGGTGAGGCCATGGTCGGCATCAACATCGACACCCTAGACGAGAAAGACAAGTTGCAGACGCGGGGCTGGTAGCGTTTAGATTTTAATTTTCATCTGCATTGCCCCGTCTGCTCCTTTGCAGGGACGGGGCAATCTATTTTTAGACACGGTATAGCCGATGATTGGTCTACTTGGGCTGCAGGGCGACTATGCGGCCCACGGCAGGATGCTGGAAGCGCTGGGCGTCGAATCGCGCGTGGTGAAAAAACCCGAGCAGCTAGCCGAGATAGACGGCCTGATCTTTCCCGGTGGCGAGAGCACCACCCTGATCAAGCTGATGGACTCCTGGGACTGGTGGGCGCCGCTGGAAGGCTTCGCCGCAGCCAAACCCGTTTTTGGCACCTGCGCCGGGATGATTTTGCTTGCCAAAAGCGTCAGCAACCCGCCGCAAAAATCGCTTGCCCTCATCGACATTGACGTCGAGCGCAATGGCTATGGTCGCCAGATCGATAGTTTTGAGGGCACCGGATCATTCGGCGTCAATGGCCAGACGCGCGAGTTGCCGATGGTCTTTATTCGCGCACCGCGCATCTCGCGGGTGGGCGCAGGGGTCGAGGCGCTGGCCGAGTGCCGGGGCGATGTGGTGATGGCCAGGCAGGGAAATGTGCTGGTGGCGTCGTTTCATCCAGAACTGACGGACGATCTGGGCGTGCATCGGTATTTCGTCGAGATGATCGGGCAATAGTTATCCGCTTTCCGCACATCGACACTACGCTACAGCAAGGCGATAGGGTGTCGATTCGATTATTGCACAAAGGGGCTGCTTCCATCGCGGAAGCAGCCCCTTTTGCTATGGCCCAAATCTCGCTCTAAAAATCCACCTGCACCTGTGCCGTAAAGCGATTGATCCTGATGTCATTGTCAGAGAAAATAAAGTCGTGCTGGTAGCGCAGGCCCACTCGCAAACGATGGCTCAAAATAACTTCGACCCCGACACCTGGTACGATCCCGAAGTGATCGTCGCCCCCGTTCGGCGAGTACAATTCCGCGTCGAGCGAGAAGTAGTAGTTGAATGGCTCGGTGGCGTACGCCGAGCGGACTCCGCCCGAGTAGAGGTTGATAGCTTGGTCGGAGATGTGGCCGAAGCCCAGCTGGAAGGCCAGCCAGTCTTCGATCATATAGCCGGCGTTGATCCCGGCGATGATATCGGTCTCTGCTAAGCTCAGCCCATTCAAGCCCTCGGCTTCAAAATCGACCGTCGCCGCTCCCATAAAGCCCTCGGTGTAGAAGCGGCCGTACTGGGCGCCGTGGTGGTAGCCGCCGCGGCCGTATTCGCTGCCCTCGGGCCCGTCGGTGCGGCCTGCCTCCGGCGCCCCGGCAAAGGTCGCCGTCGCCAGCCCGAGCATCGCGATCGTTATAATGGCTTTCATAGCGCGTCCCTTTCTCAGAACCCGATGCTCTTCTTCTTGAAGTGCTTGGTGATCTCCTTGTGGTCGGTCCAGACGATTTCGGTGGTTTCGATGTCGGTCAGCTCGAAAGTCGCCTTGTAGTAGACGACTTTTTTGTTGCCCACCTGCTGGATCGTCGAGGTGATGACCCCGCCCATGAAATACTCGGCCGCCTTCTGCTTGCCCGGCCCCTTGGCCTGGGTCGGATCGACATAGCCGCTGCTCTGGTATTCGTACTCCTTGGCGGTCTCCTGCCGCGCCGCCTTGTCCAGAAAGCTGAACTGCCCGCTCTGGATCAGCGCGGTCTTGATGTGGTCGTAGAGTGCGGTCATGTCGATGTGCTCGGTCGTGCGGTTGCGCGGCATCTCCGGGATCACCACCGGCTTGCCCCCGATGCCCTGACCGGTGGCCCAGGTCTCCATAGAGCTGATCATCTTCTTGGCGATCAGCTGCATGTCGTTCTGGTTCCACTTGTCGTCGAGCATGGAGATCTCTTCTGGATCTCCGTACTGGCCCTGGGTAAAGGCTCTGGGTCCGCCGCAGGCCGACAGCCCCAGGGTGGCGATCAGGGCGATTGCGGCGTATACACTGGTTTTCATCGCATCTGCTCCTTTCAATCCCATTCGCACTGGAAGTGCGTGCGCTGTAAGTGCCAGCGGTCGGCCAGCATCGCGTCCTGTTTATACAACACCTGCAAGCTGCAGATGCGTTCCAGCGACGAGGCCGGGTAGTCGAATTCGAATTCCCGCACCCCGGCCAGGTCCCGCTCGGGAATATCGGCCGAAGTGTAAATATCCGGCTTGGTCGAGGTGAAGACCAGGGCCTTCTTGGGGCCGTAAGTCTTGAGCGGCACCTCGGCTGCGAAGGTCACCCGTCGCACCTTGGTCGGCAAGAGCAGGTCGGTGCGATCGACCAGTCCGTCGCGCTGCCACTGGCCGGCGAGGATCGCCTGCAAGTTGCCGATAAAGACCCGCTCCTTGTCGCCATCGGGGACGATCAGGTAGAGATAGCCCTTGCGCGCCTGGGTCGATATCGCCTGGTTGCCCAGGCCCTCGAAGTCGAGGCTGATCGCCAGCCCGAAGGAACGATTGGGCGGCAGCGAGTGCAGTGACACCGCCTGGATCACCTCCTCGCTGACGCCGGCGCCCTTTAGCTCGACCAGCGCGTCGATCGAGGCGTCGCAGATGCAGCGCCTTTCCTCGAGCATTTTGATAATTGCCGCGTTGGAGAATTTGTTGGCGCTCAGCTTGCGCACGTCGTCCAGGCTTATTGGCAGTTGGTCGGAGCGCTCGTAGCGCCGGGGCAACTCGCCGCCGTCCCAGTCGATAATATTGAAAATCTCGCCACTGGCCAGGGGATCGACGGCGCGGCCGGAGGCCGGCCCGCTCCGCTGCGCCAGCGCCGGCAGCGCCATTGCGAGGACTAACAGTATACCATACATGGCTCGGTGCTCCTCAGCGAAATGTCCGGAAGTTTACGAATACTTTCTCTCCTGCCGCGACCTCGACCTCGGGTAGCGTCTCGACGGCCAGGACCCGGCCCCGCTCGTCGATAAATTCCAGCCCCGGCACCGCCGTGCCCGCCACCACCGGCAGTCGGGCGATGCGGATATCGCGCGGCAGCGACAGCCAACCGCGCGTATCAGCGGCCTCGGTCGCCGCGCCGAAGAGGTTAAACAGCCCCCCCAATACCTCGCCCAGGCCCTCTTTTGCCCAGGCGTTCTCTTCGTCGCCGTCTGCCGCGAAGGCCTTTTCTATACTCTTGGACGCCACGTACTTGGCGAGGTTGCGGGCAACGGTGCGCAGCAGGATTGTATCGAATTTCTGCGCGAAGGTTCGCTGCGCGATTGCATCGAGGTCTTCGGCCCTGGCCGCCATTGCACTCTGCGCGCCGATGCGCAAGCGTACCCCGGCCACCTCGGTCCGCATCTCGCGGTACTCGGGCAGCGCGATCTTGAGCCAGTAGTCGACGCGGCCATGGCGGTAGACGCGCGGGTGGTGGTAGCGGTTTACCGCGCGCTCGGAGACCGTCCACACTGCGACCTCGCGCTCGTCCTTCATAATCGGCACGTCGAACTCCACCTGCTGTTTGCGCGGCGCGAAGCCGCTCTCGACGAAAACCACCAATTCGCCGCCGGGCGTGGGCAGCAGTTCGTCGGGACGTAGCTTGTAGCGCTCGCTATAGGCGGCCACCTCGTCGTCGTAGCCCAGGCGCTGCGCCACCCGCGCCAGGTCGATAAGCAGCATTCGCGGCACCGCGAGCCCGAAGGCCTCGGCGTAGGCGCGGTAGCCCTTGAGTGCGTCCTTGTAGGAGATATAGGCGTCGTTCCACTCGGCCTCGGCCTCGTAAAACAGACCGGTCATATACTGCAAGAAGGCGTCGTTTTTATAGCTGAGCTGGTACTCGGCCTGCTGGGCGTAATCCTCGAGCTTGAGATTGGCTTTGCGGCACTCGACCAGGGCGGCCTGGCGGTCGCCTAATCGGGCGTAGTTCATGGCGCGGTAGTAGTGGATCAGCGCCAGTTCGAATTCTTCGCCGCGATAGGCGACGACCGAGTCGTTGGACAACAGGGCCGCGATCTCGCGCGAGACCGAGCGGGTGTAGAGCACGTCGCTCAATCGCTCGGCGCGTTCGAACTCGATGTTCGATGCCGCATAATGGCCCTGGTAGTGCAAAATCAGTCCCTTTTCCAAATAGTAGAGCAGCGTGTTGGTCTTGCCGCCGGGTTTTTCGAGCCTGGCCAGGGCACCTTCGTAATCGCCCTTTTCCAACTGGCGCAACGAACGCCCCATATAGCCCGAATAGGCGGCTCCGCAGCCGCTCAAAAAGAGCAGTGCGACGAGGCTGACAGCCATGGCCATTGCGGTGCGTCCCTTCATATCAAATCCCGTCCAACCGTGCGCCCCTATACAACACCTCGCCGGGGCGAATGCGTCACCACTATTCGACGCGCTCGACCCGAATATCGATCCCGCCGCGCACACCAGCCAGCGCCCGCGGATCGCCCTCGATCTGCCCTAACACGTTGACCTCGCTGACCAAACGGCACTCGTCGCCCTGTGCAATCGGCGTCGGCCCGTAGGGCAGGGCCAGCGAACTGCCCTCGACCCAGAAGCACACTGCGCCCTTATCGACGACCTGGCGGGCATCGGGTTCGAGTGCGGTCTGCACCGGCATGGTGAAGTAGACCTATTCGCCCCAGATACTCGCCGACGAGGTGCAGGGCAGAGCCGCCCAGACCTTTTGCGCCGTCGGCGTATGGGCCAAAATAGCCTCGACAAATCCGTTGTCCCAAGCAATTCGAATGCGCATCGCGACCCTCCTGAAAACTTGCCCAAATCTTTGACAGAGCTTAATATAAGTGTCCATCAAGACGCCGCCAAAGCACCCTTTCCCCAGGGGTAATGCCCATGTCAAAGCCCAGAGTCGCCGTCATCGGCTATGGCTTCGCTGGCCGCTGTTTCCACACCTATCTCGTCGGCCTAGCCGACGGGCTCGAACTCTACGGCGTCGCCACCAGTCGCACCGAGGCGCGCCGGGATATCGAGAACAATCTCGGCGTCAAGACCTACGATACCTTCGCAGACGCCATTGCAGACGACAGAGTCGACCTCGTCGTCCTCGCCACCCCCAACGACCTCCACGCTCCGCACGCGATCCAGGCGATGGAAGCCGGCAAGCACGTTGTGACCGACAAGCCGATGTGCCTAAGCCTGGCCGAGGCCGACCAGATGATCGCCGCCAGCCAGCAATACGACCGCTTGCTCAGCGTTTTCCACAATCGTCGCTGGGACGGCGATTATCTCGGGGTGTGCGAGGCGATCGCCGCTGGCAAGCTCGGCGAACCCTTCCTCTACGAATTGTTCTGGGGGCAGTTCGGCAAGCCGCGCGGATGGCGCAGCGAGGCGGCGCACGGCGGCGGCAAGTTTTTTGACCTCGGCGCGCACATGGTCGATCAGGTTTTGCAACTGGTCGATGCGCCGCTCGAGCAGGTCTTCGCCCGCTTTCATTCCGGCGCGGTGCTCGACCTCGATGTCGAGGCTCACGCCCTGGCGGTCTACCGCTTCGCCAATGGCGTCGAGGCGCGCGTCGAGACCTCGTCGCTGGCCCATCAGCCCAAACCGCGCTGGCGCGTGATGGGCACCGAGGGCGTCCTGGTCAAGGAGGGGGTCGATCCGCAGGAGCAAGCCATGATCGCCGGTGCGATCGACGCGGCCGAGGAAGCGCCTGAAAACTATGCCCGGCTCTACACCGCCGACGGCGTGACGACCCTCAACCCGACGCAGGGCCGCTGGCGCACCTACTACGAGAATGTCGCCGCGGCCATTGCCGGCGCCGACAACCTAGCTGTCACCGCTATTAACGTGCGCCAGACCATGGTCGCCATCGAGGCGGCCCGGCTGTCGGCGCGAGAAGGCCGCGTCGTCACTCCGGACGAAGTCGCGTGAGGCTCAAGCCGGGCAACTACGGCAAGGAGACCAGTTTCGAGGTCCGCAACTTCGATGCGCAGATGTCGCTCGACGAATACGCCCGCCTGCCCAAACACCCGCTCTACTTAATCCTCGACAATCTGCGCAGCGCCTTCAATGTCGGCTCTATCTTCCGCACTGCCGACGCCGCCCGTCTGTCGGGGGTCTACACCTGCGGCTATACGGCGCATCCGCCCCATCCCAAGCTCGACAAGACCGCTCTCGGCACCCTCGACTATGTCGAGACCCGACACTTTGCCACCACGCAGGAAGCTATCGACCACCTGCGCGGGCGCGAGATCCCCGTATGGGCGCTGGAAACCACGTCGCAAAGCCGCTGCCATACCGAGATCGACTATCCGCGCCCGTTGGCCCTGATTTTGGGCAACGAGGCCCTGGGGATCGACCGCACAGTACTTGCCAATTGCGACGAACTGGTCGAGATCCCCATGTACGGTTATAAAAACAGCATTAATGTCGCCGCTGCCAGCGCGGTTCTCTCCTTCGAGATCCTGCGCCAGTGGCAGCTGGCGGGTGCCGTCGAGGCACCCACCGCCCATGCCTGAAACTCCGAAGCACCGGGGCCCGCTGGCCCGCTTCTTCCGCGACCGGCTCGGCTTTGAGTTTGTCAGCCGCATCTACCTCTACAGCGTCTTGATCGGCCTCGTCTCGGGCCTGGGTGCGGTCATCTTCACCTATGGCCTCGAACTGGCCCGCTTCCTGCTGGTCGAAAAACTCGCTGGCTTTCGCCCCATCCGCTCCTCCGGCGCGATTCACTTCGACTTCTCTTTTCTCGGCGCGCCCTCTGGCGAAGAGTATCTCTGGCTGCTGTTGCTGCTGCCCGCACTCGGCGGCCTGATGGGCGGCTGGCTGACCCATCGCTTCGCGCCCGAGGCCCAGGGCGCGGGCACAGACGCGATGATCGACGCCTTCCACAACCAGCGCGGCCAGATCCGGCCCATCGTCGCTCCGGTCAAAGCGCTGGCGACCATCATCACGCTCTCGTCCGGTGGCGCTGCGGGTCAGCAGGGGCCGTTGGTGCAGATCGGCGCGGGCCTGGGCTCGTGGATCGGCACCAGGCTTAAGCTCTCTGCCGCACAGCGGCGTATCCTACTGCTGGCCGGGACCGCCGGGGGCCTGGGCGCGATCTTCCGCGCGCCCCTGGGTGCGGCGATCGCCAGCGTCGAGGTGCTCTATCGCGAAGACTTCGAATCCGACGCGCTGATCCCCTGCGTGATCAGTTCCTTCGTCGCCTATTCGCTCTACATGGCCGTCTTCGGCTTCGCGCACATTTTCACCCTGCCCGACTTGCTCTTCACCGATGTCCGCGAGCTGATCTTCTATCTGATCCTGGGCTTTCTCTGCGCCCTGGTCGGCATCTTCTACGTCAAGTCGCTGCGCTTCGCGCGGCGAGTGTTCGATCGAGTACCCCTGCCACGCTACTGGGTGGTCTGTTGCGGTGGGCTGCTGGTCGGTGCGCTGGCTTTTGTCGATCCGCGCGTGTTGGGCGCTGGCTTCGGCGTCATCCAGCAGGCGCTCGACGGCGCGCTGGGTCTGCGTGCATTACTGATCCTGGCGCTGCTCAAGGTCCTGGCTTCCAGTTGCACCGTCTCCAGCGGCGGTGCCGGCGGCGTCTTCGGCCCCTCGCTCTTTATCGGCGGCATGCTCGGCGGTGCCGTCGGCCTGCTCGGCCAGCAGTACTTCCCCGATATCGCACACCAGCCGGCGGCCTATATCGTGGTCGGCATGGCCTCCTTCTTCGGCGCGGTGGCCAACACCCCGCTGGCGGCGCTGATTCTCGTCATCGAGATGAGCGGCTCGTACCATTTGTTACCGCCCTTGATGCTGGTGAGTGCCCTGGCGCTGATTTTCGCCCGCAATTTTTCGGTCTACGAAAATCAAGTGCAGAATAAGTTCCACTCGCCCGCCCACGTGAAAGACCTCACCGTCAATGTGCTGCAGAACCTGCGCGTGCGAGAGGTTTTTCCCATGCTGCAAAACACCACCGAAGCGGTCGTCAGCAACGAACTGGCCTACTTCTCGCTCAACGCGCTGAGCAAAAAGCTCGGCCACCTGCACTTCGTGGTCGTCAATGCCGACAACCAGCTGCGCGGAATGATCAGCCTCGACGATCTCGACGTGCCCGAAGACGAATTCCTACGCAATCTGATCTTGATCGAAGATATGGTCGTCGATAATGTCAGCCCCCTCGACCCGGAGGACAATTTGCACGAGGCGTTGCAGCGGCTGCTGGATTCGGGTTATGACAAATTGCCGGTCGTCGAGACGGCAGCCGACGGCGAGGAGAGCTTCTGCGGCTATATCATGTATCTGGATTTGATGCGGGTCTACAACGAAGAAGTGGCGAAGTTCGAAGGCAAGGAGTAATACCGGGCGAGGCTAGACGAGCAACGCCCCAATGCCCGGTCGCCACTCCGCTCCAGTATCCTCGCTCCAAAGCACCGCAGCGCAAAAAAATTCGCCCTACTTCCCACCCTCCCGATACGGAGTCCGCAAGTACTGCTTCGCCCGATCTCGGCTATCCGCATGGTTGGGCAACTCCCGCACCTTCTCATAGTGGCGCACCGCCTCGTCGCGCCGTCCCTGCAGGTCGTGTAGCTGGCCCAGGAATAAATGCGTCAGCGCCGCATAGGCCCGGTCCCTCTTGCGCTCCGAGCCGTCGGCGAGGCTGGCCGTCGCCGCGAAATGCGCGATGGCCGCATCGTAGCGCTGGCGCAGAAAATCGTATCTGCCCAGATGGTAATGCGCTTCCAGCCGACCGTGCTTGTGATAACCCGTCTGCCCGGCACGGCTGCGTTTCACATATTCCTCGTAAAGGGCCGTGCCACGCATCCAGCGCCCGGTCTCGACCAACAATCGCGCCGTGAAGCGGTGAAAGATCGAATTGTCGGGATAGCGCGCGGACAATTTATCAAAATAGGGCAGCGCGCGGCGGTCGTCGTCTTCGAACAGCCGAAAGATCTGCCCGAGAAAATATATCGCCTCGGTATGCGCATACGTGCCCTCGCGGCCCACCTCTTCTAACTGTTGCAACCCTAGTTCGCGATCGCCATCGGGCAAAAAGATCATGACCGGCCGCACGATTGGATACTTATCCGGCATCGCCTCAGCGAAGTAGTTGTAGATCCCCTGGCCGAAGAGGATATCCTTATTGGTCGGTACCAGTTGTCGGCTCTTCTGTAAGAGCGGCAAAGAGCGCAGCCCGTCGCGCGCCGCCTGCAGGTATTGCCCGCGATCTCCGCGCAGACGCCCGCGGAAGCCGATCGCCCCGCCCTTGAACAAAATTGCGTCGAAGTCCAGCGGATCTTCCTCCAGCCGGCGATCGCAGACATCGATGCACTCCTGCAGCTGTGCGTAAAACCGCTCATCGTGCGACTCGTCGCCCAGGTCGATAAGCACCCGCCACCACCCTACCATCGCACGGAAAAAGTAGCCGAGCGGATTGTTCGGCGCCGCCTCGATTACCGCCTCGAAGTGGCGCTCGGCCTCATCAAAGCGCAGATTGTAAATCAGGTCGATGCCCCGCTGGACGCGCGGATCGAAGCCGCGCATGGTATAGGCGGTCTCGTCCGCCCGGGCGGGTAGGACGAGCAGGGTGCAGAGCGCAGCGACCCGTATTGCGTGCAGTATATTCAAGAAGTTAGACCCCAATACTCCAACCGTGGGACAGCGAGATAAATGACGAACTCCAAACACGATATCGCGATCATCGGCGGCGGCTCGGCCGGCTATGCGGCGGCGCGCACCGCCCACGAGGCCGGTGCCGATGTTGCCGTTATCGATCACGGCCCGTGGGGCGGGTTGTGCATTTTGCGCGGCTGCATGCCGAGCAAGGCCATCCTGCGCTCGGCCGAAATCGCCTCGCATATGGCCCGCGCCTGCGAATTCGGGCTGGCCCCGGTCGATGTTTGCGCCGACCTCGCCGCCATTATCGATCGCAAGGCACGGCTCGTCGGCGACTTCGCCGCCTACCGCAGGGAGCAGTTGCACGACGGGCGCTTTACGCTGTACCAAGAGCGCGCCGCTTTTCTCTCGCCGCAGACGCTCCAGGTAGGCGACCGGGTCCTGGAGGCGGATCACTTTATCATCGCCACCGGCTCCACCACCCGCCACGTACCCATACCCGGTCTCGACCAGGTCGGCTATATCACCAGTGACGAGGCGCTCGAATTGCGCGAGCGGCCCGAGCGTATGATCGTTCTCGGTGGCGGGCCCATCGCCGTCGAACTGGCCCAGTTCTACCAGCGCATCGGTACCAAAGTAAAGCTCATCCAGCGCAGCCACCACATCCTGTCCTCGGGCGACGAGGACTTGGCGCGACCGGTCGAGCAGCGCTTCCGCGACGAGGGCATGGAAGTCTACACCGGCACACAACTGCACAGGTTTGCCGAGGAACAGGGCCAGAAGGTCGCATATTTCGCGCACGCCGGCTCGGAAGCAAGCGCCGCCGCCGACATCGTCCTCCAGGCACTGGGCCGCAAGCCGAATATCGAGGGACTGCAGCTCGACCGAGCGGGCGTTGCTATCGACCGCGGCCGCATCGCCGTCGATAGCGCCATGCGCACCTCGCAGCCACACATCTACGCCGTTGGCGATGTCAACGGCGAGCACGAGATCGTCCACATCGCCATCGAGCAGGGCGAGATCGCCGCCTACAACGCCACCCACCCAGACCGCCCCGAGCACCGCTACGACGAGCGCCTCAACGCGCTGGTGGTCTTCACCGACCCGCAGGTGGCCAGCGTCGGACTCTGCGAAAAGGACTGCCAGGACGAGGACCGGCCCTACCTGGTCGCCAGCTATCCCTTCGACGACCACGGCAAGTCGCTGACCATGGGCGAGCTACACGGCCATGTCAAAATCCTCTGCGACCCGCGCTCGGGCGAGATCCTTGGCGCGCATATCGCCGGTCCCGAAGCCGGCGAGCTGATCCACGAGCTGATCGCGGTGATGTACTTCCGCGGCACCGTACGCGACCTCGCCCGCATCCCCCACTATCATCCGACCCTGGCTGAGATATTGACCTACCCGGCCGAAGAGCTGGCCGAACAGCTGTGAGATAGGCGCAAGAGCAAAAAAACCCCGGATGCCGCGCTGGCATCCGGGGGTTTTGCTTTGCTTCATATTTGCTCTTAGTCGTAGTACTCCTGCCCCAGATGCGTGATCAAATCCTCGCCCTGCAAAAAGCGCAGCGTGTTCTTGAGCTTCATCAACTGGATAAAGAGGTCGTGCTCGGGATAGAGATCGGGCGCGGTCATCGGGCTCTTGAAGTAAAACGACAGCCATTCCTGGATGCCCGCCAGACCCGAGCGCTGCGCCAGGTCGGTAAATAGCACCAGATCTAGAACCAGCGGTGCGGCCAAAATCGAGTCGCGGCAGAGGAAGTCGACCTTGATCTGCATCGGCAGGCCCAGCCAGCCGAAGATGTCGATATTGTCCCACCCTTCCTTCTCGTCGCCGCGCGGTGGGTAGTAGTTGATCCGCACCTTGTGGTAGATATCGCCGTAGAGCTGGGGATAGAGATCGGGCTGGAGGATGAACTCCAGCACGTCGAGCTTGCTGACTTCCTTGGTTTTGAACGAGTCGGGATCGTCGAGCACTTCGCCGTCGCGGTTGCCTAGGATATTGGTCGAAAACCAGCCCTGCACGCCGAGCATCCGCGCCTTGAGGCCGGGCGCCAGCAGCGTCTTCATCAGCGTCTGGCCGGTCTTAAAATCCTTGCCGCCGATTGGCACATTGTTCTGCCGTGCCAGCTCGATCATCCCCGGCACATCGACGGTGAGGTTGGGCGCGCCGTTTAAAAAGGGCACGCCCTCCTGCAGGGCGGCATAGGCGTAGATCATGCTCGGAGGAATGGCCGCGTGGTTTTCCCTTATGGCCTTTTCGAGGCTTTCGACGGTGTCGTGCACCGGGTCGGGAGCCATGAAGATCTCGGTGCTGCCGCACCAGATCATCACCAGCCGTTCGCAGCCGTTTTGCTCCTTGAAGCGCTTGATGTCCTCGCGTACTTCCAGCACCGCGTCCCACTTGGTCTTCATGCTCTTGACATTGGAGCCCTCGAGTCGGCGCACGTAGTTGCGGTCGAAGACCGCGGGCATCGGCACGACCTTCTTGAGCTGGTCGCGGATTTGCTCGAGCTTGTCCTTGGGCAGTACCCCGGCGTGCTCGGCCGAATCGTAGGCGTCATCGGGAAACACATCCCAACCCCCGAATACTAGGTCGTCGAGACCGGCCAGCGGCACGAAGTCCTTGATCAGCGGCGAGCGGCCGTCGGTGCGTTTGCCCAGGCGGATGGTGCCCATCTGGGTCAGCGAGCCGATGGGCTGGCCCAGACCGGCCTTGATGGCTTCGACGCCGGCGATGACTGTGGTGGCCACGGCGCCCATGCCGGGCATCAGTACCCCGAGTTTGCCCGAGGCGGGGGCAATCGAATTGGGTTTGTTCACGAGTGTATCTCCTTTTAAAAGCCGGATTCCGTTCGTGCTATAAACATCGCGGCGATCTATGTATTGAGCAAATTGATTATTGCTATATGATTAATAGATATTTTCAATAGATAGTCGCCCCTCCCATCCTGCTTTGCAAAGCTAAGGGAGACCTGGCCCGACAGATCTCGCTCGTAGTTCCTCGTGTCAATGGATATCAAGTGTCTATTTTACAAATACATACATCGTATTATGGCCACTGCCCGACACGATATGCTGCGCTGTATTGTGGACAAAATTGGCCAGATCCAGACCCATATAATTCGGTGCGGCTGCACATACTCGCTCCAATTTAGGCCTTGCCTTATCCCATAATTTACCCGCCCCGCGCGGATTCCCCGCCCGAGCTTTAAGCAGCGCCGCCGCCGTCTGAATCAACCCCTGTAGAAACACCCGCTGCAGCGATTCTTGTGCCGCCAGCACCCACAGTCCCTCCCAGGCTTCGTGCGCTTCCCACCAGTAACCGTGATTGTACAGGTCGATACCGTACAAATACGCCTCGTTGGTCTGCCAGTTGGCCTCGGTCAGCGGTGGTCCGGCACCTTCCTCGGCAACGCGGCCTGGCCCGTCTGGGTGCTTGCGCGGGTGCGGCGTCTGGCCGGGCAGATATTTGTACGGTGGGAAGGGTTTGGCGGGCAGATGGCGCGACACCATCAGGCGGCGATGCGCTCCGGGTCGGTGTCGCGCAATTCCTCGAGGCGGGCCATCAGCGGTGCGAGTTCCCTGTAGCCCGCCAACTCGGCGCGCAATCGCGAAGCACCGCGCAAACCGCGGAAATAGCCGGCGTAGTGCCGCCGCATACCGATGAGCACATATCTTTCGCCGTCGTGCTCAAGCGCCAAATTTACGTGTTTGATGCACAACTCGGCGCGCTCCTTCAAGGTCGGCTCGGGCAACAACTCGCCGGTCTTGAGATAGTGCTGCGCCTCGCGGAAGATCCACGGGTGGGCAATCGCGCCACGACCGATCATCACCCCGTCGCAGCCAGTGCGGTCGAAGGCTTCTTGCACGATAGCCGGCGAGACCACGTCGCCGTTGAGTACGACCGGAATCGACACGGCCTGTTTGACCTTTGTGATCCATTCGTAATCCACCGCCCCTTTATGGCCCTGGGCGCGGGTCCGGCAGTGGATGGCCAGTGCCTGCACGCCGATATCCTCGAGCATTTTGGCCACCTCGACGATGCGGATGCTGTGCTGGTCCCAACCCAGCCGCGTCTTCACCGTCACCGGCAGGTGCGTCGCGCCGATGACGCGCGTGACGATCTCTTTCATCAGCGGCAAATCGCGCAGCAGGCCGGCTCCGGCGCCGCGCAGCGCTACATTGCTGACCCAGCAGCCGCAGTTGATGTCGATAATATCCGGATTCTGCGCGGTGGCGATCTCGGCGGCCCGCTCCATCGACAGGCCCGCCGCGCCGTAGATCTGGATGCCCAGCGGGCGCTCGGCTTCCAAAAAACGCAGCTTGCGGAAGGAGCGGCGCGGGCCGTCGGGATCCTCGCGGATCAGGCCTTCGGCGTTGACGAACTCGGTGTAGACGATGTCGGCGCCCAGTTCCTTGCAGATCAGGCGGAAGGGCAGTTCCGAGATGTCTTCCATCGGCGCCAGCAGAATGCCGGGGTCGGCGGTTATGGGACCGATTTTCAGCATCGATGCGAAAATAGACAGCGAGCGAACCAGCTACTCGCCCCGCCAGAATGGGCTCGCTGCTGCGGAGAATTCCACCCGCCCGAAATCGCGTGGCTGGTGAAAGTTGGGGTAGTCGGTGCCGCTGGCCCGCCATTGGCTGAACTGCGGGTTGGTCCGGCCACCGAGGCGATTGAGGTTGAGGTGCCAGATGTCGCCCGGATTCGGTGGGATCGCCGCGCCCGACAGTGCGAAATTCTCGAGCGGGAAGGCCGCTTCGAGTACCCAGTAGCGGTCCTTTCCCGCCTCGTCGTTAAGTGCGCCGACGATAGCCGTCTTGATGCGGAAGCCCGCGCCGTTCCACTCGCCGGGCACCGGTTTGCCCGGCCCGTCGGGGTGCCACTGGTCGAGCACGATGCCGAGGACGTTCATTTCGATATTAAAATAGGCATCAGGCCTCTGCGGATTGGGCGCGGTGAAGACCTCGACGCAGTCGTCGCGGTAGACTGCGCTGTCGCGCTGGGTGTGCTCGGCCCAGATGTGGGCGTCCTCGCAGAGGAAGGCGGCGTAGAGGTGCTCATCGTCCCACAGCAGTTTGGCCACTGTCTGTTCGCGCGCGCCCGCTTCCCACCAGGGGAAGACGAAGCCGCCGACATCCGGCGCCGCCGTCCACGCCGCCTCGTCGAGCCGACCGTCGATCGTCGGAGGTGCGTCGGCGCGGTAGATCGTATACGCGTCGTCCGCCCCGGCCGCGACCGCCCACGCTAGGAGCGCGGAGAGCAATGCCCTCATTTTAGCGTCGAGTACGGCAGCGATTTCATCACTCGCACCTCGCGCCTTTTGATCAGCGGCCGGATCTCATCGACGATCTTGGCCCACTCGGGGCTGCCGTAGTAGGCATCTATGGCCTTGTCGCGGGCCTTGGCGTTGGGGAAGGCGCGGATCCAGATGAACTCGTCGTCGCGGTAGGGATTTTCCCAGGCGGCGACGAAGGTCACGCCGTATTTCTTCATAAAACGGCGCGCCTTGGTAAAGCCGGCGAGGAATTTCTTCTTGGCGTTTCTCACCTTATGGAAACGATAAATGCGCAATTCGTAGATCACGGCTTACTCTCCTTTGTAAACGGCGCTCTCGGCCACTACTATATCCATCGCCACGTCGTGCGTCTCGTCGGGGATCGCGTCCAACACCAGCGCGTCGTAGCACAGCCCCACTTTGGCACACGACACCGTCGCCAGGAAACGGTCGTAAAAGCCGCCGCCGAAGCCGATGCGGTGCCCGCGCCGGTCGAAGGCGATCCCGGGCACCACCACCAGGTCGATCGCGCCCGCGTCATCGAGCCAAGCGGCCATGCGGGGATCGGGCTGCACCAGCCCCATCGGCCCGTTCACCAGTTCATTCATACCCGCGAGTACCGCGTGCCTCATGGTCTCTACGCCCTGCTCGACTACCGGCACCACCACCCGCTTGTTCTGTTCGAGGCTGATGTGGATCAACTCGCGGGTATCGACCTCGTTTTCCTTGCTCGAGACATAGGTGTGGATCACGGCGGCCCGCTGGAACTCCGCCAAACCCAGCACGCGCTCCAAAATGGCCTGTGCCCCGATTTCGATCTGGTCGAGGTCCAGCGCGTCGCGTTGGGCCAGAGCGCGGGTCCTGAGCTTGGCCTTGTCGTCACTTCTCGACTGATTCGCCATAAGCCGCATAATAGGGGCCATAGCAAATGGTGTCAAGCGCGTCCGCAACAAGCGTCAGGGCCCCCGTACATTGCTTGACGAATGCGATGCTAAACCCTAGATTGACATAGCTTTAAAGTTCCGCACAAAAACGATACCCCGATCGATAAATACTCCAAAACCCAAAGCCAAAGACTCGACGACTATGAGCGCCCAGGCTCTCCCCTTGGACACATCGCCAAAAGATTACCAACCTGTCAAACCCCTCTCGCCCGCAGAGGACACCAAAGCCCAACAGCGCCTCAAGGACGAGGGTAACCTCCCGCGCCACATCGCCATTATCATGGATGGCGACCGCCGCTGGGCCGACGAGCACAATCTCCCGCGCACCGACGGCCATCGCTTCGGCCGCGAGTCGGTGCGCGATATCGTCCGCGCCTGCGGTCAGCTCCAGATCGAAGCGCTGACCCTCTATACTTTCTCCACCGAGAACTGGTCCCGGCCCGACATTGAAGTCAAGGCGCTGATGCAGTGGCTGCACGAGTCTTTGCGCGACGAGGTGCCGGAACTGCACGAAAACAACGTGCGTCTCAATGCCGTGGGCCGCACCGACGAGCTGCCTAAAACTGTCCAGCTGGCGCTCCGGCGCGCGCTCAACCAGACCAGGGACAACACCGGTCTCAGGCTCAACCTCGCGCTCAATTACGGGGGCCGCAGCGAGCTCGTCGATGCCTTCCGCAAGTTGGCTGCCAAGGTCGCGGCGGGCCAGGCGAAACCCGAGGATATCGACGAGGAGCAGATCAGCGGTGCGCTCTACACCGCCGACTTGCCCGATCCGGATCTCTTGATCCGCACCAGCGGCGAGATGCGCCTGAGCAATTTTCTGCCCTGGCAAATGGTCTACACCGAGATCCGCTTCGTCGGCGACGTGCACTGGCCCGACTTTCGCCGCCAGCATCTCTACGAGGCCATTGCCGCCTACCAGCAGCGGCAGAGGCGTTTTGGCGGCTGACGCGACGGCGGGTGGTTCCAACCTGAAGCAGCGCGTACTCTCGGCGGTGGTCTTCGTGCCAGGGGTGCTGCTACTGGTCGAGGTGGGCGAATGGACGCTCTACGCCCTGGTGGTGGTAGTAGTGGGTCGCTGCGCGTGGGAATTCTATCGGATCCTCGAACAGGCCGGCTATCGCCCCCTGATCCTGCCGGGCAGCATCCTGGCCATGGGGGTCTGCACCCACTTCCGCCGGCTGGAGCAAGGCCAGCTGACCAACGATGCGCTGGTCTTGCAACTGATGGCGGTCGTGCTGATCTTGCTGGCCTGGACCCTGCGCCACGGCGGCGTCGAACGCTTCGCGGCCAACGCCTTTTTGACTCTGGGTGGGGTGCTGTTCTTCGGGCTTTTGGGCAGCGCACCGCTCTTGCTGGTCCAGGCGGCCGGCCCCGGCGCCGAGGGTCGCCATCTGGTGGCGGTGCTGTTTATTTGCATTTGGCTCGCCGACTCGGCGGCCTACTTCAGCGGCCGCCAATGGGGCGAGACCAAACTGGCGCCGATGATCAGCCCCAACAAAACCAGGGTCGGCCTGGTCGGCGGCATAGTCGGCAGCCTGGTGCCGATGGGCCTGATTTCGCTATTGCCCTCGTTTTCGCCGCTGGCGCTTATGGGGCTGCTGCTCATCGCCGGCATCGGCGGCCAGATCGGCGACCTGGTCGAATCGGCGATCAAGCGCGATGTCGGCGTCAAGGATGCGCCGGCGCTGATCCCGGGCCACGGCGGCCTGCTCGACCGCTTCGACTCGTATTTCTTCGCCTTTCCGCTGGCCTATCTCTACGTGGATATGCTGGCCATATTTGAGAAATAAACGGTATCGCATATGTTCGAGACGCTCAATACCATCGCCTCCTTCCTCATCGCCTTAGGCGTACTGGTCTTCGTCCACGAGTTGGGCCATTTCGCCGTCGCCAAATGGTCGGGGATCAAGGTCGAGCGCTTCTCGCTCGGCTACCCGCCCAAGATGATCGGCTTTACCTACGGCGAAACCGAATACTGCATCTCCTGGGTTCCCTTTGGTGGCTACGTCAAGGTTGCTGGCATGGCCGATGTTGGCAACGAGGAGACCAGCGGTGAGCCCTGGGAATTCCCCTCCAAGTCGATCGGCGTCCGCATGGCGGTCATCGCCGCCGGCCCTCTGATGAATTTCCTCTTCGCCTTTGCGGCGCTGGTCTTTCTCTTCAGCGCCTATGGCGTCGAGACCTTCGACAGCACCCGCGTCACCCCGCAGGACGATTCGATCGCCGTCGAGGTCGGCATCGAGCGCGGCGACCGCATCGTCGCCGTCGATGGCAAAGCTGTTGGCAACGCCCACGAGCTCGTCGCCGCACTCGACGAAATCGCCGCGCGCGGCGCCCCGCTGCAGATCGAGCGCGACGGCGCCAGCGTCTTCATCGACCTGCCGGTTGCTGCCGAAGGCGACTACGGCGTGCTGCTGATGCGTCCGACCACCGTCGGCCAGATCGTCTCCGACATGCCGGCCGACAGCCTCGGTCTGCAGTCGGGTGATATCATCGTCGCCGTCGGCGGCGCCGACGTGATTAGCTGGGGCGAGATGAGCGAGGAGATCCGCCGCTATCCCGGTCAGACGATCCCGCTGGTGTGGGAACGCGATGGCCAGCGCATGGAACAGTACATCACCCCGGCGACCCACGCCGAGGGCGACACCACCGTTGGCCGCGTCGGCATCAGCCCCCACTCCTCGCGCCGTCCCGTCGACCTGGGCCGCGCAGTGGTCATGGGCGCCACGGGGGTCTATAGCTCCTCGTGGCTTATCCTCGACTTCCTCGGCCAGCTCTTCCAGGGCGACCGCTCCACCGACGAGCTCGGCGGCCCGCTGCGCATCGCCCAACTCGCCGGCAAGACCGCCGAGCAGGGCCTCTATGCCTTCATCAGCTTCCTGGCGATACTCAGCGTCAACCTCGCGATCATCAATCTACTGCCGATACCGGTCCTCGACGGCGGCCATCTGACCTTTCTCACCCTGGAGGCGATCATGCGTCGGCCGCTCTCATTGCGCCAGCGCGAGATCTTCCAGCAGGTCGGCCTGGTCATCATGCTCTGTATCATGGTGCTGGCCACCTTCAACGACCTCAACCAGATGGTCTTTCACCGGATCGTAGAACTCTTCGAGTAAACCAGCCCGCGCGGAGACCATGCCCGCCGCAAAAATCCGCGCCAAAGCCCGCGACCTCGGTTTCACCGCCGTCGGTATCGCCCCCGCCGACCCCCTGGAGGGCGCCCAGTTCTACGCCCGCTGGCTGGCCCTGGGCTACGCCGGTGAAATGCACTATCTCGCGCGCCACCACGACAAGCGCATAGCCCCCGCACAACTGGTCCCCGGCGCCCAAAGCGCCATTTGCCTGGCGATGGACTACTACCAGCCCGAGCCTACGGAGCCCACTCCGCTACACGGCCAAATTGCGACTTACGCCCGCGGTGACGACTACCACGACCTGATCAAAAAGCGCCTCGCCGAATTGTGGACCTATATCCTCACCCTCGCGCCGGAGGCCACCGGCCGCTACTTCGTCGACACCGCCCCGGTCCTGGAGCGCGAGCTCGCTCGGCGTGCCGGCCTCGGCTGGTGGGGCAAGAACACCTGCCTGATCGACAAGCGCAAAGGCTCCTACTTTTTCCTGGCCGAGATCATCACCGATTTAAAATTGCCATGCGACGAACCCGCCCCCGACCATTGCGGCACCTGCACCCGCTGCCTTGACGCCTGCCCCACCGATGCCTTCCCCGAGCCCTATGTCCTGGACGCCACTCGCTGCATCTCCTACCTCAATATCGAACTCAAAACATCCATTCCCAAAGACCTGCGCCAGGGCATGGGCAACTGGATCTTCGGCTGCGATATCTGCCAGCAAGTCTGCCCCTGGAACCGCAAGGCCGGGCTGGCGACCGAACCCGGCTACAAGACCCGACCTGGCCTCGACAATCCCTCTCTCTTAGACCTGATCCAACTCGACCGCGAGTCCTTTAACGCCCTCTTCCGCCACAACCCCGCCAAGCGCCCCAAGCGCAGGGGTTTCCTGCGCAACGTGGCCGTAGCCCTAGGCAACTCAGGCGCCAAAGCGGCCGTACCCGCACTGGTCAAAGCCCTCGATGACGAGGAGCCGCTCATACGCGGCCACGTCGCCTGGGCGTTGGGTCAATTAGGTGGAGTTAACGCTAGAGAAGCACTGGAACAAAGACTGGCGATAGAAGAAGACGCAGAAGTCAAAGCAGAACTGGCAGAGGCCCTAGACCTACTCTAACTCATTCCCCGCAAGGTACTGAAGGTCTCAAGCTCGATCCCCTAGCACCTATTCGGCAAAAAGCGCCTTCGCAAACGCCGCCCCATCAAAAGGCTGCATATCATCTACCCCCTCCCCGACGCCAATCAACTTAACCGGCAAAGCCATCTCCCGCCGCAACGCCACCACAATTCCCCCCTTCGCCGTCCCGTCCAACTTCGTCAGCGCCAACCCCGTCAACTCGGTCACCTCGTTGAATTCCCGCGCCTGCATCAGCGCGTTTTGCCCGCTGGTCCCGTCGAGCACCAATAGCGTCTCGTGCGGTGCGCCTGGATTCTGCTTGGCAAGTGAGCGGCGGATCTTTTTCAGCTCCTCCATCAGGTTGACCTTGTTGTGCAGGCGGCCGGCGGTATCGACCAGCAGCACGTCGGCCCCGCGCGACTTGGCTGCCGCAAGCGCGTCAAAGGCCACCGCTGCTGGATCGGCGCCCGCTTGCGCCCGCACCAGATCGGCGTTGGCGCGCTCGGCCCAGATCTCGAGCTGTGGGATCGCCGCGGCGCGGAAGGTGTCGCAGGCCGCCATCACCACCTTCTTGCCGGCGTCGGCGTAGCGCTTGGCCAGCTTGCCGGCAGTGGTAGTCTTGCCCGCGCCATTGACGCCGACGATCAAAATCACATAGGGCTTGCCCGGCAATGGGCCCTCTAGCGGCAGCGCGCCGCCCTCGTCCAGCGCCACGATGCCCGCTACCTGCTCTTCGAGTATCCGCATTACGCCGGCGGGCCCGTCTGCGATCTGCTCGTCGCGCAGTCGATCGCGCAATTCATCGACGATCTCGGTCGCCGTCTCCAGCCCCATGTCAGCGCCGATCAGCGCCGCCTCGATATCGTCGATCGCATCGTCGTCGAGGCGCGTGCCCAGCGGCACGACTGCGGCGATCGTCTCGGTCATCGCCGCCCGGGTGCGGGCTAGCCCGTCCTTTACCTTGTCGAAAAATTTGCCTAGCATACCATCCTTACTTTTTTAATATGTCTTCTTCGATCGCCGGATTGACGATGTAGACCATCGGCTCTTCCTCCAGCACCATTTGGCGAGGCGGCTTGAGCGGATGCCCCCGCGAGTCGAGCAGGACCTCAACCTCGGGGCGCGTCGGGTGCAGGCGGCTGGTGCCGATCACCCGGCCGATCTCATTGTTGTTGAGTTTGACCAGGCTGCCGAGCGGGAAGATCGACACGATATTGATCAGCGCCTTGACCAGCTTGATGTCGAAGAGCGTACGGCGCATGTCGATGACATTTTTCAGCGCGTTGTAGACGACCACGCCGGGCCGGTCGATGCGCGGGTGCGCCATGGCCAGGTAGGTGTCGGCCAGGCCGACGAGTTGGGCAATCTCGTGGATCTCGTCGCGGTTGAGGCCCTGTGGATAGCCGCTGCCGTCGCGGCGCTCGTGTACCTGCACCACGATCTTGCCGAGCCGGGCGAAAGCCGGTCCGAAGTCTTCGAGAATCCGCTGAGTCTCGACGGGGTGGCGTCCGAGCAACGCAAAGCCCTCGGCGCTGAGACTCGCTTCCTGCAACACCTCTTTCGGCACCTTCAGCATCCCCAGGTCGTGCATCAGCCCGCACAAGCCCACCGCCAGACAGCGCTTGTCGTCGGCTCCCAGCTCCAGCCCCAGGCGCATAGATAGGATCGCTGAGTCGGCGCCGCGCTGGGGCAGGCCGGGCGCCGCGCCGACTCGGCGCATCGTCTCCGCCAGCAAGCCCTCGCCCTCACGCAATTTATTCATGCAGGCGCGTAAGGCGCGGACAATGGCGTTCTCGTCGGGGGTTTCGCCGCTGCAAGCGGCGGCGAAGACCTGCTCGGCAACCCCTATCAACCGCTTGTAGATCTCCGCGTCACTGCGCGGGACGGGGGCGGCGACATCTGCCGTCTCTTCCAGCGCCGGCAATCCTTCCGGCAGCGGCTCCTCCTTGTGCAACTTGGCCTCTTTGCTGGGGGNGGTCGCCTGTTGCNCGGTGGGTCGGGTGCCGCGCACATCTCCGGCCGTGCGCAGCATGGAACTCANTCTAAGCGCCATTGCCGCCTTCAGCCTGGATCAGCCGCTTGATCCAATCCGCGTCGATATGCNCGAGCTTGCGGCTGAAGCCGACGACCAGCGCGATATCGCAGATATTGTTCACCTTGCGGGGNATACCCCCCGAGTACTGATCGACCAGTTCGAGCGCACTCTCGGTTAAAATCGGCTCCTTGCGCCCGGCGACCTTCAGCCGATGCTCGACGTATTCGCGTACCTCTTCGACAGACAGCGGCTTGAGGTGGCCGCGCGTGACCACGCGCTGGTCGAGCGGGGGGAAGTCGCGGATCTGCTGGCCTANCNCCGACTGGCCGACGATCAGCAGACTGACCAGGAAGGCGTCGTTNAGCTGGNAGTTGAGTACTAGGCGCAGCTCTTCGAGCACGGCCGGGTCCTGCATCAGCTGGCCCNCGTNGATGAGTACCAGCGTATTCTTGNCGGCGGCAAAATTCTCGTAGAGTACCTCGTGCAGTCGGTGTANGATCNGGGCGCGCTCGCTGTAGNATTCCTCGTGACCGAGTTGATAGAGAATNTCGCGGAGGAATTCGTCGGGATTCCAGCGCGGATTGGTCAATAGCGCGATCTCGGTCGTGGCCGGATCGAACTCCTGAATCAATGCGCGCGCCAGCAGGGTTTTGCCGCAACCCGAATCGCCGGTGAGTAGAGCNGCACCTCGGTTGTTGTGCAGGGCGTAGTGCAGAAGTCTGTAGACGGTGGCGCCATTGCCCGACCGGTAGAGAAAACGCGGATTGGGCGTGTTTTCGAATGGTTTTTCTTCCAGCCCCCAATAAGCTTCGTACACGACAAACTCCAACAGATAAATTGAAAATATAAAGTTATCAAATAAATCTAATANAGATAATAATTATGACTAAATACTATCTGTTGTGCTGCGTCTGTCAAGGGATTAGTGCCGGGATATCGCCAATGGCAACCCCTTGTCAATCAAAACCTTACGAAACAATACAATCTTCGTGTTATATTGACTTTTGCCGGGCTGCTACATAATTTCTGCTTTTTTCCTCGAAAGGTGCTGCAAAAGGCCGTGCAGACCACGCTCCCCACAACAGGATGTCACGGGAGGATCGTCGTGCTGGCGATCTTGCTCCTGGCTACCGCCTCGCTCGCCGCCACCCCGCCCACCATGGCGCCCGACAAATTGCGCCGCGGTATGCGCGGCTATGGGCTGACTGTCTTTCAAGGAACCGCGATCGACACCTTCCAGGTCGAAATCCTCGGGGTGATGAAGGGTGCCCTGGGGCCGCGCATGGACATGATCCTAGCGCGCTTTGCTGGGGGCGGTCTCGAACACAGCGGCCCGGTCCAGGGGATGAGCGGCAGCCCGATATATATCGAAGACCGCTTGATTGGCGCCTTCGCCTACGGCTGGTCCTATTCCAAGGATCCCATTGGCGGCATCACCCCCATTGTGCCAATGCTCGACGTGGTGCAGCGCCTCGACGCGCCGCTGCCGCAGGGCTACGGGCAGTCGATAGATCTCGACGCCGAGTATGCGCGCCGACTCGGCGGGCGAGACGCCGCCGCGCTCAAACCGCTGGGCATCCCGCTGGCGATCTCCGGCTTCAGCCCCCTGGCNCAACAGGTCCTGCGCGAGACCTTCGCTCCCCTCGGCATGGAACTTGTCGATAACCCGTCCAGCCAGACCGACGCGGAGTTGCAGACGCCCTTCGTCCCCGGCGCGCCCCTGGCCGTGCAGTTGATCCGCGGCGACCGCAGCGCCGCTTTTATCGGTACGCTGACCTGGACCGATGGCGAACGCTTCGTCGGTTTCGGCCACCCGATGTTGCGGCTAGGCGCCACCGATCTGTCCGCCACCGGCGCCTATATCCACCAGATTATCCCGCGCCAGGCCATCTCCTTTAAGATCGGGATGCCGACCCGCACCGTGGGCGCGCTGCGCCAGGACCGCCACGCGGGCATTGCCGGCGTGCTCGGCGCCGCGCCCGCTATGCTGCCNGTGACGGTCGCGATAAGCGGGCCGGGCGGCGACAAGACCTTCCGCTTCGAAGTGGCTCGCCACCGCGACCTCAGCGCGGCGCTGGTGCGCGCGGTACTGCTGACCTCGATCGAATCGACCGAGAAAGTCTTTGGCGACGCCACCCTGCGNATTGCCACCCGCCTCGCGCTCACCGACGGCCGCACCCTCGAGCGCCGCCAGATGTACAGCGGCCAGATCGCCCTGCTCGTCGCCGCACTGGATGCGGTCGTCCCCTTCGACGAACTGCAGCAAAATCCCTTCGCGGCCCTGGCTATCGATGCGCTGCACTTCGATCTCGACATCGGCGAAAGCCTNACCAGTGCTCGCGTCTTCGCCCTGCGNCCATCGACACCCGAACCCGCAGCAGGGCAACGCATCGAAGTCCGCGTTGCCCTGCTGCCCTACCGCGCCAACGTCGAGGAGATCGCCATCGACCTCGACTTGCCGGAAAATCTTGCGCCGGGGCCACTGGTCCTCCGTGCCGGGAGTGGCCCCGGCGCCGAAGCCTGGGAAGCCGCCCGCAGCCCCGACACCTTCGTCCCGCGCGATCTCGATGCCCTGCTCACCTTACTCGCCCGCAAAGCCGCCGCCGACGAATTGGTCATCGAACTCTTTCGCCCCGGCTCCGGCTTTACCCTNGACGGCCGCGAATTGCCCGACCTGCCCNCTTCGGCGCGNGCNGTGCTGAGTGCNGAGCGTTCGGCCGGGCGCCTCGGCTNGGTGCAGGGCGAAGTCTTGCTGCGCCGGACGGTCGCCACCAACTACGTGCTCGCTGGCGAGCAGAGCCTCGAATTGACCGTGAGAAAAGCGCCATGACTGCAAATGTTCTCCTTTGCCTGTTGGTCCTCGCCACCGCCGCCGACGCCGGCCGCGCCCGCACTTGGCAACAGCATGCCTTCGACGACTTCGCCCGGGGAGAGAGCCACGGCGTNGCCATTGCCGCCGANGGCGCGCTCGCGCTGGGACCGGCGTTGGCCGACACGGTCGAACTCGCCGCCGAACGCGTCTGGTCTCTATTGCCTAATCCCGGGGGGGGGCTCTACGTCGGCACCGGCGATTCGGGCCGCCTCTTTGCCGTAGATGCCGATGGACGGGCCACCTTGCTCTTCGACTCGCCCGAGCTGGCGCTGCACGCGCTGGCGCTCGGCCCCGACGGCGCGCTCTACGCCGGCACGGCCCCCGACGGCCTGATCTACAAAATCGCCCGGGACGGTGAGGCCGCAACGCTCGCGCANACCGGCGCGCGCTACGTCTGGGACCTGGCCTTCATCGACGGCCGCCTCCACGCCGCCACCGGCCAGCCCGGCCAGGTGCTCAGCATCGCCAACGACGGATCGACCGATGTCGTCTTCGACCCNGGCACCGACCACGTGATGACCCTGCTTGCCCACGGGGATCGACTCTACGCCGGTACTGCCGGCAAGGGCCGCATCTACGTCATCGCGGGCGGCGCCAGCCGNCTGCTCTACGAGGCGGCGCAGGAAGAGATCCACGACCTGGTCGCCGACGATGCGGGCCGGCTCTTCGCCAGCGCCATCCCGGGCGCCGATCCGCCCGAAGGGCAGACCAAGCCGCCCGCCGCTGTCTATCGCATCGCCGCCGACGGTGCAGTGTATCCGATATGGGAACACGGCGAGGCCNAACGCGTCGTCCTCGCTGCCGCCGGCCGTCACCTGGCGCTGGCCGCCGCCAAACCGGCGCGACTTTTGCACCTGGATGCCGAGGGCCGCCGCGCACTGGTGCTGCAGTTTGCCGATGCCGCACCCAACCGCCTCGCGCTCGGCCCCGATGGCACCTTGCATCTGGGCGCGCCGCAGCGGGCCGCCCTTACCGGCCTGCCCGGCACTGCCCGCCGCGCGGGCCACTTCGAATCGGCTCCGGAAGATCTCGGCATTCACGCGCGCTGGGGCGCAATCGAATGGCGCGGCCACCAACCCGCAGGCACGCGCATTGCCGTTAAAACCCGCAGCGGCAATAGCCTCGAACCCGACGACACCTGGAGCNCCTGGTCCGCGCCGCTGACCCAAAGCGGCCAGGCCGTTGCCAGCCCGCCGGCCCGCTTCATCCAGTACCGGGTCGAGCTCTCGACNGACGACGCAGAAATTACGCCTCGGCTCGATTGGATCGCCGTGCACGCGGTCCAGACCAATCTTAGGCCCCGCATCGCCGACCTGCAGACCTTTCCCTTCCGTCCCCAGAAATCCGGCAACGGCGGCCAGCCCCAGGCCGCTCCGTCCCCGCAGGGGCGTGGCGGCAACCGCCCGCCCAACGCCAAGAGCCTGCGCGTGGTGCGCTGGCAGGCTTCCGACCCCAACGAGGACCAGTTGGTCTACGACCTCTACCTCAAGGGCGAGGACCAGCGCGAGTGGAAGCTCGGCGAAGCCAATCTGTCGCAGAACTCGATTATGTGGGATACCGAGACGATGCCCGAGGGCTGGACCCGCCTCAAGCTGGTGGCGTCTGACCGCGCCGACAACCCGGTCGACCAGAGCCTCAGCGCCGAACGCGAGTGCACGCCCTTTGCCATCGACAACAGCCCGCCCGTCATCGAGCTGGAAACCCGCGTCGCCGGCGGTGAAGTTGTGGTTGAAGTGGCGGTCAGCGACCGCATCTCGGCGATCCAGAANGCCCACTACACCATCGACTACGACGACGAACGCCACCCCATCGCCCCGCTCGACGGNATCTNCGATAGCGCCANCGAAAAGGCCCGCTTCACCGTGGCCGGNCTGGAGCCGGGTGAACACATCATCGCGGTGCAGATTCTCGANGCNCTCGACAATCTCGGCGTGCGGCAGGCGGTCGTGGAGATCAAATGAGCCGCGCCGAAGACCACATGCGCCGCGCCCTGCGCATCGCGCTGCGCGGACGCGGCAAGGTCAGCCCCAATCCCATGGTCGGGGCAGTNCTGGTCAAGCGCGGCCGCGTCGTCGGCGAGGGCGCCCACTTGCAGGTCGGCGGCCCCCACGCCGAGATCAACGCCTTCGCCCGGGCGGGTGCCAGCGCGTGCGGTGCCGATCTCTATGTAACCCTCGAGCCCTGNGCCTTTCACGGGCGCACGCCGCCCTGCGTCGATGCCGTGGTCGCCGCCGGCGTCGAGCGGGTCTTCTGCGCGATGGAAGATCCAGACCACCGCGTCGCCGGCCGCAGCTTCGCCAAACTGCGCCGGGCGGGCATCGCGGTCGAGGTCGGCCTGCTGGAAGAACAGGCCCGCCGTCTCAACGCCGCCTATATCAAACACCGCACGCAGAATNTGCCCTTGACGCTGCTCAAGTTGGCGCAGACCCTCGACGGCCGCATTGCCGCCCGCAGCGGGGACGCCCGCTGGATCACCGGCGCAGAAGCTCGGCGCCACGTCCACCGCTGGCGCTCGTGGGTAGATGCGGTCATCGTCGGCGCCGGGACCGTCGTCGCCGACGACCCGCAATTGACTGTGCGCCACGTCAGGGGTCGCGACCCGCGTCCAATCGTAATCGACGGCAGGCTGCGCACTTCGCCCCGAGCCCGGGTGTTCGCGCGGCCCGGGGCGGTGCTCGTCACGTCTGAGAAAACCACGGTGCGCAAGCGCCGCGCCTACGCCGATCGCGGCGCTGAAGTGTGGACCTTTCCGGCCCGCGCCGGGCGCATCGACCTTCGTCTGCCGCTGGCGCGGGCAGCCAGAGCAGGCATGACTTCTGTCCTTATCGAAGGCGGCGGTGAACTGGCCGCCGCGGCACTCGCCGACCGCGTTGTCGATCAGGTCCAGGTCTACATCGCGCCGCGGCTGATGGGTGCCGGCGTCGCAGCCATCGGCGACCTGGCCGTAGAACGCGTCGCCGACGCCGTGCAATTGACGGGCGTGCAAACCCGCCGCCTGGGCGCCGACCTCCTCTACACCGCCGAGGTGCAATACGTATGTTCACCGGACTCGTAGAAGAATTGGGGCGGGTGCGGCGCGTGGAGCGCCGCGGCGAATTCCAGCGGCTGGAGATCGCCGCCTCTACCGTACTCTCCGATCTCGCCGTCGGCGATAGTGTCAATATCGACGGCGTCTGCCAGACCGCGGTGGCTATCGCTGACGGTGGCTTCGCCGTTGAGACCGTGGCCGAAACCCTCGCCCGCACCACCCTCGGCCAGCTGCAGGTCGGCCGCGAGGTCAATCTCGAACGCGCCTTGCGCGCCGACGGGCGGCTCGGCGGCCACATGGTCCTGGGCCACGTCGACGGCGTCGGCCGCATCCGCCAGTTGGCCGACAAAGACTGCGAGTGGCGCGTCGAGATCGAGCCCCCTCTGGAGTTGTCCCGCTATATCGCCGTCAAGGGCTCGATCGCCGTCGATGGCGTCAGCCTCACCGTGGCGGGGGTCGAAGCCGGGGTCTTTACGGTTGCGATAATACCTCATACATTTGATAATACTACTCTTAGCCATCGTCGCGTCGGCGATTCCGTCAATCTCGAAATCGATGTCATCGCCCGCTATGTCGAACGCATGCTCGGCGGCGTAGCCCCCCCCGCCGAGGGCTTGAGCTTTGAGAAATTGCGCGATATGGGATATTAGCAGATGCCCGATTTCAACACCATCGCCGAGGTCATCGAGGATCTCCAAAACGGTCGTATGGTCGTCCTCGTCGACGAGCGCGAGACCGATATCGACGGCCGCGAGGCCGTGGGCGAGGGCGAGTTGATGATGCTCGCCGACCTGGCCAGCGCCGACGCGATCAACTTCATGATGCGCCACGCCGGCAATCCGCCGGTGGTCACCGCCAGCAAAAGTCATTTCGAAGCCCTCGAACTGCACCTGATGGTCCCCGGCACCCAGGGTCCGCGCGGCGCCTCGATCGGCGTCTCGGTCAACGCGCGCCAGATCGCCGGCTCCGGCGTCTCGGCCCAGGACCGCGCGCTAACCATCCGCAAACTCTCCGACCCCGACAGCGCCCCTGAGGATTTGATCCAGCCCGGCCACGTCACGCCGCTGCAGGCCCAGCCCGGCGGCGTGCTGCGCCGCGCGGGCCACACCGAAGCCTCGGTCGACCTGGCGCAGATGGCCGATTCGCGGCCGGTGGCGCTGATTGCCGCCATTCTCGACGAAAGCGGCGAACTGGCCGACACGCCCTATCTACTCGACTTCGCGCGGCGGCACGACTTTAAGATCGCCTCCATCCACGACCTCATCGCCCACCGCCGCCGCACCGAGAAGCTCGTCGCGCTCGAGGCCAAATCGCCGATGCCGACCCGCTTCGGCGAATTCACCGCCTATGCCTACCGCAGCATCGTCGACGGCAATCCCTATATCGCGCTGGTCTTTGGCGAGGTCGATGACGGTGCCGATACGCTGGTGCGCATGCACTCGGGCTGCCTGACCGGCGACGCGCTTGGCTCGCTGCTGTGCGACTGCGGCGAGCAGCTCGATCGCTCGATGCGAATGATCGCCACCGAAGGCCGCGGCGTGATCGTCTATATCCAGCACCACGAGGGCCGCGGCATCGGCATCTTGCACAAGCTCAAGGCCTACGAGTTGCAGCAGCAGCAGGGCCTCGACACCATCGATGCCAATCACGCGCTCGGCCACCCGATAGACTCGCGTGACTACGGCATCGGCGCCCAGGTGCTCTATGACCTGGGGCTTCGCCGGGTGCGCTTTTTGACCAACAATCCCAAGAAGCGCGTGGGGCTGGAGGCCTACGGCCTGACGGTCGTCGAGCAAGTGCCCATCGAGGCCAACCCCAACCCGCACAATCTCCGCTACCTCGAAACCAAGCGCGACAGGATGGGCCACTCCATCTTGCTCGAACGCGCAGACACAGAGGACGACAGCCATGCCGAAAGTGCATGAAGGACAACTCGACGCCAGGGGCCGCAAGTTCGGCATCGCGGTCAGCCGCTTCAACGACCTGATCACCACCCGGCTCCTGGACGGCGCGCTCGACTGCATCCAGCGCCACGGCGGCGACGACGACGGGATCGAGATCGCCTGGGTCCCCGGCGCCTTCGAGCTGCCCATCGCCGCCAAGAAGCTGGCGGACACCGGCCGCTTTGATGTCGTCATCTGCCTGGGCGCCATCGTCCGCAGCGACACGCCGCATTTCGACTACGTCGCTGGCGAGTCGGCCAAGGGTATCGCCCGTGTTGGCCTCGACTCCGGCGTGCCGGTGATCTTCGGCGTCATCACCGCCGACACTGTCGATCAGGCCGTGCAGCGCGCCGGAGTCAAGGCCGGCAATCGCGGCTGGGACGCCGCGCTCAACGCCGTCGAAATGGCCAGCCTGGTGGCCAATTTGGCATAATGAGCGAAGACGACTTTTTCGGCGACGGGTCTTCCGCCGACGAGGCGCCGCCCGACAATCGCCACGGCGCGCGCCAGGTCGCCCTGCAGGCGCTCTACTGGCAACAGAGCGCCCAGGGTGACGCGCAGGCCGCGCTCGCCGACCTCTGTACTCGTTTCGCGCTATCGGAGGAAGTGCGCACCTTTGCCGACGGACTGCTGCGGCAATCCGCTAACCACGCGCAAGAAATCGACGAATTGGCCGCGGCCATGGCTCAGCACTGGAGCTGGGAGCGCATCGCGCGCATCGACCGCCTGATTCTGCGCTTGGCCCTGGCCGAGATGCTCTTTATCGACGAGATCCCCGTCCGGGTGTCTATCGACGAGGCTGTCGAATTGGCCCGGTCGTACAGCACCGACAAGTCGTACGCCTTCGTCAATGGCGTACTCGACGGCGTCGTGCGGCAGAAGGGGCTGGTGGTTTAAAGACGACCGCCATGCGCCTGGCCGTGATCTCGGACATCCACGGCAACCGCGAAGCGCTCGCTGCGGTGATCGCCGCGGGCCGGACCAGAGGTGTCGATGCCTGGCTATGCCTGGGCGATATCGTCGGCTATGGCGCCGACCCGCGCGCCTGCCTCGATGCGGTGCGCGAGCTGACCGACGCGGTGCTTTTGGGCAATCACGACGCGGCGGCGGTCGGTCTGCAGGACCTGGAGAATTTCAACCCCTACGCGCGGCGGGCGGCCGAGTGGACGGCGGAACAGCTCGACGACGCGGAGCGTCATTACCTGGCTGCGCTGCCCCTGGTGCTGGACGAAGGCGACGCTCTTTTCGTCCACGCCGAGCCCATCCGGCCCGCGGAGTGGGGATATATATTTGATCTGGCCGACGCGCAGACCGCGCTGGCGGCCACGGAGCAGCGCTTTTGTTTCGTCGGGCACTCGCACATCCCCTTCCTCTGCGCCGAGGAAGCGGGCGATGTCGCGCGAGTGGACGCGGGTCCGGTCCGGTCCCGCGCCCGCTATCTGGCCAATGTCGGCAGCGTCGGCCAGCCCCGCGACGGAGACCCCCGGGCTTGCTTCGCGCTCTGGGACCGGGCAGCGGGCACCTTGGAACTGGTGCGCTGCCCCTACGCAGTCGCTGCGGCGCAGGACAAGATCATCGCCGCGGGTTTGCCCTCCTTCCTGGCCGAGCGCCTGGCGCGGGGCCAATAAAAAGTGTAGAGGATTGAGCATGTTCAACGCGCTAATACAAAAGATCATCGCGTTCTTCAAGAAGCTCTTCGGCTCGCAGTCGGATCGCGAATTCAAACGCTCCTTGCCCCAGGTCGATGAAATCAACCAGCTCGCCGCCGAGTACAAATCGCTCAGCGACGGCGAGCTCCAGGCCAAAACCGCGGCTTTCCGCGCAGACCTTGCCGCGCGCAACGCCGAGCGCCGCGCCCAGCTCGACGAGGTCGAAGCGCAATTGCGCGGCGACCTCGACCCCGACGAGCGCGAACGCCTCAACGACCGCTTCGACGAGATCGACAAGGCCATCCGCGACGGCGAAGACGCCTTCCTCGAAGAGATCCTGCCTCAGGCTTTTGCCATGATCATCGATACCTGTCGCCGACTGCTGGGCCGCTCCTGGCACCGCGCCGACGAGCCGATCGAGTGGGACATGATACCCTACGACGTGCAGGTCTTCGGCGGGATCTCGCTGCATCAAGGCAAGATAGCTGAAATGGCCACGGGCGAGGGCAAGACCTTGGTCGCCTCGATGCCGCTGTTCCTCAACGCAATCCCCGGTCGCGGTGCCCACCTAATCACCCACAATGAGTACCTGGCCCGGCGCGACGGCATGTGGATGGGGCCGATCTTCAATTTTCTCGGGCTCTCGGTCGGCATCATCCAGGATGTGCACCAGACAGGTGCCGATGCCTACCTGCTCCAAGCGCCCGAGGGCGTGCCCGAAGCATTCGATTGGGCCACCACTGGCCATAAGGAAGCCTACGGTGCCGACATCGTCTACGCGACGTGCAGCCAGGTCGGCTTCGACTACCTGCGCGATAATATGGAAACGCGTCTCGAAGAGTTGCTGCAGCGGGAGTTCAACTACGCCATCGTCGATGAGGCCGACTCGATCCTGATCGACGAGGCGCGGACGCCACTCATCATTTCGGGTGCGGTACCCGACTCCACCAACCAGTATAAAGAAATGAAGCCGCTGGTGGAGAAGCTCATGAAGGCGCAGACCAATCTGGTCAACAAAGTCGTTGCCGAGGCCGAAAAATCCGCCAAGGAGGACGACGACTACGACTACGACACCGGCATCGCCCTGCTGCGCGCCACTCGCGGTGCACCCACCAACCGCCGCCTGGCCAAACTGCTGCAGGAGGAGGGCGTCAAGCGCCTGATCGCCAGTGTCGAAGCCGACTTCATGCGCGACAAGAACATGCAGGAGATAGACGAGGGACTCTATTTCATCGTCGATGAGAAATCCAATACCATCGACCTGACCGAAAAGGGCCGCGACCTGCTCTCACCCAACGAGCAGGCGCTCTTCGTGCTGCCCGATATCAGCGTACTCGTCGACGAAATTCGCAGCGACGAAGCGCTGAGCGAAGAGGATAAGGCGCGCAAGGAGGAAGAGACGCACCGCGACTACGCCGAGAAGAACCAGGCGGTGCACAATATCCACCAGTTGATGAAGGCGTACACCCTTTTCGAGAAGGACGTGCAGTATCTCGTCTCCGATGACGGACGCGTCATCATCGTCGACGAGTCCACGGGCCGGCCGCAGCCCGGGCGCCGTTTTGCCGACGGCCTGCATCAGGCCCTCGAGGCCAAGGAAGGCGTCAAGCTGCAGCACGAGACCCAGACCGTGGCCACAATCACTATCCAGAACCTCTTCCGCATGTATGGCAAGCTCGCCGGTATGACCGGCACCGCCGAAACGGAGGCCGGAGAGCTCTGGGAGATCTACAAACTCGATGTGAGCGTCATACCGACCAACCGCCCCATCCGGCGTTTCGACCAGCAAGACCAGATCTACCGCACCAAACGCGAGAAATACAACGCCATCATCGAGGAGATTGACCGCCTGCACAAACTCAATTTGCCCGTGCTGGTCGGCACGATCTCCGTCGAGGTCTCCGAATTGCTCAGCCGTATGCTCACCCGCCGCGGGATCAAGCACCAGCTGCTCAACGCCCGCCACCACGACAAAGAAGCGCAGATCGTCGCCGCAGCCGGCCAGGCCGGCGCGGTGACCATCGCCACCAATATGGCCGGCCGCGGCACCGACATCAAGCTGGGACCCGAAGTCGTCCGCATCGACCGCGAGGTCATCGAATCCGACCGCACGCTCGACGACAAGCTGCCTGCCGGTAAGTCCATGCGCCAGCACCTCGACGAAAACCCGTCCGGCCTGCAGGTCCTGGGTACCGAACGCCACGAATCGCGTCGTATCGACCGCCAGTTGCGCGGCCGCGCCGGTCGCCAGGGCGATCCTGGCGCGTCGCGTTTCTACCTGTCTCTGGAGGACGACCTGATGCGGCTCTTCGGCTCGGAGCGCATCGCCGCGGTGATGGACAAACTCGGTGCTGAGGAAGGCGAGGTCATCGAGGCCGGGATGGTCACCAAGTCGATCGAACGCGCACAGAAGAAAGTCGAGGCGCGCAACTTCGAGATGCGCAAGCACGTGCTCGATTACGATGACGTGATGAACCAGCAGCGCCAGGTTATATACAACCGCCGCCGCGACCTGCTCGAGCGCGACAGCGCGCAAGAACAGGTCGAAGATCTGATCGAAGAAGTCCTCGACGGCGTTATCGCTTCCTACGTCGATCCAGACGGCCTGCCCGAGGAATGGGACTGGGAGGGCTTGCAGAGCGAATTCAGCGGCACCTTCTTCCTCGGCTTCGCTCTGTCCGCCGAGGAGCGCGGCGAGATTGGCGCCAGCGCACTGCGCCAACATCTGAGTGACACCGTGCACGACGCCTACAAGCGCCGTTTGGAAATCGTCGGCGAGGAGGTCTTCCGCGAGGTCGAGAAGGCGATCGCGCTGCACACCATCGACACCTGCTGGCAGGAGCATTTGCACGAGATCGACGAGCTCAAGGACGGCGTCGGTTTCGCCGGTATCGGCGGCAAAAATCCGCTCATCGAATACAAGAAAGGGGCCTTCGACATGTTCGAGGGCCTGATCGGCCGCATCGCGCAGGAGACGCTGCGCAACCTCTTCCAGTTGCGCATTGACACCGGCGCGCCCGACCTCGGCCCGGCCCGGCAACCCAGCAGCACTACCGCGGTTCACCGCGACGCCACCAATATGGGCTTTCGCGGTGTTGAACAGGCCGCGCCCCCGGCGGGCATGCCCGCGGGAGGACCACAGCAGCTCCGGGGCTCGGGCGGCGGCAGTGACGAGGGCCAGGCCGCGCGCCAGCCGATGGTTCGCGACCAGCCCAAGGTCGGCCGCAACGACCCCTGCCCCTGCGGCAGCGGCAAGAAGTACAAGCGCTGCCACGGGGTCAACGCCTGAGAATTGTGCAACCCTGTGCCGTGAGCCCGCATCTCATGGGGGCGTCCAATTTATTGTGAAAACGCCCGACTGACATGGCATTCTGGCAAATTTTCGCCCTGGTGGCCTACTGCGCCATCGTCGCCTTCTTAGGCGTCTACGGCTTCCACCGCTACCAGCTCTTGCGCCTGTTCTACCGGTACCATCCCGAGCGCCCGCCCGAGCCCGAGCTCTTCGCCGAGTTGCCCGTCATCACCGTGCAGTTGCCGCTCTACAATGAATACCACGTGGTCGATCGTCTGCTCGACGCCGTCGGTGCGCTCGACTATCCGCGCGAACGCTTCGAGATTCAGGTCCTCGACGATTCGCAGGACGAGACCCGCGAGCGAGCTCGCGCCGCCACCGCCCGGCTCGCGGAGCAGGGCCTCGACATTGCATATATCGGCCGCAGCGACCGCCACGGCTTCAAGGCCGGCGCCCTGGCCGCCGGGCTCGAGCGTGCCCGCGGCGAGTTCGTACTGGTCCTGGACGCCGATTTCGTGCCGCCGCCCGATATCCTCCAGCGCGCGATCCACCACTTTACCGATCCCGCCATCGGCATGGTGCAGATGCGCTGGGGCCATCTCAACCGCTTCTACTCGCTGCTGACCCGCATCCAGGCGATCTTCCTCGACGGCCACTTCGTCGTCGAGCACACCGCGCGCAATCGCTCGGGCCGTTTCTTCAACTTCAACGGCACCGCCGGCATCTGGCGCAAGCGCGCCATCTACGACGGCGGCGGCTGGCAGCACGACACCCTCACCGAGGACCTCGACTTGAGCTATCGCGCCCAACTGGCGGGCTGGCAATTCCGCTATCTGCCCGAGATCGAGGTCCCCGGCGAGATCCCGGTCGAGATCAACGCCTTCAAATCACAGCAGCACCGCTGGACCAAGGGCGCGGTACAAACGGCCAAAAAGGTTTTGCCGCGCATCTGGCGCTCTGCCTTACCGGCCAAGGTCAAAATCGAGGCCACCTTCCACCTGACCGCCAACCTCTGCTACATCATGATGCTTTTAATGGCCCTTTTGACCCTGCCGGTGCTTGCGATCCGCTCGCAACTGGGCTGGGAACGGCTCTTTATCATCGACCTGCCGCTCTTTTGCTTCGCCACCATGGCCATCTCCGGCTTCTACATCACCTCGCAGCGCGCGCTCTATCCCGACTGGAAGCGCCAGATCAAATACCTGCCGATATTGATGGCCATCGGCATGAGCCTGTGCATCAACAATACCCGCGCTGTGCTCGAGGGCCTGGTCGGCCACGAGAGCGGCTTCCGGCGCACCCCCAAATACGGCGTCACCGGCGCCCGGCCCCAGCGCCAGCCGCGCAAATACGCCAGCCGCTGGACGCTTCTCTCCTTGGGCGAGCTGGGCATGGCCTGTTATTTCGCCATCGCCCTCTACCACGCCTGGACCACCCAGCTCTACCTCGGACTGCCCTTCTTGCTGCTCTTCCACGTCGGCTTTCTCTACACCGGCCTGCTCTCCAGCGGCCAGAGCTGGCTACACAGTGTGCGCGCCCGTTTGTCCGCGCCGGGTCTGGTACCATAAAAAAACCCGACCGCATGAGCCGGGGGCTCGTTTACACCGCACTGTAACGCCGAACCTAATTCTGTTTGCGCCACACGAACACTAGCGGATAGGGATCGCTGATTATCTGCCGCAACCACAGGATGTCGATGGCATTGTAGTGCCGCTTGGTCAGCTTTTCGATGTGGTGGAGGCCGATATCGACCGTGCTCTTCTCGCGCTGCATCTCGCGCCCCATATACGCCCCGCATCGTTCTGGTTCCATAAAAAAACCCCCGGCCGCTCGGGCCGGGGGTTCTTTACCAAAAGATCTCGTCAATCATTCGGGCAGTGTGAGGGGAAAATCCGGCAATCTGTGGCGATCCCACAATACGTTCATACCGTTCTGATGCCGTCTGGTGAATTTCTCGATATGGCGGATGCCGATATCGACATTGCTCTTCTCGCGCCGCATTTCGCGCCCCTTGTCGCCCGACAACTCGATGGCCATGGTGACCTTATCGACATAGAGGTTGTGGGTCACGCGCAGTTCGCGGTACGATAGATCTCGGGGCAAGGCCTGCAATTGCGTCACGTAGTCGACGATGAGCTGACGCGCCGTAGCCAGATCCTCTGCGGAGATCTCGCTGATGGGTTTCCTCAGATGTTCAATAGTCTCGGCAATCTGCTTGTTTTTGTCATCCAGAGCCTGCAACTGCGCCACATAGTCGATAAGCACCTGCTTATCTTCTTCTTCAGTGCTGCAGCCGCTCAGGCTAAGCACCAGAGCCAGTACAGCCAGTTTCTTCAACATAATTACGGACCTCCCTGTAGGGTAAGCTTATCTATTTTCAGTAGATCCCATGGGGCTCCGGGCGCCCCATTAAAGCCTCAAAATACGCCGTAGAGAGGCGAAAATCAAGCAATCTCTACTCTCAATTGTATTAACGGGGCCAGAATGCCCCGATAATTTTAGTCTTTCCGCTGTGTCAGAGGGGGCTGAGATGCCCCACCCGGCCCCATTTCGACTGCCGACCACCTGTCCTAAAGGAGCCCATAGCTCCATGGTCCCCCGCGAACAAATCCAGTCCCAGCTCGATAACTGCCTCATGGAGGCCAAATTCCCCCAGTGGGCAACCCAGTAAAAAAGCAAGGTCCGCGATCTATACCTGCTCAATGACGATATCCGCACCCAGGTCGCCGAGCGCGATATATACCTGTTCCAGCGCGTAACCGGCACGGATTTTGACGCCGAGCTAGGCGATGCGTCGGTGCGCGTAGTGTACATTACCGTTGGAGAAGACTATGGCTATGACTACACGACCGATTGGTACGATCTGCATGCCGTTGCCGGAATTGTCGAATTTTTGGTTGCAAATGAAGCTGTCCTGGCAGTAAGTCAGTACCAGCAATAGGTCGCCCGCTGGTCGTCGCTGGCGGGGTTTCTCTGTGTGTTGCTGGTTCAGTCCAGAAAACTGGACGAGGGTGTTCGCCTTGCGCAAATTTGGCTTGGCGCTTGCGCATAATCACCTGAAACCCCTCATTAATAAGACCTTAAGCCCGGTGCCAAACGAGCCCATGCTAAAAAACTTCTTTCGCGCCTTCCTCGTCTTCCGCCTGGAATTCCGCCAGCCCGCCCTCGACCTCGAGGCGGTGTTGAGCTATTGGCGGCGCACGCCCTTAATCCAGCACGTCATCGAAGATCGCGACGCAGACTCCGGCTCGGCACTCAAGCGCAAACTCGACGAGGTCTATCCCTTCTAATGCTCCACCGCCAGCTCCGCAACGCGCTCGAAGAAATCTTCGGCGCCCCCTTTATCGAAGAAGCCCTNGCCGACACCCCCGTCGCACAGATGATTCTCTACGAACGCCCCGACGANTTCAAAGAGGCGGTGCTCGGCTTCCAGCGCCTCAACTTTCGCGATGAACACAACGCCTACGCCGCCTCTATCGAGCGNGAACTCGGCGTCGCACTGATCTGCGCCCTGCTCGACAACGACACCCGCGAACTCGTNTCCGACCTCGGTCTCAACTACCTATGAGCAAACTCCTCGCCTTTGACCTCGGGGCCGAAAGCGGCCGCGCCATCGTCGGCAACTTCGACGGCCAACACCTGACGCTCGAAGAGTTGCACCGCTTCGCCAATGGCCCCGTCGCCGTCTTCGACCGCCTCTACTGGGACCCGCTGCGCCTCTTCGCCGAAATGCAACAGGGCTTGGCGCGCTTCGCCCGCGAGCACGGCGGCGANCTCGCCGCCATCGGCGTCGATACCTGGGGCGTCGATTATGCGCTCTTAGACGCCGATGACGCGCTGCTCGACAACCCGCGCAACTACCGCGATCCGCGCACCGATGGCATGCTCGAAGCGGCCCTGGCTCTGGTCCCGCGCGCAGAGATCTTCCAGCACACTGGCGTACAGTTTATGAAGATCAATACGCTCTACCAGGTCTTTTCGCAGCGCGAGTCGCCCTTGTTGCAATCGGCGCGGACTTTCTTGATGATGGCCGACTTATTCAATTTCTATTTTACCGGCAACAAAGTCTGCGAATTCTCCAACGCCACCACCACCCAGTTTTACGATCCACGCCAGAGCGCCTGGGCGACTGCGCTCCTCGATCAGCTCGGGCTGCCGACCCACTTCCTGCCCGAAATCGTTCAGCCCGGCACCCAGGTCGGCACGCTATTGCCCACCCTTGCCGCAGAGAGCGGNCTACCGCAAGTCCCGGTCATTGCTCCGGCAACCCACGATACCGGCTCGGCGGTCGCCGCCGTACCTGCCGAGACCCGCGACTACGCCTATATTAGCTCGGGTACCTGGTCGCTGATGGGCGTCGAGCTCGACGAGCCGCTGGTTAGCGATCAGGCGCTGCAGTACAACTTCACCAACGAGGGCGGCGTNGGGTCGNCTTATCGCTTCCTCAAAAACATCATGGGACTNTGGCTGGTGCAGGAGTGCCGCCGCACTTGGGCNAGCGAGGGTCGNGACCTCTCCTACGGCGAACTCACCGCCCTGGCCCAAAATGCCGCGCCTTTTGCCGCCTTTATCGAACCCGACGACGAGCGCTTCCTCACGCCCGGCGATATGCCCGCGCGTATCCGCGCCTTTTGCGAGGAGACTGGCCAGGCGGTCCCCCGAGACGAGGGCCAGGTCATCCGCGCGGTCCTCGAGAGNCTGGCCCTCAAATATCGCTATGTACTCAACAATATTGAGGCGGTCCTCGGTCGCCGACTCGAAGTCATCCACATCGTCGGCGGTGGCATCCAGAATGAACTGCTGTGCCAGTTCACCGCCTCGGCCGCCGGCCGGCCGGTCGTCGCCGGGCCGCTCGAGGCCACGGCCATCGGCAATCTGCTGCTACAACTGATTGGCCTGGGCCAACTCGGCTCGCTTGCCGANGCCCGCCAGGTCGTACGGCGCTCCTTCGCGCCGGTCGCCTACGAGCCCGACCAGACCGCTGATTGGGACGCGGCTTACGACCGNTTCNGNCCCCTAGTGCCCTCCGCCTGAATCGGCTGGAACTCCGCTCGCCCTTCTACCGTTCTATCCTATGTCTAGGTCGCGCACCATACGCGGCCTTTGTTTCGATCTATTCTCATTATTTACAGGGTTTTATGCCCAAAAAAACTCTCGGGTCTTCGGGCTCGATAGAGGCCTATTGGCGCGATATTCAGCACTTCCAGCCGCTGAGCCGCCAGCGCGAGTGCGAACTGGTAGCCAAAGCGCGCGAAGGCGACGAGCGCGCCATGCACCAGATGGTCGAAGCCAACCTGCGCTTCGTCGTCAGCATTGCCAAGGAGTACAATGGCCGCGGCCTTTCCTTTATCGAGCTAATCTCCGAGGGCAATATCGGGCTGATGGAGGCGGTCAAGCGCTTTGACGAGACTCGCGGCTTTAAGTTTATCACCTACGCGGTGTGGTGGATTCGCCAGGCCATACTCAAGGCCGTGGCCGAGCACAGCAAGATCGCTCGGCCGCCGATGAGCCAGATCAACGATCTGCAAAAGGTCGAAAAACAGCTCGGCGTCCTCGCGCAAAAGCTGGGCCGCTATCCCAATCTCGAGGAAATAGCTCTGAGCGCCGGCCTCTCCCTGGACCGGACCCGCAATGCCCTCAACGTCGCCCAGACCGATGTCGCGATAGACATGCCGGCCTATCCCGAGGACGGCGAGCCACTGATCGCCTCCTTCGCCGACGAAAAATCTGATCCAGCTGACGACTACGAGCACGTGGCGCTGTCGCAAGCCCTGCGCGCCGGCCTCGATCTGCTCGATCAGCGCGAAGATCTGATCATCCGCGCCTACTTCGGGCTCGACGACCAGGCCACCCTGACCCTGGAGCAAATCGGCACGCGACTCGGCCTGACCCGCGAAAGGGTGCGCCAACTGCGCGACCGGGCGCTGAGTAAGATGCGCGACTGCTGCGGTGATCGCCTGGCCGAACTATCGACCAATTAAGCAGTTAGAGCCTATTCTTGATCCGGTCGAGCAAAGGCCTTGATCAGGGTCAAGAAAAGGCTTTTTTTATAATTCATATCGATTATAGCCGAAATTATTTATAGACCTATTCCGACAAAGAGCCCCACGTGCGCTACAATCTAGCCGACCTCCATATGCACTCCTTCTGTTCCGACGGATTGCGGACGCCGACCCAGGCGGTCGAGGAGGCCTGTGCGGCGGGCTTGCAAGCGATGAGTTTGACCGACCATGATACGGTGGAAGGCATTCCCGAGGCCACTGCGGCCGGGCAACGCCTGGGGATGGAAGTCGTACCGGGCACCGAGCTGAGCGCTCACGTGCGTGACCGCGAAGTCCACATCCTTGCCTATTGCATCGACTGTAGCGACGACCAGCTCGGCAACTCCCTCAAGCAATCCTTTGCATCGCGTCACGAGCGCGGGGTCGCCATCGTCGAAAAGCTCAACGTCTTGGGCCTCAGCGTCAGTCTCGACGATGTGCTCAGTCAGGCCAAGGGCAGCCCGCTGGGGCGGCCACACATTGCCGCCGCCATGGTCGAAAACGGCCTGGTTGCCGATAAGGACGAGGCTTTCAATCGCTATATAGGCGACCGCGGCCCGGCTTTTAAGCCCAAGCCCTACACCGCAGCCGAGACCGTCATCGAGCTCATCCACCGATCCGCCGGCGTGGCCGTGCTGGCCCACCCTGGCGCCAGCCTGCCCGAATTTGTGATTGAGCACTTGGTTTCGCACGGTCTGGACGGCATCGAAGTCTTCCACCCCGCCCACCAGCCGCCGCAGATAGACTTCTACAACCAGCTCGCCGACCGCTACGGCCTGCTCAAGTCGGGCGGCTCTGATAGCCACGGCAATATCGATGGCACCCGCATTGGCGACTACGGCGTCGGCTACGAAGTCATCGAGGCGATGCGCGAACGGGCCGCCACCTATGCTTGAGCCGCTTGTGCGCGAGGTGAAAATACCCGTTTGATGCAATTCCGGCTTCTCTCTGTATGCCTTGCCCTGCTCGTCCTCTCACCGCACCTGTCGCCCGGGCATGCGGTCCGACCGCAGCGCTTCCATCAACAGTCGGAGCCGATCCGCGGCCTCTTCGGCTCTGAGATCGGTGACGTCGTGTGGAGCGGACGCTACCTTTGGGTCGGCACCGAGAGCGGGGTCGCGCGGCTCGATCCCTCGCTCAACACCGGTCTCAATGCCTCCGATTGGGTCACCTACACCGAACTCAATGGTCTCGGCCGCGGCGCCATCAGCGCGCTCGATGCCATCGGTGATACCGTGTGGGTAGCAACATTGATCGACACCGTTGTCGGTCAGAACACTTTCCAGGCCGGTACGGGTTTGAGCTTTTCGCTCGACGGCGGAGCCTCCTGGGATCACATTCCCAACGAAGCCATTTTCGACTCGACCAAGGCTGGCTTTGAACGCAGTCCCGGCACCACCATCCTCAATAGCTGCTTCGACCTCGCTCTGGATGGCGAAACGGTCTACGCCGCCTTCTTCGCCGGCTCGACCGTGCGCTCACGCGACCAGGGGCGGACCTGGGAGCCTTTTTTGCCCGGCGGTGCAGATCGCATCGTGTTCTTCGCTGCCGAAACGGGCGCTGACAGCCTCGCCTTTATTGCGGACAGTCTCAGCCGCCAAGACGCTGACCCCGCCCTCGTGGCACAGTTTCGGGCCGCCGCCGACAGCGTCAAAAGCCAGGAATTCCTACACCGCACCTTCGCAGTAATCGCCCACGACGACACGGTGTGGATCGGCACCTCCAGCGGCATTGCTTTCACCTATGACGGCGGCGATACCTGGCAAAACGCGCGGGTTCGTAGCGACGCCGAGGGCAACATTCTGCCCGGCCACCCATCGGGGAACTGGGTCGTAGCGCTCGAACGCCTGGTGCTGCCCGATGGCTCGACCTCGATCTGGGCCGGCACCAACACCACGCCCACGCCCGTCGGCCAAACCCAGGCCATCAGCGTCAGCCGGGACCTCGGCCAGACCTGGATCCATACCGGACCGACCTTCGCCTGGGACTTCGCCTTCACCCCGGCCTTCGCCTGGGCCGGCACCGGGCAGGGGCTCTTAGCCAGCCGCGACCCGGCGCTGACCGTAGACGCGCAGCGCGAGTGGGAGCCGATTGATGTTATCGACGGAGAGCCGCTCACGGGCGGTTTCGTCGGCCTCGAACGCGTCGACGACGTGTTGTGGGCCGGCGCCGAAAACGGCCTCGGCCGCACCGAAGACGAGGGCGGCACCTGGCGCGTAATCCGCGACCTCATCCGCACCCGCTCGCTCGATAGCGGCGAATTCGTCGGTAGCGGCGGCGTGCCCGACAGCTCGGCCACCACCTACGCCGCCCCCAATCCATTCGCGCCTTCGCGCGAGACCGCGACCATCGTCTTCAGCCTGGCGCAGGAGGCCCGGGTTTCGATCGTCATCTACGATTTCGCCAGCCGCTTGGTGCGCGAGTTGCTGAGTGGCGCGACCTTCGCCGGCGGCGCCGACCATCGCATCGCCTGGGATGGCCGCGATGAGGGCGGCCAATCGGTGGCCAATGGCACCTACTTCTACCGCATTGAACTCGACACCGGCCGCCAGGCCTTTGGCAAAGTGGTGGTCCTCGATTGAAAGCGCTCATCGCCCTGCTACTGGCGGTATCGACCGCGCACGGCGCCGACTTCGCCGCGGCCTTCCTCACCACAGGCCTGGGCACCCGTGGGTTGGGTATCGGTGCCTTCGTCGCTGCCGCCGACGACGCCTCGGCCCCCTACTGGAATCCCGCCGGACTCGCGCGACTGCGCGGCAAGGCCGTACAAACCTCGCTGCAGACCCTGTCGCAGGACCGCCTGCAAAACAGCGCTTCCTTTGCGCTCAATGTCCGCGGCGATATGGGCTTCGGCTTCGCCTGGTCGCGCGCAGCGGTGGACCAGATCGAGGGCCGCACCGCCAGCGGGCAATTTACCGGCCAGATCGAGGATGGCGCCAACGCCTTTATGGTCGGTGTCGGCCGCACGCTGGGGTCGCGCTTGGCGATCGGTTTCGCGATGAAGATCTTCGACCAGACCATCGACATCCCTTTCTCGCCTGCTGCTACCGCCAATGGCAGCGGCTTCGACTTCGGCGCCCAGTACCGCCTCGGCGCGCGCACCGATCTCGGCGTCGTCGTCCGCAATATCGGCGCTAAGCTCGCCTGGAAGGTCCGCCTGGCCAACCAGCAGTCGGGCGCGACTGAAGACCCGTTGCCCCGCACAGTCGCCCTAGGTGCGGCGCATCGGCCCTTTGCTGCCCTGCTCGTCGCCGCCGAAGTCCGCTCAGTTGACGACGAGCAGAGTGCCCACCTCGGCGCCGAGTGGCGCATAAGTCCGCTGCTGACCTTGCGCGGTGGCCTGCAGCGCCTCGGCGCCAGTGATGGCAACCTGCTCTCGGCCGGGTTGACGCTGCAGCCGATGCGCGTCAAGACCCTGCAATTCCACTACGCCTATCTCGCCGACCCCCTCGCAGCCGGGGGCCGCACCACGGTGGGCCTGGCGCTGGCCTTTTGATGCGTCTGCTGCTCGCCGCGCTGCTCGCCTGGCCGCTGGCCTCCCTCGCCACGGGCTTGCCTTCGTTGCGCATCAGCGGCAGCGCCCGCGCCGCGGCCCTGGCCGAAGCCGGAGTCGCTTTGCCCGACGCCCAGGCCCTCAACCCCGCCGCGCTACACGCTCAGGGCCACAGCGCCGCCTTCAGCCACGCCGCCTGGATCCAGGACGTCAGTCAGGATTACCTGCATCTGACCTGGGCTCGCACTCAGAGCGTGTGGAGTCTCTCCGGCCAGCTGTGGCAAAGCGACGACCTTGAGCGCCGCACCGGCCCCTCAGCCGCACCGCTCGGGCGCTTTGGCGTGTATGAGGGCGCTGCGGGGCTCGGCTATGCGTCGGTGCGCGACCGCATGCGCTGGGGCGTGCGACTCAACTTCATCCGCCAGTCGATCTCGACCCGCAACGCCAGCGGTGGGGCCGCCGACCTCGGGCTGGTCTACGACCTCAATCCGCAACTGCACCTCGGCGCGGCGCTACGCAATCTCGGTGGGATGGGCGCGCTCGACCGCGAGTCGACCGCACTGCCGCGCGAAATCCGCCTCGGCCTGTCCTACACCGGCCGCGATGACCTGCTCGTCGCCGTTGCGGCGCAGCACGCCCGCGGCGGCGACCTCACCCTGCACCTGGGCGGCGAATACCGCGTCGGCGGGCGGCTGAGCTTGCGCGCCGGCTACCAGACCGCCGAAAACCGCAACCTCGCCGCCGGCCTGGGCCTCGCTGTCGGGCACTGGACCATCGACTACGCCTACGCGCCCTTCGGCGAGGGGCTGGGCGACGCCCACCGCCTGACGCTGCAGCGCGAAAGCCTCGCCCCGTGAACTTCTGGCGCAACACCGTCCCGCCGCCGATGCCCGTCATCCGCACCGCGTTAGCGCCATCTGCGCCATTGCCCCAACCGGCGTGGGCCTCGACCCCGGCCCAACCGCCGGTGCCCCGCCGCCTGTGGCTACACCTCTTGCTCTTCGCACTGACCACCTTATCGATGACCGCCGCCGGCGCCATGCAACAGGGCGTCGATCCCCTGAGCAGCATCAAGGCGCTGGTCCACCTCGTCGAGGGCATCCCCTTCGCCGCGACCCTGCTCTTTATCCTCACGGTCCACGAGTTCGGCCACTACTTCGCGGCGCGGCGCTGGGGCGTCAAAGCCTCGTTGCCCTACTTCCTACCTTTGCCTTATGTCTCCTTTTTGGGAACGCTCGGCGCCGTGATAAAAATTCGTTCTCCCATACCCCATAAGAGGGCGCTGCTCGACATCGGCGCCGCCGGTCCCATAGCGGGCTTCGTCATTGCTCTGGTCGCTTGTTGCGCCGGCCTGGCGCGCTCGGCAGTAGTGCCGGTCGACTCTTTCCACGTCGCCCCCATCGAACTCGGTGCGCCGCTGTTGTTCTCCGCTATCGCCGCGCTGGTACTACCGCCGATCGGCTCCGACCAATTGGTCCTATTGGACCCGATCGCTTTCGCCGGTTGGGTTGGGCTCTTTATCACCGCCTTCAACCTCTTTCCCATCGGCCAGCTCGACGGCGGCCATATCGTCTATGCGCTCTTCGGTCCCGCACACCGGCACATTGCCCGCACTGCCTTCGCGATCTTGCTGGCGATGGGGGTCTACGGTATGTTATCGCTACTATGGGATTTGCCTCAGGGGTGGCCCGGCTGGCTGGCGCTGGCCTTTTTCCTCGCGCTTTTCGGCAAGGAGCACCCGGCCCCCTACGACACCTTCACCACCCTGGACCGCCGGCGGCGCCTCGTCGGCTACCTGTGCCTGCTAATCTTCGTCGTCTGCTTCGCCCCGGTGCCCTTCACCACGCCGTGAGCCGCCTGCTGCTACTGGCGCTGCTGTACACGGGCTGTGGCTTGGGTGACAGCGAAATGATGGAGTGCCGCTGCGCGCCCGGTACCACTACCTTGCTCTTCCCGCACTGCGCCGATGCCGAGCGCGATGCCCCGCGCCCCGACCCGGCGACCCCGCTATCGACCCAGATTCCCGACTGTCCCAGCGGTAAGCAGCTCTTCCTGCTCGAGCGCATCCGTCCCGAGAACGTGCTGTCCAATCTCCGCTCGGTCTTCCAGGCCCAGCCCGAGGCGCGCAGTCCCGAGCAATACATGGACCAGTTCACTGCGGATTTTGTCTTCGTCCCCGACCCCGAGGATATCGCCTTGCACCCCGAGGTCTACGACGCCAGCCGCGACACGCTGTGGGGCCCGGAGCAAGAGCGCAGTTTCGCGGGCGCGATCCTCGACGCCGAGCGCATCCAGAGCGCGCGCTTCGTGCGCTGGTTCAACGCCTCGCGCGACGAGCGCATCCCCTCCGAGGACCAGCTGCGCGAGACCTTCATTTTTCCCTACGAGGTGGAGTTTGTCGAGATCGTTGCCGCCGAGGGCGACGGCACCTCGCTCAACGCGATCGGGATCAAGGGTTTTATGGAGGTCGATCTGGTCACGCCGACGGTGGAGAATCCGGTGTGGTCGGTAGCGGAGTGGCGCGACCAAAGAGACCGGGCGTCGGCGAAGTTTTCGTGGGGGGAGTTGCGGGCGGTATTCGCGAGATAAATAGCGCGCTCCGCATGCAACCGATAGCGGTCATTGCGAATACTGCTCACGGGACGAGTGCCCCGGGCCCCGATCGCACACCTTTGAAAAATTCCGCTAAATTATTATGTTATATAGGTTAAGATGAACCCCAGCCGGACCCCGAAATACGCACTGCGCACGGAGATTCAATGAAATCCTTCACCACTCTCTGCACCTGCCTTCTGCTCGTGGCCCTGAGCGCCTGCAGCGGTGGCAATCCCTTCGCCCCCGAAAAACATACCCCCGAAGGCGGCGTCGATCTGCCCCCGGCCCCGGATGCCACCTCGCCCGAACAGGCCATGGACAACCTCGGCCGCGCCATGCGAGACCGCGACAAGGATCTCTACGAGACCCTGCTCGACCAGGACTTCTGGTTCACCGAAACCGACTGCCTCGGCGACCTAGTACTGGCCAATGGCTTCGAGGAAGAGCTCGAGATCATGGGCGGCAGCCGCGATGGTTCGCAACCGGGCATCTTCGACATTTTCCGCACCTTCGAATTCGACTTCGAGCTGATCCGCCGCAGCCAGGAGATCGGCCCCGAATTCCCCGAGGCCTTTGAAGGCGACCCCGACGGCCACCCCGATGAGGATTGGGAAGTCTTCCGCGGACGGGTCGAGATGCTCTTGCTCGACGAGAATGGCGACGGCTTTCGCGTCGATCAGATCATGACCTACAAGCTTCGCCTCGACGAGGAGGGCCTGTGGAAGATCATCCGCTGGATCGACGATCCCCTCAGCGGTGACTGCGGCGGCGATCTCGGTGAGGCCGGCAAGCGCCTGGCTCGCGTTCTCAACTGGACGGCGATAAAGCAGCGGGCGGCGCACTGACCCGATGGGCAAACGCCTGGCCAAGCGCCAGCGGCATCCCCTCTGGCACCTGACTCTGGCGGGATTGCTGGTGCTGGGAGGTATAGCGGTCTCGCTCTACATCCCCTGGCGCGACCACCGCCCGGCTCCGGCGCATGCCGCTCCGGCACCACCCGCCCCGCCCTTTCAGGCCACCGACGCCGCCCAGCTTGCCGATACCCTCTACACCGGCATTGATAGCGCCCTTGTCGAATACGGCATCTGGCCCGAGCTGCTGACCAAGCACCGCGGCGATAACGGCGACCGGATCTCCGTCGGCGTGCCCGCCGACCTGCCCCTGGCCGAAGCCAATCTGGGCATCTCGCGCTTCGTGCAAAAGCTTGGGGGCGAGATTCTCGGCGCCACCCAGCGCCGGGGCCAGGTCGAGATCCGCTGCGGTTTTGCCGGCGTCCAGACCACCACCATCACCCTCTCGCCCAACGCGGCGCGGCGCCGCACCGGTAATATTGCCATCGTCCTCGACGACTTTGGCGGTGGTGGCCGCGCCATTGCCACCCGCTTCTGCGCCCTCGCACAACCCCTGACGCTCGCCATCCTGCCCAATGAGGGCGAGGTCCGCCCTCTCGTCGATCGGGCCCGTGCCCGCGGCCACGAAGTGCTGGTACACCTGCCGATGGAACCCGAGGGCGACCAGGACCCCGGCCCCGGCGCTATCCGCACCGACCACGACGACGGCGAAATTCGCCGCCGGGTGCGCCAGGCCCTGCAGCGCGTGCCCCACGCTCGCGGCCTCAGTAACCACATGGGCTCCAGGGCCACCGCCGACGCGCGGGTCATGCAGCAGATTCTCTCCGAGCTCAAGGCCCGCAACCTGATCTTTCTCGACAGCCGCACTGCCGTCCATTCGGTCGGCTACCAGCTGGCCATCGACATGGACCTGGTGGCTTTTAGCCGCGACATTTTTATCGATGAGATCGACGATAAAGATGCCGTCGCCGCCAAGCTCTGGGACCTGGCCGGCATCGCGGCGCGCGCCGGCCAGGCGGTCGGCATTGGCCACGACCGCGAGCAAACCCTCATCGCCCTGCAGCGAGTGTTGCCCCGCCTCGAGACGCGGGGCTTCCGCTTCGTACCCGTTTCGCAACTCCTGCCATGAGCGAAGATTTCCGCTACGAGTTGGTCGCCAGCGACCCCGACACCGGTGCCCGCGCCGGGGTGTTACACACTCCGCACGGGGCGATCGAAACCCCCGTCTTCATGCCGGTCGGCACCCAGGCCACGGTCAAAACCCTCGACCAGCACGACCTAGAAGAAGCCCGCGCCCAGATTATACTCGCCAACGCCTACCACCTCTACCTGCGGCCCGGCCACCAGCTCATCGACCGCATGGGCGGTCTGCACTCTTTTATGCACTGGCGCGGCCCCATCCTCACCGACAGCGGTGGCTTCCAGGTCTTCAGTCTTGGCGAGCTCAACAAAATCAGCGAGGAGGGCGTGCGCTTCCAGTCGCATCTGGACGGGTCGTACCACCTGTTTACGCCCGAGAGCGTGATGGAGATCGAGCATGCGCTCGGCGCCGACATCATCATGGCCTTCGACGAGTGCACACCCTATCCCTGCGAGCGCGACTACGCCGCGGCCTCGATGCAGATGACCCTGCGCTGGGCCGAGCGCTGCCTGGGCCGCCACCGCGAGCTAAGCGCCGAGCGTACGCACCGGCCGCCGCAGGCGCTCTTCGGCATCGTCCAGGGCAGCATCTACCCCGACCTGCGCCAGTACTGCGCCGAGGCGCTCATCGATATGGATCTGCCCGGCTACGCCATCGGCGGCCTGGCCGTGGGCGAGCCCCGTAAGGCGATGTTCGAAGTGGTGCGCGGCACCGCGCCGCTATTGCCGGCGCAAAAGCCGCGCTACCTGATGGGCGTGGGACTGCCGCACGACCTGGTCGAGGCGGTCGCCGCCGGCATCGACATGTTCGACTGCGTGGTCCCTACCCGCAACGCCCGCAATGGCACGGCCTTTACCCGCACAGGCCGCCTGCGGCTCAAAAACGCCCGCCACGCCGAAGATCCTTCCCCGCTGGAGGCGGGTTGCGACTGCAAAACCTGTACTCACTACAGTCGCGCCTATCTGCGCCACCTCTTCCAGACCAACGAGCTGCTGGGCTTGCATCTGGCGACCTTCCACAATGTCTTTTTCTTCCAACAATTGATGCGCGATATGCGCGCGGCGATCATCGAGGGTCGTTTTGCCACCTGGCAGGCAGAATTTTCCGCCCTTTACCGAGACTGACGAGTGGGGTTGCAGTCGCGCCCCGAGATCGTTATATATTTCTGAGTGAAAGAGTTGTAGACCTCAGGGGGCCGTGCACTATACTTTGGTGCAGAATTTGCTATGATTCGGGATGGATTCCCCCCGTCCTTTTTCAATAGGTCTCCCCACCTATGGCAGCGGAGCATACATCCATGAAATGCCACATCGGCGTATATAGCGACGCCAATCAGCCACCAGACCAGTGGGAGGGCCTGCTCTACCTGCACGACCACCGTTCAGCGCGCGAGTTTCTCGATGCGCTGACGCCCTTTTTGCGCGAATTTCACGCTAATGAGGGCATGGACGACACCGGCGCGCTGTCCGCCTGGCTCGCCTGGCACCTGATCGACTCGGCCGCCGCCCGCGGCGAGGATTTCTTCGAGATTGCGTTGAGCAAGGAAATCCGCGGCGATATCGACTTCTTCTTTAAGATTTCGACCGGCCTGGTCGAGGTCTTTCGCATCGACGAAGTGCTCGAGTGGCATCCGGTGGTCTGCACCGAGATCCCCAGCACCGCCGTCGGCGTCAGCGCCCTGCAGCGCAGCGATATTCCCGACCCGGACTGAAAAGTTCCGGCCCACCCACAGCAAAGCCCCGCCCGACCATGTGTCGAGCGGGGCTTTGCTGTGGGTGTATGGCAAACTTTACGCGACCTGGTCGCACGGCTCGCAAACCAGGGCGAAACGCCCTTCGAATTCGGTCGTGAAATCCTTCTTGACCCGCGCGTTGGACTCGCCGCAGAAGTCGCACTTGCCGCGCTCGGCGTAGTCGGAAATCGCCGCCGCCGCAAACTCGATTTGCTTGCGCTGCTCCCGCCCCTGGAAAAACTGTCGCGCGAAGCCCAGCACCTGCTTATCGCTGTCGCACTCAAGGGTGCGCTCAATGATCTCATCGAGCGCTGGATCGTCGGGTTTGCCCCCGTCTTCGAGCGTGTGCCAGGCGGCCCGCCGCACCTTTACGTCGCCGTCTTCCAGCATCCGGTACAGCGCCGCCCACACTTCCTCGATGCGCTTGCGCACATGGCAGGGGCAGAGCAAAGAAGCCGCCTGCAGACGATCTGCGGGATCTTTGCTCTCCGACAGCTGCAACAACGCTCTGATCTCCTCGCGTCCGATGCGCTCTTCGCCCTCGCGGAAGGCCGCCCGCTGGTGTTTGTTTAAACCTTTCCTGCGTCCCTTGACTCCATTCGCCCTTTTGACCATATCAACGCCTTTGTCGAAAGTCCGTTCTTCTTTACCCTATCAACAAAACCCCCATAGTGTCAAACCGTTTGACACTATCTCCTCTACCCTTTATTCTCGGCTCCTTCTTATCCCTTAGACTCGCAGTAGACGCGGAGGTCGGGTCGAGGGGGCGATCGCAGCGGCTCGTGGCCCAGACTAACCGGATGTAGAATCTGGATCAGTCACCTCTCGGAACCCGGCAGAATGCCGGGCGAAAATAAGCGAAAATAGTCCCCGCGACCCGACCGTCTAGTCGCGCCTTTCGGAGACCCCTTCTTGCATTGGCTCCCCCTGGCCTTCGCCATGGAATTCGGCTTCGGCCAGGCCTTCAAATGGTCCCAACGCCGCGGCCACTACGCCCCGGTCGTGATCACCACCAACTACCTGCTGCTCTCCGCCCTGCTGGCCCTGTACTATCTGAGCCAGGGCCAGCTCACCATCGGCGGCCGCACCGCCCTGCTCGGTCTGGTCACNGGCACCGTCTTCATCACCGCCATGGGCACCATGACCTACGCCCTGACCCAGATCAGAGCCAGTGCCGTATTGACCGGCTTCCGCCTGTCCTTGATCGTGCCCACCGCCACCTCGGCACTACTCTGGGGCGAGCCCTTCACCACCGCCCAGGCNCTCGGCGCGCTGCTGGCGCTGGGCGCCCTGGTACTGATGACGCGCGACGCCGGTGACCTTTTGCACCTGGGCAATTTGCGCGATCTGGGCCTGGTGNTGCTGGTCTTNGGCCTGCAGGGCACCAGCCTGACCTGTCTGCGCTGGGTCGAATACGCCGCGCTCAGCGACGACCAGCCCAAATTCCTGATGGTCACCGGCCTGGTCGCGGGCACCTGGGGCACGCTATTGCTCCTGCTGAAGCGGCGCCGGCCNCAACGNGGCGAGATCGCCACCGGCGCGGGCATCGGCGTCTANAATATGGCGGCCTTGATCGTCATCCTCACTGCGCTCAGCCAGGTCCCTGGCACGATCTTTTTCCCGTTGATGGGTTGCACGGTNGTGGTCCTGGACAATCTCGCCGCCCGCTTCTTGTGGCGCGAGCCGTGGGCGCCGACGACGCTGGCCGGCGTCGCCCTGGCCCTGATGGCCATCCTCGTAGTCCTGTAGCAGAGCGGTGTANCTGTAGCACAAGAAGCGTATTCCTGGAGGATGGCGCGGTGTTTGCCCGGGTGCGAGGTGCGAAAAACNTCGGCGACGGTGCCGACATCCTTGTAGGTATCGACCCACTGGGCGCGATAGGGATCGAAGGTGCTGATGCCAGAGGCCAGCGGGCCGCGGTTGTNCCGGTCGAGCAGTATGCCCGGGATTATCGGCGTTGCATCGACCGGCCCGGCATTGCGATCGGGGCGGTCCTCGGCCTCCGGGGCCTCNGCCAACCAGTACATTGCAGCGACGCCGCACTTGCAATGCAGGTCTTAGCTCATCTATGCCTCTGCATTAATGTCCGCAAATAATATGGGCGCTGGACGCAGCAGGACTACCTCAACCCCGGTTTTTTATTAGATTCCTTAGAGCTTTTACCCTACCGAAAGGAAGCCCGTGTTCGATCTCATTTCCACCGCCCACGCCATGGGCGCCCCACCCGCCGACGGTCAGTCGCCCAATCCCATCGCCTCGCTGCTGCCCTTCGCGCTGATGTTCCTGGTGCTCTACCTGCTGATCCTGCGCCCGCAGATGAAGAAGCAGAAGGACTCCCAGCGGATGATCGACGAACTGGAGAAAAAGGATGAGATCGTCACCAGCGGCGGCATCCACGGCGTCATCACCAATATCAAAGACGATCTNCTGGTGGTAAAGATCGCCGAAAACGTTCAGATCGAGCTCTCNCGNGCGGCCGTTTCGCGGGTCAAGAACAAAGAGAGCGACGACAAGAAATAGTGCGCCTCGTGTTTATGGGGACGCCGCAGTTTGCAATCCCCACCCTCCAGGCCCTCGNCGAGAGCCGGCACCAGCTCGCCGCGGTNGTGACCAACCCCGACCGACCGCAGGGACGGGGCCGGCAGTTGGCGCCACCGCCCGTCAAAGAGTGCGCCCAGACACTGGGCATCGACGTCTTGCAGCCCGCTTCGATCAGCGATCCGGGCCTGGCCGCAGCGCTGTCGGCCCTGGCGCCCGATCTGTTCGTAGTCGTCGCCTTCTCCATCCTGCCCGGAAAATTGCTCGCCATCCCCCGCCTCGGCTCGGTCAACCTCCATCCCTCGCTGCTGCCCGCCTACCGCGGGGCCGCGCCGATCATCTGGGCGGTGGTCAACGGCGAGCAGGAGACCGGCATCAGCACCTTCCAGCTCAATCCCCGCGTCGATGCCGGCGANATATTGCTCCAGCGCCGCGTGGGTATAGGCCCGGACGAGACCGCCGGCGAGCTGGAGGCGCGGCTGTGCCAGACGGGGGCCGAAATGGTGGTCGAAACCGTCGATGGCCTCGAAGNCGGCACGCTCAGCGCCCGGCCGCAGGACCCCGAGGGCACGACGCGCGCACCTAAGCTCGACAAGGAAGACGGGCGCATCGACTGGCAGCGCCCGGCCGCAGCAATCCGCAATCAGATCCGCGGCATGAATCCGGTCCCCGGCGCATTCACTACGTGGCAGGGCCANCCGCTCAAGATCCACCGGGCCGAGCGCGCAGACGGCGTCGGCGCGCCGGGTACCNTGCTTAGCGCCGACGACCGCCAGGGGCCGGTCGTCGCCTGCGGCGAGGGGGCGNTGCTCTTGACCGAGGTGCAACCGGCGGGCAAAGCCGCCATGGAGGGCACGGCCTTTGCGCGGGGTTATCCGATNGCGGCCGGCGCGCTATTGGGCGCCTAGCCTCTTACTTCTGCTTTTGTGCAGTCGTCCGGCCCTGGCCGCCGAGGCCGATTCGACCCGCGCCGACTCGCTGTCGACGCCGCGCGCGGCGCTACTGCGCTCGGCGGTCTTACCCGGCTGGGGCCAGCACTACAACGGTCGCCCCCTCAAGGCGCTGTTCTTCGCCGGTGCCAGCGCCACCGCCCTCAGCGCCGTCATCGCCGCGCACCGCACCATCGACGCCGCCCCCACCCCCGAAACCCACGCGAATCGCGCTGCGCGCCGCAATACCCGCCTGCTTTACTTCGCACTCTCGGTCGCCCTGTCTGCCATCGACGCCTATGTCGATGCTCAACTCGCCGACTTTGAGGCCGATATAGGAATGGAAATGCGGCGCGACGGGGCATCGCTTACATTGAAGATGACACTACCCACAGGGGATTGATCCACTATGCTGACCAGCGCAGAAATTGTCCGCTTTCGCGAGGAGGGCTACCTCGCCTTCGAGGAGCTGATCACCGGCGACCGGCTCGCCCACTATCTCGGCGTCTTCGACGAGCTCGTCGCCAAGGGCAATGCCCTGTCCGAGCCCGTCCCCCACTTCTCGTTTGAGCTCGACGACGATGGCGCGCCGATCTCTGGCCTCTTGCACAAGGTCCAGGGCGTATGCGAGGTCGAGCCGCGCATTCTGGAGCTGGCGTCGGAGCCGGCCATCGTCGATCGCATCGCCGCCCTGCTCGGTCCCAATCTCGATTGCTTTGGCACCAAGTTCTTCCCCAAGCTTGCCGGTGGCACCTCGACCCACTGGCACCAGGACAACTTCTACTTTGGCACCACGTCCGACCAGATCATCTCCTGCGGCATTTACCTCCAGGATGCCGACCTCGACAATGGCTGCCTGCAGGTCGTGCCGCAGAGCCACCTGATGGGCGAGATTGTCGAGCACCAGCGCGCCAAGGGCATGCACGGCAGCTGGACCGAGATCGACAGCGCACAGGCGGTGGCGCTGCCCCTTGCCGCCGGCAGCGTGGTGATTTTTTCGGCCAATCTGCTCCACGGCACGAGCGATAACCACAGCGACCGCACCCGCTACAGCACGGCCTGGCACTATATTCCGGGGGATCTGGCGCTGGAGCGCTTTCCGCGCGGGGGGTATGGCGACCGCCACATCGTGCGGCAGGGATAAGCAGGATCGCTGCCGCAAAAATGCGCCGCTCAGCGCAGTGCCCACGGCGAAGAGCGGCCCGATCGTCCCTATTGCACTTCGCGCCCGGAAGGCGGGCACTAGCGGCCAGACGGGCCTGCAGATCCCGACGCGTCGCGCATGGGGCCATGCGATCTATCATCTGGCCCGGGCGCGCGCAACTAATCCTGCAATTTGCGAAATTCGCTCTGGGTTTTGCGCCCGTTGACGCTTGTTCAGATGCTCTGTTCCAGCCGCTCCACCCGGTGGGTCAACAACCGCAACCGCTCGGACGGAAAAAACACCGGCCGCCGCCGGTGATAGGGCGTGTGCAGGTGCTGCCGGCGTTCCATGCGCTCCAACTCGCGCTCTAGCTCAATAGAAAGCCGGTCGCAAAAAAATAGCAACAACGGATGGGCGTTGAGCAACATACCCAGGTTCGCTGCCTGCCCCTTGGCCAGCATCCGTACCCGGAACCCCAGCTGCCGCAGGCTGCGCAGGGTGGTATAGCGCGTAAAGAGCACGTAGGCGGCATAGGCCAGGCAGAGCAGAAAGAAGACGAAAATGGTAGTGTAGTAGTAGATCATCGATTAGCCTCGCCCCTGAATATTTTATATCCGCGCTATCGGTTCAAGACCCTATTTGATTAGCGTCATTTTCCGCGTCTGGACAAACTTCGGCGTCGCCAGGCGATAGAAGTACATTCCGCTGGCGATGCCCCTCCCCGCGCTGTCGCGTCCGTCCCAGGTCAGGCGGTAGTAGCCCGCGTCCTGCAGTTGCTGGGCGACCAGGGTTTGCACCTTCTGGCCCAATACGTCATAGATTGCCAGTTCTACCTCCGTCGCCTCGGGCAAGGCATACTCGATACTCGTTGAGGGATTGAAGGGATTGGGAAAATTGGCGAAGAGTGCGAATTGGCGCGGGGCCAGGCGCGCTGCATCCAGCTGTGCTACGCGCCGCACCCGCGTGCCCGACGACGCCACATAGCCCTCGCTCAGATCAAATACCGCCTCGTCGCTGCCGCCGAGCAGGCGAAAGTCGAGCTCGGCGAGCAGACCGCGGCCGGATACAGGTTCGCCGCTTATCAGGCCGTTGCCGAGGACTAGTTGGCCGGGGCGTCGATAGAGCACGCCGAAGAGCGGGGCGTTGCCGCCGCGGCTTGCGAGCAGAGGGCTGGGACCGGACCGGGCGGCTTCGAATACCACCTGGGTCGGGTCGTATTGCAGCGCGGCGCCGTAGGCCTTGAGGTCCTGGACTTGGTCGGCCCACAGGTGCACGGTGATCTTGCGCTGTTCTTGCCGGGTGCCGCCGAAGGCTTCGAGGGCAAAGCGGGCGCGGTCGTCGGTCGCGGTCGGGTCCGCAAAGCGCTTGCCGGCGGCGGTCTTGCCGAAGTTGTCGGCAAAGACGAAGAAGTCGCTGAGTCCGACCTGGCCGTTGCCGTCGAGATCGAAGGGCTTGGCCAGGTCGTCGGCCGTGCTGCCGAAGAAATCGACGAAGAGGAAGAAATCGTCGAGGAGCACGCTGCCATCGCCATTGAAATCGCCGGCTAGCGCGCCGGCAGCAACGGCGGCAAATTCCTCGGGTGCGGAAAACTCGCCGACCAGGCTGCCCTCGACGGCGCGGACCCGCCAGAAATAGGTCGCGCCTGCGCTGAGCTTGCGGTCGATGGTCCAGGCCGTCTGGCCCGCGCCGGCATCGCCAGCGCCCTGCGCCAGGCCGGAAACCGAGGCGGTGACATTGGAGAAATCGGCCTGGGTCGAGACCTGAATGGTGTAGGTCAGCGTCGCGCCGGCGTGGAAGGGACTGGCGTTGGCGAAGGTGAAGGTCGGGGCGAGAAAGTCGCCCGAGCGGCCCAGCTCGATAGGCGTGGTCGGCGCGGCCGAGGAGGTCGGCGTGGCCGAGACGGCGGTGGAAGCCGCGCTCTCATTGGGCGGATTCTGGCGGTCGATGGCAGTGACCTGGTAGTCGTATGCGGTTTCGTTAGTGGCGTTGGGATCGACGAAATTGTTGTCGCGCACGCCGGAGCCGATCAGCGCGAAGGCATCGCTGCCCGTGCGGCGGTAGACGTTGAAGCCGTTGAGATCCAGCTCGAGCGCGGCGTCCCAGGCCAGCAGCACCTGACGGTTGCCGATCGTCGCGCTGAGATTGAACGGCACCGACGGCGGCGTGGTGTCGGCTTCGGCCAAGGTCGCAAAGCTGAGGGTGTCGCTTTCGGTCGGCGGGTTGTTGGCGCGGTCGGTCGAGCCGACGATATAATGGTATGTCGTTCCCGGCGTCAGATTGGTCAGCGTCATCTCGTGCGCGGTGACGTCTTTGGTATCGCCGACCTTGAGGTCGATCAGCGCCGGATCGACCCCGAATTCGACGAAACTGTCGGCCAACTCGTCGGTGTTCCAGGTGATAATCGCAGAGGAGTCGGCGGCCACCGCACGGATATCGGCAATCACCGGCGGCAACAGGTCGGCGCTGGCGTCGGTGGTGAATTCGAGCAATTCGCTTGCGGTTGGCCCATTGTTGCTCAGGTCGGAGGACCCGACCTCGACGTAATAGGTCGTGGCCGCGGTCAAATTGGTCAGTGTAACCTCGTGCACCTGGCCGGTGGTGGTCAGCTCGCGGATAAAACCCAGGTCGGTGGTAGTGCCGAATTCGACCACCCCGGTGGCATCCTCGTCGGTGCGCCACTGGATGGTGGCCGTCTCGTCGTTTTTGTAAATCACCTCGGGTTGGGAAGTGATGATCGGCGCCGTCAGGTCGATCTCTGGGTCGGTGGTGAATACCGCCTGTGCGCTCTCGGTGGCGCCATTGCCCACCGCGTCGGTCGAGCCGACAACGTACTTGTAGGTCGTCCCGGAATTGAGGTTGCTCAGGGTGAGTTTGTGATCGAAGGTGTTGCTGCCCGAAGAGACTTCCTCGTCGATGGTCGCGGCGCCAAATTCGACCACGCTGCTGGCCGGCTCGTCGGTGGTCCACTCGATAATCGCGGTGTCGTGGGTCTGCGATGTCACCGTTGGGCCGGAGAGAATCACCGGGAATTGCGTGTCGGGATCACTGTTGGTGGTAAAGGATCCCGCGCCGCCTGGCGGCTGCATCGTCATTGCGCGCTTGGCCGCAGCCAGACTCGGCTCGAAGCTGGTGGTCTTGCCATTAGCCCCGGTCACTTCGACGCCGTACTCGTAGGCTGTGCTCGCCTCCAGTCCCGAGATCGTCACGCTGTGCTCGCGCGCGAAGTTCAGGGCGCCATCGGCGGTGCGATCAACGATTTCGAACTCGTCCGGCGTGCCATAGGTGCCGCCGCTGGTACCGAAAAACACGGTGGCCTGGGTCTCGACATCGGTGGTGAAACGCACCACGGCCAGCACGTCGCGGATCACCACCACCGGGCCTTCCACGATAACGGGCGGCAGCGTGTCGCCGGCGGCCGAGGTCCGCAATTTGAGGTCGCGACTCCACTGGTCGTTGCCGGTCGGGTCGGTGCTGAGCGTATCGCCGGCTGGAGACACCACGCGGATGCGATAGCGGTAGGTGCTCGACGGGTCGAGGCCCGCCATGGTGATGCTATGCGCATTGAGGACTTCGCCCGAGGAAGCGCTCCAGTCGTAGATGACCTCCTCGCCCTCAGCGCCCTCGCGCACCAACCCGTAGTCGAGCAGTGCGCCGGCGACCTGATTGAGGCGGAAGTTGATGATCGCCCCGTCGGCGCTGATCACCCGCTGCGGCGGGCCGAGAAAGCGCAGCGGGACCGATTCCTTTTTGGTGCGGAAGGTGCCGGTCTTGGTAAAGGTGACCTGCTCCTCGGTCATCAGCCCCTGCGCGATCAGCGCGTCGACGCCGGTCAGCCGCGAGGTGACGCGGTATTTGTACTCGGTGCCCGGCAGCAGGTCCCCAACCAGCGCCAGGTGTACCAGCGAGCCGCCGCCGTCGAGTATCGGCACGACCTCGGGAAAGTCTTCGTCGGGCAGCGCGACGGCGAAACGGGTGTCGGCCGCGCGATTGGTAAACCAGGTCGCCGTCGCCGCGCTCGGCGTGGTCTGGATGTCGAGGTCAGTGCCGACAGCGACGCGCAAATCCGGCTCGAGCCGCGTGCGAAACAGCCCGTTCGCCACCGGGCTGAATGCTCCCGCCAAGCTGATCGAACGAGCTTCGTATTCGTACTGGGTATTGGCTGTAAGGCCCGTCAGCACAAAGGCGTGGGTGCGATTGCGCAGCGCTGCGTCCAATTGGCCATACAAAGTCGCTTGCTCTGCGCTCAAGCTCGAGCCCAGCACCGAATCCATCTGCGCGATGGTCGCCGACTCGGCTTCAATCCCGGCTGCCTGCATGGTCTTCACAGCGGCGATATCCGCAGCAGTGGCCGTCTGCTGGAGGGTGCCGATGAGCTGGGTCCAGGTGCTGTCGCCCACCGCGCGGTAGCGCAGTGAGTCGGCGATGCCCGGCCAGCGGCTCTGCCACGAGATGGTCGCCCCGTCGTGTCCGCGCTTGACCTCGAAATTAAACAACCGGTTGGCGAATACCCGGATTAGGCCGATGCCGAATTCCCCATCTGCATAGGTCAGCGTGTCCGCGTCGGTGACCGAGGCGTTAATCTGTATTTCCGTGATGGAGATATAGCCGTCGCTTCCCGACAGCGCTCCCACCACCTCGAAGCTCAGCGTGCCCAGTAGCCCGGCGCCAGCGCCCGGCGTGCCCCCGAGCTGGGTGCCGCCGCTCTGGACCTCGGTTAGACCACTGCCCACGGGCTCGGGAATGCCCGGGGGAGCGACCAGCCCGTCGATCAGGTCGCCGGGAGTAAATGCAACGAAGGCGACCAGCGACGAGTCGTAGCGCGCGGTCACCAGCGCGTGCTTGGCTGCGACGGCGCCCTCGATCTGGATGGCGATGTCGATCTGATCGCCGACGGCCGGGGCACGGATCTCAGTCGGGTCGAGGGTAGCGCTAAAGCCGGCGTTGGTGCCGGCCAGCGCCGGCTGGGCAACGAGCGCGCAAAGCAGCGCAACGCGCCAGAGTGCAAAACGCATGTACATTCCTTTCCCGGGACGTGGATAAAGACGTCCGGGTCGAAGGACAGATCCTGTAATATGCAATCAATATAACGAATTACGTGCCGCCGTAGTTGACTTAGATCACACGGGTCCCATTTGTATTCACGGCCGATAAGGTCTATGTTCTCGGGGTCTGGATATAAATTCGAGGAAATGCCATGAAATCGCGCCTAGCCACCCTATTCTGCCTGTTCGCCGTGGCCGCCTGCGGCACCGACACCCCCAAGGAAGCCGGAGTGCCCGGCGGGGGCGGCCTGCCCGCCCTGCCCGGCCCNCCCGGCTCGGACGCGCTCGGACTCGAAGCCCANCTCGACGGTCGCTATATCAAGAGCATTCGCATCGAGGANGGCGAATTCACNGCCAACGGACCCGGCCAGGAGATCCCCCTGACCTTCGNGGCACAGGGCATGTCCAATGTCAAGCAGTTCGAATTCCGGCTCGAGATCGATCCTGTAGATGCGCTGTCTTTCGAAGGCTCGTCCTTCGAGCCNGTTCAGCCCTTTATCGCCCCGCCTGGCTTCAGCATTGAGGTGATGGAAGGCGGTCAGTGGCGCACCGGCGCTGCCAGTGTTAGCCAGGCCAAGGAGGGTAACGATACACTGGGTATCCTCAAGCTGGTCACGGGAGACCGCTTTTCATCCGGCGATAAGGTGCAGATCCGCGTCGCCTTCTTCTCGATGGGACCGAGTTTTTCCGACCGCGACGACTACTCGGCGGAGGACCTCAATATGGGGGTGGTCGTCAACGGAGAGTGATGTTTCGGTACCTTGACGCTCAGGGGGAATTGCTTATTTTTTCAGGTCTGATGGGGCTGTAGCTCAGTTGGGAGAGCGCCTGAATGGCATTCAGGAGGTCGTCAGTTCGATTCTGTCCAGCTCCACCATGATCTTCTAAGCGCAACGGCTTATTTTCAAAAGCGGTTGCGCTTTCTTTTTTTAGGCCAATTTCCGGCTGTTGCACACTTTTCGTCTAATTCCAATGCACCCGCCACTCGCTCCACCGTATCCGACAAGCCCTGCTCCCGTGCGCGACCGTACACATGGTGTGCCCCCCCCAATTTCGGCCCAGCTGGTCTGCGAAAATCAGCTGGTATGGTCCGCATCAGATGCGTCAGTCGATCCGGTCGAGCCATCCTTCGATCGTGTACTGTGGGTCGCCGATTGCGTCTTGGGACAGGCATGCGAGATCGGTGGGGAGTAAGGGCGAGAGTCCCAGATCTGGTAGTGTTGCGCCTCGCGGGTGCAGTTCCACCCCGTAGAGTTTTTCGAGCGCGATTCCGTTGCGGTCGCACCACTCGCCGGTGTTCAGATAGCGCAACAATTTTTCTGTAAGAATCGAATTAGTTTTCGCTCTTCATGTTGAGGTATATTTTCCCGATCTTCCATTTTTCATCGATCTCGACGAGTAGGGCACGGGCCAAGCGTAGAAGCGCCTCTACGTTAGGAAAGATGGCGGCGACTCGGGTGCGTCGTTTGATCTCTCGATTGAGTCGTTCCAGCCCATTGGTGGTCCGCAAGCGCATCCAGTGGGCTTGCGGAAGGGCGAAAACGGTCAAGCCTTCCGGGATGTTTTCTTGCGCCCACTCGGTCCGTTTGGGTGCGATTTTTTCATAGCGTTTGGTGAAGTGCTCCAGCATTCGATCGGCTTCTTCTCGGTCGGGTGCATGGAAGATATCGCGCAGGGCCTGGGCTACTTCAGCGCGCAGGGCCTGTTGGGGGACATAGGCTTGCGCTTTTTGCTGGAGATGCCATTGACAGCGCTGCCAGGGCACGGCCGGCAACGTGGCTTGGCGGGCTTGCTTCAGGCCGGCATGATCGTCGCTGACGATTAAGGTCACCCCGTGCAGCCCACGCTCTAACAAGGCGGCCAGAAAGGTCCGCCAGTGGACTTCCGCTTCCGATAGCGAGACACTCACGCCCAAGACGGAGCGTTTCCCATCGGCCTGCACGCCCTCGGCAATCAGCAGCGCCACGTCGACGATATGCACCCCGTGAGCACTTCTTCGTAGCGGGCATCCAGCACCAGGTAGGGGATCGCCCCCAAAGGGCGGGTGCACCAGATCTCCAACTTTTCATCGAGCAACTGACTGGCNACNGACTGGCGCNGCGGGTCTCGCCCGAGCAGACCGTAGCATGAGTGTTTACTTTTCGAAAAAAACTAACGGCAGTTGGTGAAGACGTTTCCCCCCAATGTAGTTCGAACCGGATCGTCAATGTAATCCGGGTATCGTCCATGTCACCCATAGGTAACGCCCCGTATGCACCTGCACGGTCGCTTTCAGAGGNAAAATCCCTCGGCACGTNTCTTGTTGCTATCCTGCCCTACCGCAGAAAGAAAACTGNCATGCCCCCGACCGTTTTCAGCGCCACTACCCTAGGCATCGACGCCCACCCCATCCACGTCGAAGTCGACACCGATCGCTCGTTGCCGACCNTTNCACATATNCTGAGCCATCAACGATTGAAACGTCATCCATAACCAAAACTTCCTTGACACAACACGAATACACGTATAGTATACGTGTAGATGCCTCAGCCTTGCATTAGATTTCTTTGGAGAACAGCATAAATGCAGAAAAAACTTACTATTACGATAGACGAGGAAGTCTATAANGGTCTCCATAATGCAATCGGCAAAAGAAGGATTAGTCGATTCATTGAAGAATTAGTGCGCCCGCATGTAAGCCCTCAATCATTGGAAGATGCCTATGCGGAGATGGCACGAGATGAGGATCGAGAAGCCGAAGCATTAGAATGGGCGGAAGCTACCANAGGAGACAGTGCCGATGAACCGAGGTGAAGTTTGGTGGGTTAATTTTGACCCCTCTATAGGGGGCGAAATCCGCAAACGCCGGCCAGNCGTCATCCTCAGCAATAATGCTTCAAATAGGCATTTAAATCGCGTTCAGGTCGTGCCTCTGACATCCAATATCGCAAAGCTCTATGCGAGCGAAGCATATGTTACGGTTGCCGGGCAACAGTGCAAAGCAATGGCTGACCAATTAACTACTGTGAGCAAAGAACGACTCTCGGGGCAAATGGGACAGGTGTCTCGGGAAGATATGCATAGCGTAGAACGCACTATAAAGNTACAGCTAGGTCTCACTTTACTATAACTTTCAATGTAATGCATTGTCGAACGGTGCGTTGCACGATCAACCGGGTAAAGGCGTGCGTCGATAGGTCGCTAACCTATATAGAGAACGACTGTCGACGTAATTCAGTTCGCACAGGGCCAACGCATGCGGGTCTGTCAAGAATTTTGTGTAACTAGCCTTCATCTTGTGGGTAGCCGTTCCTCATATCGAATAGCAAATTGATTAAGGGCCGCTTTCCACGATTTAATCGGCATGGTCCATCGTTTAGCGATATTTTGCAGAGCCAGGTAGATCAATTTTAACGCGGCCTCATCGGAAGCAAAGGCCCGACGGGTTTTAATGATTTTTCGGATGGAGCTATTGAGCGATTCGTGGCTTTGTTGCATGAATCGGAGTTGAGGCGTTGAAACAAGACAGACTTTCCAGTTAGATTGGGTGTTATTTCCGGCAAGAAACACGTCCCTCTCTTCCCAGAAAGCCTGCGATGAGCAACGTATCGAAAGCCTCTTCCTCGGTCAAGAAAAAAAGGGTCTATCGGGTCAAAAACTGGTCGGCGTATAATCAAGCGCTCATCGCCCGGGGTAGCCTGACGTTATGGGTGGATGAGTCGGTGGTGTCGAGTTGGTATTACGAAGGCCCATCCCAGCGCGGTGCACAGTATACCTACTCGGATCAGGCGATTGAGATGGCATTGACGCTGCGCCGATTGCTGAATTTGGGGCTGCGCCAGACGCAAGGGTTTGTCACGTCGTTGTGGACGTTGATGGGCTTGGATGAGGTGTTGGCCGTGCCCGACTATTCGACGCTGTCGCGTCGGCAAGCGGATCTGACGATCGCATTACCGGTGCGGCCTACGGACGGTCCGATGGATCTGGTAGTCGATTCGACGGGGTTGAAAGTCTATGGCGAAGGCGAGTGGACGGCGCGTCAACACGGCGCGTCGACGCGCCGGACCTGGCGTAAGCTCCATCTGGGGATCAACGCGGACACACAGGAGATCGTCGCGCAGCAGATGACGGACGCCTATGGGGACGATGCACGGCAACTCAAGCCCTTGTTGGCCCAGGTTAAAACGCCGGTGACTCGATGCTATGCCGATGGCGCGTATGATCGGTGGCACGTCCATCGACTGTTGGCTTATCCTCCAGCCCAGCAAGCCGCCCCCATCGAAGCGGTCATACCGCCCTGCGAAAATGCCCCCGTCGCATTCAAGCGGCGGGGGCGTGGTGTTAGCGGTCTTTAGGCTGAGTAAATTGCTTTTTTCAAGACCTCATACGATACTATGCTCAATTCTTCCGTTTCCAAACCTCGCGTTCCTCTGCACCGTCAATGGTTGCGCTGAGTCTCATTACATCATCGCCGACAGAAAAAGTAAATGTCATGCTTGCAATATCCATGTACGTCCACGTCATTTTGTCTCCGTCTACAGCCCACGTTCCTTCATCTCCGTCGTAATCGAGAAACGTGCCGTCGGCGTTGAATGTCCACTCATCTCCATCTGAGTCGATCCATGTTCCGACGACCAAATCAGGGTCGGTATTGGTGGCCGTCGGACTACTATCTTCACCACATCCACAAATAAACAATATACTGGAGAAAACAAAAAATCTGGCAAGTCGATGCATCCTACTACCTCCTATCTAATGCCGCACTCAGAGATAATTCGCCAAGGTGTCTCCTTTGCGAACTGCGTCAGTGATGATGTGGCCCGTACACTACGCAAACCACCGCCGCCGCACAAGCGAAAATATCCAGTAGTATCCAAGCGGCGGGGCGGGTAGGAAATAATGATGCGGGGGCAATGGTCGATAGCTGCGATAGCGGTGGCGTATATATTGGGGCGGGTGGCGGTGAATACGTGGGCGGAGTGAATCGCGCCAGGTGATATAAAAAAGGGAAGTGAAACGATAGCAGACAGATGTCGCGTTTAACTCTGATGTCGAATTATGACAGGAGTTCGTCCAATGCATCCTCGATGACCGTATCAGCTCGCGTGTCCACACGTGGCAAACCTGCGAGGTGGCCCATTTCGGATGAAAGCACGCGCAATTCCGCATTTGGAATTTGGGAAACCTCCATTTGGCTATCTTGCGGCGGAAAATACAAATCTGTCGCACAAGGCATTACAATTGCCTTGGCTCGAATCGAAGATAGCGCCGAGGCACAGTCATTGTTGAATTTCGGATGTTTGCCAACATCCGCTTGCTGCCAAGTATTTAACATGCCCAACAAATCGTTCGCATCATGATTTGAAAACATAGAGTAGACTCCATGCAAAAACGCATTCATGTCCTCGAAATTATTTCCACGAAATGATAGGTGTAAGTCTTGCCTATAAAACGTTTGAGAGGCGAACCAGCCTGCGTAGACGGTAGAGAAAGCCCGGAGCCCAAGTTCTGGCGGGGACTCGTAATCGCCATCCTTAAAATTTGCGTCCGCAGTGAGCGCTTGGCGAAGTCCCTCCAAAAAGAGCCAGTTGTGCGTTGAGGTTTTGGCACTGCCGCAA
>PBOD01000035.1 GCA_002724215.1 Gemmatimonadota bacterium | reverse complement strand
ATCAGCAGGACCAGCAAGACCAGCAGGACCAGCAGGACCAGCAAGACCAGCAAGACCAGCAAGACCAGCAGGACCAGCAGGACCAGCAGGACCAGCAAGATCAGCAAGACCAGCAAGATCCGCAAGATCAGCAGGACCAGCAAGACCAGCAGGACCAGCAGGACCAGCAAGACCAGCAGGATCAGCAACAAGACCAACAGCAGGACCAGCAACAATCCGAAGCGGGTGAGGACGAACCGATTTCTCCGCGCGAGGCCGAGCAATTGCTAGACGCCCTGGAAGACCGCGAACAAGAGGCGCAAAAGCGCCGTTTTCGCGCCGTGGGTAGGGCGCAGGACAAGGATTGGTAGGATGCGGTCGTTATTCCTCGCTGCGGCACTGGGGCTCTGGGCGCTGCCCGTCGCCGCGCAAATAGAGTTTACCGCCGCGGTCGATCGGACCCGTTCGGGACAGGCCGAGCCCATTCGGCTGACACTGAGCATCGTCTCGCAGGAGAATTTGGGCCACGTGCCGGCGCCGGAAATCTCGCTGAAGGATTTCCACGTCGAAGGACCCTCGGTCAGCACGCGGATGGAGATGGTCAATTTCAACACCAGCTTTACCCGCGAATTGGTCTACGTGCTCTATCCCAGGCGGACCGGTAAGATCAGCATTGGCCCCGCTCGTCTCGCGTTGGGCGGTCAGCAGTTCCAAACCAAGGCGATCCAGGTCGAGATCGTCAAAGGGACCCGTCGGCGACCGGCCAAGCCCGGGGCGCAACAGGGCGAAATGGGAGAATTTCGCCTCGAGGACAATCTCTTCGTGCTTGCCCGCTCCGATCACAAACGGGTTTACGTCGGCCAACAGTTGACCGTAGACTACGATCTGTTCTATCGCTTCCGCCTGCACAACGTGGGTTTTAAGGAGATTCCGACCTTTGCCGGTTTCTGGGTCAAGGAACTCTTCGTCGCCCAGCAACTGCAATCGCACCGCGAGATCCTCGAGGGCGTGACCTTCAACGTGGCTCCGCTGCGCCGGGTGGCCTTGTTCCCGACCAGCGCCGGAACCTATGATATCGGCGTTCTGGCCATTTCCTGTGATATCCCGCAACAGCGCGGACGCCGCGGTTTGCTAGACGACTTCTTCGCTGGCGATCCCTTCTTCGGTCGCACGCAGTCGGTGCTCTTGCAGAGCGAGGAAATACAGGTTGAGGTCTTGCCGCTGCCGGCGGCGAATCGGCCCGCCGGATTTGCCGGGGCGGTCGGACGCTTCGAGTTGAGCGCCCGTGCCCAGCCCACGCGCGTGCCGGCTGGCGATCCGGTGACGCTGCGGGTAGTCATCGAGGGCCAGGGCAATATGGCGGCGGTACAGGCNCCGGATGTNGNGGGCGCTGCGGGGGNCAAAATCTACGAACCCNAAATGGAGGAGCAAGAGCAGACGGCCAACGGCGTCTACGGCGGACGGCGGACTTTCGAATATATCCTGATTCCCGAGCGGGGCGGGATGATGGAGATCCCGCCAGTGCGCTTTGNTTATTTCGATCCGCACCAGGGCCGCTACCAGACCCTCGAATCGCCCTCGATTATTATCCACAGCGAGGGCAGTGTCGAAGAAGAGGTGGGAGAGAGCTATGGGTTGACCCGTCGCGACATCGAAGCGGTGGGCCAGGACATTCGCCACATCAAGCCCGACGCCGAGGTATTGGGGGCGGGCGTGGCGCTGCACCGCAGCGGGTGGTTCTGGGCGTTACAGGGGCTGGTGCCCGTCGCCTTTTGCGTCCTGCTGGTCTGGCAGCGCCACCAGCGGCGGCTACAGGGCGACGTGGCGTACGCGCGGCAGCGCCGGGCCAAGGGCGAGGCCGGGCGCCGTTTACAGCGGGCCGACGAATTGCTGGCCGCAGGGGCCTCTGCCGAATTTTACGGCGCGGTGCAGGCTGCAGTGCTCGAATTTCTTGCCGACCGGCTCAATCTNGCCGCTGCCGGCCTGACCAATGAGGCTTGTGCCGAGGCGCTGGAAGCGCGCGGTGTCGATAGCGCGACAATCGAGGCATTGCGCGACCTGTTAGTGCGCTGCGATTTCGCGCGATTCGCCCCGACCGCGGCGTCGTCTCAGGACATGGCTGAGGCACGGCGGGCGGCGGGCGAATTGGTCGAGCGCTTGGAGGGATTGATTTGATGCGGGCGCTGGCCCTGGTCCTGCTGCTCGGCGCGAGCGCACTCGACGCCCAGTCGGCAGCGACGGGGCTCTATAACGAGGCNAATGCGCTGTACCGGTCGGGAGATTTTNCGGGTGCGCATCGCCTCTACCGGGAAGTGGCGGCGACCGGAGTGCGCGACGCCCGACTCTTTTATAATCTCGGCAACGCCAGTTTCAAATCGGGCCACCTGGGCGAGGCGATTCTCTGGTACGAACGGNCGCGGCGTCTGGCGCCACACGACGAGGACATTGAAAACAACCTCCGTTTTGCCAATNTGGTCAAAAAGGACCGCGAACCCGCTGACGACCGCAATGTGGTGCTGCGCGGTCTTGCCGCTTTTTACTTCTGGCCCAGCGCGGATCAGTTGAGCCTGCTTTTTGCCCTGTGTTTCTTCGCGCTCTTCGGCCTGGCTGCCCGGCGTCTGCTGGCGTCTGGTCGGCTCGNTGCGGTGTGGTTGTCGAGTGTTGTGCTGAGTGCGGTGTTGAGTGCGGTCTTCGCCCTGTGGCTGAGTTCCCGCCTTTACTACCGCGCTGGCATTGACGAGGCCATAGTCGTCGCCGAAAAGGTCATGGCGCGTTCGGGTCCGGCAGAGAGCCAGACCGAGGTGTTCACCGCGCACGAGGGCACCAAAGTGCGTCTGGTACGCAGCGAAGGGCAGTGGATTCTGGTACGCCTGACCAACGGGTTGGGCGGTTGGATGCGCGACGACGCNCTTGAGCGCATCTGACGTTTTTCACNCGATGTAAANCAAGAGATCNAGGGAAGGTACATNATGAGTNANCTCAAAGTCGGTATCATCGGCGTCGGCGGCATNGCGCGCACGCATATCCCCGGTTGGNAGGCNTCCACAGACGCCGAACTAGTGGCCGGCAGCGATATAGGGGCCGAGGCGCTACAGCGCTTTGGCGCAGAGCACGGCGTGACCAAACTCCATGCCGACCCGGAGGCGCTGTTGAGCGATCCCGATATCGACATCATCGATATCTGCACTCCCAATATGTATCACGCGCCGTTGGCCATCGCCGCGCTGGAGGCGGGCAAGCACGTGCTCTGCGAGAAGCCGCTGGCGCCGACGCCCGACGATATTCGCCGGATGATCGACGCGCGCGATAGGTCGGGCAAAACCCTGATGACCGCCCAACACTTTCGCTTCCAGGGCTCGGCTAAGGCGATGAAGGCGGAGCTCGACACCGGTGCGCTCGGCGATATTTATCACGCCCGCAGCTGGATGCTGCGCCGGGCCGCGGCGCCGACTGGCGGCGGTTTCATCCTCAAGGAGCACAGCGGCGGTGGGCCTTGCATTGATATCGGGGTACACATTCTCGACCTGACGCTGTGGTTTATGGGCAACCCCGAGCCGGTGGCGGTNAGCGGCGTGGCTCGCGCCGAACTGGCCCATCAACAGGGGGNGTTCAGCCAGTGGGGCCGGCAGGAGATCCCCGGCCACTTCGACGTCGAGGATTTCGCCGCAGCCTTCGTGCGCTTCGACAACGGGGCAACGCTCGTCATCGAGGTCAGCTGGCTCTTGCACCACGATACNCAGGGCGAGGACATGCAGATGTGGCTATACGGCACCGACGGTGGGGCGCACTGGCCCAAGTGCGAGGTCTACGAGAGCAACTACCGCACTCGCCAGCAGTACAACCGACAGCTCAAGTTGATGGACGACGGNTTGGAAGCCCACGCGCAGGAGTGCGTCGAATTTGCCGCCGCTGTTGCCGCAGGTGNCCCTTCGCCNGTGCCGGCGGAGCAGTCTTTACAGGTTCTGCAGATTCTCGACGGGATCTACCGCAGCCAGGCTCNGGGAGCTGAAGTCCGGCTGGATTGAACCGGGAACCGGCTAGAGGTGGAAGTGCNGTTTTAGCCGCGGCCTCAGGCCGTTCCACCAGGCNGCAGGTGCCTCGATGCGCAGGATGTGGGTATTGCCGGGGACNTCGTTGGCGCCCAGGCCTTTTTCGAACACAAAGGCGTGGGGGTCGCGCTCGATGAACTGCCCCAACGAAGCTTCCAAGCGGCGTGTGGTGCGCAGCAGGTAGGCGTCGGTCAATTCGGCTGCGTCGAGGTCGAGCAGATGATCGATATTCCAGTGCAGGCGTTTTGGCCCGCGGGGGAGGAGATCACCCGTAGTCAGGCCAATGGCCGTGAAGCGCTCGAGCATTGCGTCGCGAATCGCGTGTGGAGCCTTGTCGGCACTGCGGGTGGCGTGTCGGACCAGGCGTCGGGCGAGAGAGGTCGAGCCCTGGAGCGAGAGGGCGGAGCCGACATAGGCGTATTCGCCAGCGCGGAGTTCGACTAATTTTTTCTTTTTAAATCCCCCGAAGCGGAGCCGGGTACTGGCGACGAGGTGGATCCTCAACACATAGCAGCCGCAGGTATGCTCGGTGCAGAGGAAGACGAGCGGCATGGCTGTGGGCGCTATGAGGCTCGTCTAAAGGCTGCTTCTCGAGCGCGCTGAGCAACTCGGCGGCGATCTTAGGATCCTCGAAGGTTAGAGTCACAGTGCAGTTCGAGCCGACGATAAAGGCTGTCGATTCCCGGTGGGCGACGGTGTCGTCGCGAAAAGCCATATACTCGTGAACGGCGAACACGATACTGGCCAGCAACAAAACGACGACGCTGGTGACGACACCCAAGCGTTAACTTGCGCTTGATGGAGAGATCGCGGAAAGTTTGCCATGGTATTGTTCCGTTTTAGTAACCCACCGCAACCATGGGTAGTTTGATGGTAAAGGTCGTACCCACGCCTTGCTCGCTTGCGACGAGTATATCGCCGCCGTGCTTTTCGACGATGATCTGGTAACCCATGCTCAGCCCTAGGCCCGTGCCCTCTCCGACTTCTTTGGTTGTATAGAAAGGCTCGAAGATGCGCTTTTGCACCTCGGGGGGCATGCCGCTGCCGGTATCGGCAATATCGATGCAGACGTGGCCGTTATCCTGGTAGGTGCGGACCTTGATCTCGCCGTGTTCCTCAATGGCGTGGCCGGCGTTGACCAGCAGGTTCATAAAAACCTGGTTGATCTCTTGCAGGTAGCAGGGGACTTCCGGAATTTCGCCGTAGTCCTTTTCGAGGGAGACTTTGTATTTGAGCTCGTTCCAGACGATATTGATNGTGCTCTCGAGACCNTNGTTGATATTGGCAAGCATCTTCTCCTNGCGTCCGACGTGCGAAAATTCCTTGAGGTTGANGACGATTTTTCGCACTCTGTCGGCGCCGTCNCGCGANNCGGNGATCAATTCATCGATATCGTCGAGNAGGTATGCGAGGTCGAGTTCCTCTTTCTTTGCATTCAATGCNTTGAGCTGGCNCTGGGCNTTTTCNAACGCCCCGGCTTNGACGCTCTCTTCTAGTCCCTTNTAGGCTTCGAGTAGGTCGGTGATGTCATTGACGTGTTCGCCCAGGGTTCGCAGGTTGGAGAAGATAAAGCCCATCGGGTTGTTGATCTCATGCGCGACGCCGGCGGCCAACTGGCCAACCGAGGCCATTTTCTCGGACTGCAGGAGCTGACTTTCGAGCATCTTGTAGTTAGAGAGGTCCAGCGCGACGCAGACGATGCCTTCTAGCTTGTCGTCGCCGTCGCGCATAGCCGAGCTAGAGAATAGCACCGGTACGGGGTCGCCGTCCTTGGTCTTGTAGTTGATTTCCTGGCGCACCAGGGCGTTGTTACTGGCCAGCGAATCCACATCCGATAGGTCAATGGTATCGCTATCGACATCGATAGCCGCCAGCGGCTGGCCTGTGAGCTCTGCCGCAGTGTAGCCCAACAGATCTAGCGTCGCCTGGTTGGCGGTCTGGATCGTGCCCTCGGCGTCGGTGACGATCAGGCTCGAGAGCATCGAGCTGATGACATTCTGCAGGTGGTCGTTTGTCTTCTCGACCTCCCGGTTGGCGATGTAGAGCTCGCGGCTCTTGTNNTNTANCAGTTTTTCCATCACCTCGAGTTTGGCCTGGATGCGGGTGAGGCGCTTTGCGGCTACTGCTGAATCCATNGCTCAGGCTCCTGCGNCGAATTTGAGGTGATATTGGCAATATTCTTCACCATTTTCGGNAATGATTTNNCGAGTGTACTCGANCGCGGTGTCGAAGTGCTCGCCGACGCCCTCGATCAACCCGTCCATAAAGTCGTAGAGCCGCCGACCCGACTGGTAGTTGATGACCAGTTCGTCGGGACCCGGGTCTGCGAAGCTAAAGCGCGGCGGGTCGGCGTCCTTGTAGAGTTTACGCNCCTCGACATGGACGATATTCTCGAGGGGCAACAGGAAGTCTTTGGGGTGTGCGTGGTTGACCAGCCAGTCGGGGACTTTCTCGGTGAGCTTGGGGAAGGCGAACTTGCCAAAGGCCCNAAGCGCGTCGGGAAGCGGAATGTCGAGTTTGGCGATGGTTTTCGACACTAGTTCGTTGNGATCCTCGTCTGGATAGGTGCCGGGGCCGACAAAGGGTTNNACGGTGATGAACTCGCACGTGTCGAGTATTTCTTCAAAGACCTCCTCGCCGGCGTTCTCGACTACGAACTCCTCCAACATATTGAATACTACGCCCTTNATAGAGTGTCCCTTTGTTTGGTNCAGATGTACAAATTTAGTTCCTGGCTTGCGCCTTATTTAGCAATACGGAGATAGAAAAAATATAACATTGAATTATAAGTATATTAAAAATAATGTTTTATGAAAAATAAGGTATTGGGCTGGGATTGTTCGGGGCCGCCCATTTATGCGCTGCGGGCGAGAATCGCAGCGACTTGGACCGAAGGGTCTTCGCGGCCGTNGAGCCGCACGTCGGCATATTTGGCTGTCGGGGCGATATAGCGCTCGTATGAAGGGCGGACTTGCTCCCGGTATTGGGCGCGGATCGAAGTGGGGCTGCGACCGCGTTCGACCGTATCGCGGGCCAAGCGCCGAGTGAGACAGAGCGCGGCGGGGGCGTCGATAAAGATTTTGCGATGGTAGAGCGCGTTGATGGTGGGCCAGTAGAGNGTGAAGAGGCCTTCGACGATGAGTTGGACACCGGGTGGCAGGCGCTTGGTCTGTGCCAGGCGTGCGTGGGTGGCGAAGTCGTAAATTGGGATCTCAATGGCCTCACCTGCGGCCCATTGCCGCAGGTCGCGCTCGAGGCGCTCGCGGTCGATTGCGTCGGGCGCGTCGAAGTTGAATGCAGCTCTGGCGCTGGCGGATAGTGCGGTAAAATCGCGGTAGTAGGCGTCGAGCGGTAGCGCCTGGGCCCCGAGCTGGTCGCACAGGGCTGCGGCGAGGGTGGTCTTGCCGGCGCAGGAGGGGCCGGCAANCGCGATGAGCTGAGTCCGACGCTCAGTTTTGGAACCAGGCAGCAATGGTATCGGCATCGAGCGCGTTGGGTACGTCTTCNGCGCGGAGCCAGCCCTTGCGGCCGATGCCGATGCCGTAGGGAAGGTGGTCGAGGCCGCCGATGGAATGGGCGTCGGTGTTGATGGCAATGNTGACGCCCTGGTCGCGCGCCTTTTTGACGTGGCGCCAGTCGATNTCGAGTCGCGCNGGGTGGGCATTNATCTCGATNGCGACTCCGTGTTCNGCCGCTGCNGCGACAATCCGATCGATGTCTACCTCNTAGCCTTCGCGNTCTAGNAGGAGTCGCCCGGTCAGGTGGCCGACGATGGTGGCGGCCGGGTGCTCGATGGCGCGGACGATGCGGTCTGTCATCTTGTCGCGGTCGAGGTTGAATTGCGAGTGGACCGAGACGACGGTGTAGTCAAACTGCGCGAGTATATCGTCGTCGTAGTCCAATGCGCCGTCGGTGAGAATGTCGGATTCGATGCCTTTGAAGATGCGGAAGGGGGCCATTTCNTCGTTGAGGCGGTCGATNTCCTCCCATTGCNTTTTAACGGCGTCGGGCNTGAGGCCCCCNGCGTAGGCGGCGGACTGGCTGTGGTCGGCCATCCCCAGATACTCGTANCCGCGGGCNCGCACCGCCGCGGCCATCGCNGCGAGGCTATCGGCGCCATCGGAATAGGTCGAATGGACATGNAGCATGCCGCGGATGTCGGCGGCGGTGACCAATTCGGGCAATGCNCCGGCCTCGGCCGCCGCGATCTCGCCCATGCCCTCGCGCAACTCGGGCGGGATATGGGCGAGATCCATCGCGGCGAAAAAGGCCGCTTCGTCGCCGCACTCGACGAGTGCTTCGCCGCGATAGAGGCCATACTCGTTGATTTTCAGTCCGCGCGCCTGCGCCCGGGCCCTGAGCGCGACATTGTGCTCTTTGCTGCCAGTGAAGTGGTGCAGGACATAGGGGAATTGCGCGGCGGTGACCACTCGCAGATCGGCCTGGAGACCGTTTTTGAGCCGAACGGAAGACTTGGTCTCGCCCTGGGCCAGGATTTCCTCGACCTCGGGGTGGCCGACAAAGGCCGCGGCGATGGCTTCGGCATCCGTGCCGCTGACGACGAAGTCGATGTCTTTGACCGTCTCTTTGGCCCGGCGCAGCGAACCGGCGACTTCGACGCGCTCAGTTTGCGGCAGTTGTGCCAGCGTTTCGAGCAACTCATCGGCACTTGCGCGGGCGATATCGGCGCGGAAGCGGCCCTGGTGGGCGCGGATATAGTCGATGCCCTTGAGGATGTTTTCCTGGGTTTTCTTGCCGAAGCCCTTGAGGTCGGCGAGTTGGCCGGCCCGGGCTGCCTCGGCCAGGGCATCGAGGTCTGCGACGCCGAGCGCTTCGCGGATGGCGATGATCTTGCGCGGACCAAGCCCCGGTACCCGCAGCATCTCTAGCAGGCCGGCGGGCACTGCGGCGCGCAACTCTTCGTAGGCCCGGGCCGTGCCGGTCTCAGCGAATTCGGCGACCAGTTCGGCGACGCTCTTGCCAATGCCCTTGACTTCGGTCAGGGTGCCGGCGGCGAGCATTTCGTCGAGCGGGGCGGCCAGGGTCTCGAGTGCACGCACGGCGTTGGTATAGGCGCGGACCCGGAAGGCGTTGGCACCGCTGAGTTCGAGCAAAACCCCGTATTCTTCGACGAAAATCGCCGCTGTTTTGGCCGCGACCATCGGTTAGCTCTCCCGCATGTGGTGGAGGATTTGCGCCACCAGGCTCTGGTTGCCCGCGGCGAGGCCGCCTGCGATTCGCGGGTCGGCCTGGTTGTAGGCTCGTACCTGGCCGGCGCGGTCGAGCATCTGACCGCCGGCCTCGCGCACCAGCAAGTCGCCNGCGCAGACATCCCACTCGTTCTTGGGTTGAACGCTGAAGTTGAGGTCGCAGTCTCCCGCCGCGGCCAGAGCNAGTTTGTANGCNACGCTGCCGACGGGAACGANTTCGCNCAGATGGGGCCGGTANGGNTCGATTTCGCCGCGCTTGATCTCGCTGCGGCTGACCGTGGCGGTGGCCTGGGNGAGGTCTTGGATCTCGCTGCAAAATACGCGCTGGCCGTTTTTAAACGTGCCGCCATCCTTGACCGCGGCATAGAGGTCGCCGGNGGCGGGGTTGCAGATGATGGCCAGCGTCGGTGCGCCGGCTTCGACNANGGCCACGGCGACGACGTATTCGGGCAGCCCCGCGACGAATTCGCGGGTGCCATCGANCGGATCGACGATCCACACCGCCTCGCGGGTGAGCCGCGCGCGGTCATCGACGGTCTCCTCNGACAGCCAGCCGCTGTCNGGGCGCAGGTCGAGCAGGGCTTTTTTGAGGAAGGCATCGGCTGCGAGGTCGGCGGTTGTCAGCGGGTCGCCGCCACCCTTGTCGGTGAGTTGGTACGAACCCCCGAAGTACTGGAGGGTGAGATCGCCGGCGTCCCGGGTTGCGGCGATCGCCTGTTCGAGCAGGGTTTTCATGGAGCTTGAAAATAGGCTGTGGAGTCGACCGGGGCAATTGGCGGATCGGCGGGGAGGGTACAAAAAAAGCCCCCACATCCCTGTGGGGTTTTTTTCGACGTCCCTGTCCTTCTGGAGCACGAGGCCACACGCGACCCTGAGATCTCCAATANTATGATTATCGGCAGATTGGCCCAGGACTCCACAAATTAACGCTGCTGGGGCGCCTTGACAGCACAGCCCGCGGCAAGTAGATTGAAAAAAGTTGCCGATCTTCTTTTAAATCAATGATTTCAGATGAGGTTTAGAATGTTTGCGAAGGCCGCCTTGCTATTGTTATTGTCGGTGCAAATCGCCGCCGCCGCGATGGATGCCGAGGAAGTTCGGGGGCTACTGGAAAAAATGGCAAGCGATGGGGCGTGGGGCGAGGCCGTATTCGAAGATGGTCGAGTGCGTTCGTTTCGCGTCGAGTCCATCGAGGCCGATTCGGTTGCGGTCGTCGAGGTGATCGGGGCGTTGCAGGAGCGGCCTGGGGTCTATGCGCTGGGCGAGTTNCGCTCGCTGCGCGAATTGGGCGCGCAACGGGTGCAGCCGCGGTATGCGGCTTTCCAACCGCAAAAATCGGGNCTGGTTGCGCTGGTACTCGAAGCAGTGGTGCCNGGGGCCGGCTATTTCTACATCGGGCAGCAGAAACAGGCCCTGGCGCTGTTGGGGCTGACGGCGGCGGCGGTGGGGACGGCCTTTGCCACGGGTGAGGATACGGCGGCGGGCTGGGTGCCGATTTCGGTGTGGATCAAGATTTCTTCGCTGACGAATTTACGGGACCAGGTGCGGGCGATCAATGCGTCGGGGATGCGGGCGAGCGTGGAGGTGGGGGCATGGCAGGGGCAGGTAGCGGCGGTGCCCGGAGTGCGGATAAATCTGGCTTTTTAAACGGTATTAACGGGGATGCCCTCAAACTACCCTCCGGGGATAAGGGCAAAAACTAGTTAGTTGTAGCCGGTCCGATGGGCCGGTTTTTTTATGCCTCAGCTGGCTTACGTCTGCTGATCCAATTCCGCAAATCCATGGCGAGACTCAGGAAAGTCGGCACCAGGAANAGGGTGAAAAGGGTGGAGAGCAGGAGACCNCCGATGACGACGCTGCCCAGGCCTCTGTACAGTTCGGAGCCGGCCCCCGGGAAGACGACCAGCGGCATCATTCCCAGCGNGCTGGTGACCACCGACATAAAGATCGGCCGCACGCGGCTGGCCACGGCGTCGCGGATGGCGTCTTTGACGGGGGTGTCGGGCGCTGTGCGGAGAATATTGAGGGTCTGGTGCACGATGAGGATGGCATTATTGACGACCACGCCGATGAGGATGACGAAGCCGAGCATGGTGAGGATGTCGAGCGGCTGGNAGGCNAGGGTGATATTGACGATTTCGAGGCCGAGGATACCGCCGGCCAGGGCCGGGGGTACGCTGAGCATGATGACGAAGGGGTAGAGGAAGCTCTCGAAGAGCGAGGCCATCAACAGATAGGTGATGACCAGGGCCAGGAGAAAATTCCACTGCAGGGCCTCGCGGGTGCGCTTGAGGTCATCGGCTGAGCCGGAGAGTTCAATGCGATAGGGTGGCGATAGGCGACCCGAATCGACGAGCGGCTGGACGATCTGGTTCTGTATATTGTCGAGCGCGGTTTCGAGCGCGATGGTTTCGGGCGGGATGACCTGAATGGTGATGGCTCGGCTGCGCTCGATATGGTTGATCTGTTCGGGGCCAGTGGTGACCTCGACGCGAGCGACGGAGTTGAGCGGGACCAATTGCCCGCGCGGGGTGTAGATGGGCAGCGTCGAGATGTCCTGAGTGCGGAACCAGTCCTCTTCGCCGCGCAGCACCAGGTCGATCTCCTCGCCCTGGTACTGGTAGCCGTCGATCAGCGCGCCGTCCATCAGTGCGTTGACCGCCGCGCCGATATCGCGGGCCGACAGCCCCAGGTCGGCGGCGCGGACGCGGTCGGGGAGGATGCGGACCTCGGGATTGCCCAGGTCAAGGCTGGGGATCGGTCGCGACTGGGCGCCGGGCACCACCTGGCGCAACTGGCCGAAGATCTGGCCGCCCAGGCCGATGAGTTGTCCGAGGTCGGGACCGGTAATCTCGATATCGATGGCGCGGCTCGAGCCGCCGCCGCGCTGGAACAGACTCGATTGCTGGACGATGGCGTAGGTACCCGGTACGCCGCCGAATACAGGGCCCTGGATAATGGGAATCAGTTCGCGGACCCGCTCGGGGTCGGCCGCGCGCGCGCCCATAAAGGCCGAACGGCCAAAGGCGACGAAAAATAAATTGTCGACGGCGGGGCCGGGTAGGGCCAGCGCTTCGGGGCTGTCGGGGTGGTCGACGGCTTCCCAGTGCGGGCGCAGCGCGTCTTCGATGGTTTGGCCGACCTGAATCAGTTCGTCGAGGTTGTAGCCGGGCGGCGGCAGCACGATGCCGAAGACCAGGTTGCGATTGCCGGTGGGCAGGTATTCGGATTTGGGTAATAGGGTCCAGGCGATTCCCAAGGACAAGCCGATGAGTAAGACCACCACCCCCAGGCGCAGGCCAGTGCTGCCGCTAATGCGGTAGATGCTGCCGGCGATAAAGCTGCGCACCTTCTCGCCGAGGGCGTCGAGCGCCGATCGGCGCTCTTGCTCACCGCCGAGGATTATGTTGGCCAGACTCGGTATAACCGTTATGGCGATGATCAGGCTGAGCACGACCGAGCAGGAGACGGCGATGGCGATATCGCGGAAGAGCTGGCCGGCTTCGTCCGCGACGAAGACGATGGGCAGGAAGATCGCCACCGTGGTCAGGGTGCTGGCCAGCAGCGCGCCCCAGACCTCGGATGCCCCGTCGAGCGCAGCGCGGGCGCGGGTTTTGCCCAGTTGGCGGTGGCGGAAGATGTTTTCGAGCGCGACGATGGCGTTGTCGACGACCATGCCGACGGCGAAGCTCATTCCGGCCAGGCTGATGACATTGATATTGCGACCCAAAAGCGACATCGCGAGGAAGGTGCCGACGATGGAGATCGGGATGGCGGTGGCAATGATCGCGACGGTGCTGACGCTGCGCAGGAAGATGAAGAGGACGAGGACGGCGAGCGAGCCGCCGATGAGGATATTGGAGCGGACCAGGCCGATGGCGCTCTCGATATAGTCGGTCTCGTCGTAGACCTGTTTAAGGTACAAATTCTCACGGGCCAGCGGGCCGGCGTTGAGCTCGTCGATGGTGCGGCGGATACCCGCCATGACCTCGAGCACGTTAGCGCCGGTTTCGCGCTGGGCATTGATGGCAATGGAGGGGCGGCCCTTCTGGCGCACCGATGCTCCGGCGCGGACGTAGCCGAGTTTAGTGCGGGCGATTTCGCCGATCTTGACGCGGGTGCCGTCGCCGCCGCGGACCACGACCTGCTCGATGTCTGCGGGCTGCCTGTATTGGCCGACGGTGCGGACGATATAGCGGCGCTTGCCCTCGTCGAAGGCGCCGGCGCTGATATTGGCGTTTTCGCGGGTCAGGGCCTGGGCCATGTCCTGCACGGTCAACTGGCGCGCGGCCATGGCGTGGGGGTCGACGATGACCTGCAACTCGCGGTCATAGCCGCCGTAAACATTGGATTCGGCCACGCCGGGTACTCGCTCTAACGCGGTCTTGATGGTCTGCTCGGCGTAGTCGCGGTAGCGCTCGACATCGATGTCGTCGTGCCCGGGCAGGGCGTCGAGAATAATCCAGGTAATCGCGCCGCCGGGGCCGCCACCGCCGGCCGATAGCACCGGGCGCTGGGCTTCGAGCGGATAGCCGAAGACCTGATCCAGCTTGTTGGACACTTTCAACAACACCGCGTCGGGGTCGGTGCCGACGTTGAATTCCAGGCTGACGACGCCGCGGCTGTCGTAGCTCTCGCTGGTCATCTGCACCAGACCCTCGACGCTCTTGAGTTGTTCCTCCTGGCGCTGGACGATCTCCTGCTCGACCTCCTCGGGGCCGGCGCCCGGCCACAGGGTGGTGACGGTGACGAGGGGGCGATCGACGTCGGGGGTCAGTTGCACGGGGATGCGAAAGAGCGAAATCAGGCCGAAGAGTGCGACAAAGAGCACGCCGACGATGACGCTGACGGGGCGATGGATGGCGGAGTCGACGATGCGCATGATAGGCTACTGGTGCTTGCGGATGATGCGCACGGCTTGGCCGTCCATCAGTCGCTCGTTGCCGCGCACCACCGCGAGGTCGCCGGGGGCGATTTCGCCGTCAACGGCGACGAAGCCCTGGTGGGCCAACCCGGTCTGCACCGGGCGGCTGATGGCCTTGCCATCGATGGCGAGATAGACGATCTGGCCCATCGGGCCGGAGACCAGCGCATCCTTGTGGACCAGCACCGCCTCCTGGCTCTGTGGTATCTGGAAGTGAACCCGCGCCGACATATTGCTGCGTATCCGGCCACCGGGGTTGTCGGCCTCGACGACCACCGGGAAGGTGTGCGATTCGGGATAGCCCTCGGCTAGCACCGCGACGATGCGCCCTGCGATGGGCTCGCCGCCGAGCGCGGCGATGTCGATAGCGGCTGCCGCGCCCGACTCAAGCCTGGATACGTGGTGTTCGGGGACGTTGACGTAGACGCGGACGGTATCAGTGGCAATGATGCGGGCGATATCGCCGCCGCGCGGCACCCACTGGCCGACCTCGGTGAAGGTTTGGATGACGTGACCGGCGAAGGGGGCGCGAACCGCGAGGTGAGCGACCTGGGCCTTGAGCCCGTCTTGCTTGGCGCGGGCGCGGGCCAGTTCGTACTCATCATCGCGCACATCCTGGGCCGATACCGCGTCGGTCGCCAGTAGCTCAGCGCTGCGGCGCTGGTTGGATCGCCGCAACTCGAAATCGGCCAGCGCCTCTTGTAGCGAGGCCTGGAGCGGATCATTGGCTAGTTGAAAGAGCAGGTCGCCCGCGCGCACCATCTGCCCGCCGTCGGCGAAGCG